>DASPFU010000031.1:0-5298 GCA_035620935.1 Gemmatimonadales bacterium
GACGCCGGCGATGTAGCGCACCAGCGTCGCGGTCGAGTCGAGCAGGTACACGCTCGAGTCGGTCCACGAGGAGATCAGGAACCGGCCGTCGGCCAGCCGTTCCACGCCGTCGTAGCCGCCCGGCCCCGTGGTGATGACGGCCGGCAGGGTGTCACCCGGCGTCCATCCGAAGACCGAGCCCACCCCGATCGGCACGACCAGGAACCGGCTGGCGCCCGCGTCCCACGTGATGCCGTTGGGCCCGCCGAGCGTATCGCCCTGGGCCGCCGTCGTGATCGTCCGGTCATTGCCCAGCCGGAAGATCCGATCGGGACCGGGATGGCTCATCCCGGTCGAGTCGATGCGGATCCCGCTATCGGTGATGTACAGCGCGCCGTCCGGTCCCGCCGTGATGTCGTTGAGGAACTGCGCGCCGGCGAACGCGACGCTCGCGACCGGCGCGCCGCTGCGCTTGTCGAATCCCCGCACCGCGTCGATGTCGGTGACCCAGAGGGTGTCCCCGACGACGGCCATCCCCTTGGGCGCGTCGAGCACGACCCCGTTGACCCCGCCGCGGATGAACGCGGTATCGAGCAGGGCGCCATCGGGACCGAGGCGCGAGATGAAGCCGTCCCCGTCCTTCACCGACGGCACGCCGCTGATGTTCGAGACGAAGTAGATGTCGAGGTCCGCGTCGTAGCGGACGCTCTCGGGCGTCCGGAACCCCGCGGTCGCGGCGACGCGGGACGGCCCCTCGGGCTGCGGGGTTTTGCGGACGCACGCGCCGACCGACAACGCGACGCAGAGGGCGACAACAGGAATCCGATGCATGGTGAGCTCCGAATCGTGTGATGGCAGATGGCTGTCGGCAGCTGGCAGGCTGCCATCTGCCATCTGCCATCTGCCATCTGCCTACTGCTGCCTCATCAGTTCCACGATCTCCGGATGGGCACGGGCTCCGAAGACGTCGCGCAGGGGCACCGTGATCACGCGGGGGCGGAGGCCCGGCTCGCCCTCGGACCCGGCGGCCCCGGCCCGGCCCGGCTGTCCGGCGGTCCCGTCGGCCCCGGGCTGACAGCGCCGGTCGTCGGCGGGACTCGCGGCGCCGCCCTTGCCGCCGGCACCGCCCGCCCCGCCACGCCCGCCCTCACCGGCCTCGCCGCCGGGGGTACGGGCCTCGATCAGGCCCGCGAGGAACGGTTCTTCCTGCGGGGCCACGATGGTGATGCGGCCGCCCCGGCCTCCCGCCGACCCGCGGCCGCCCGCGCCGCCGGCCCCGCCGGCCCCGCCGGGGGACCCCGGGCAGCCGGGATTCCCCGCCGCCCCGGCGGTTCCCGCGGTGCCGTCGAGACCCCGGCCGCCGACCCCGCCGCGCGACTCGATGCGCAGCCAGTCGGCCGGCGGGATCGTCTGGGCGTCGGCGAGCATCCACAGCGGGGGCGCGTCCGCCACCTCGACCTGTGCGACGAGCAGGCGCGGGTAGTACGGCGAGCGCACCACGCCGAGTCGCACGGTGACGTCGGGCCCGTCGTCCCCGGTGCGGCCCCGCTCGCCCGGGGCGCCTTCGAACGTGTAGACGTGCGGCAGGCAGGAGTACTCCGGGGCGATCACCGCCTCGGCGCGCAGCTCCGGCCGGGCCTTCATGGTGGCGTGGAGGCGCACGCCCTGGCGGACGCTGCGCAGCGGGTCGCCGTCGGCGGACCAGCCGCCCGACTGGAGCGGCGTCGCGGCGTTGCTCGAGCGTTCGAGGAACACGACGTGGAGCGGCGGCGGGCGGTCCGCGTCGTACGACGACGCGAACGGGACGATGGAACCGTCGTCGAGCAGGGCGTCGTAGCTCGCCGGGAAGCTGCGTCCGGGGCAGACGGCGCCGGCCGTGGTGGTGATGCGGATCTCCCGGATACGAGCCACCAGTCCGGGGTCGGGGGCGAAGTCGGGCGGGGGGCCGCTGGCGCAGGCAACGAGGAGGGCCGCCAGCGCCGGGGAGGTCACTCGACGGAACATGCGGGATAATGTACCCTCTCCCCGTGCCTCTCGCCGCGCCCGGGCCGCCCGGCTCGCCTGGACTGATCGAGACCCTGCGCCTGCGCAAGGGCCGCTTCCCGTTCCTCGACCGGCACGCCGCCCGACTCAGCCGCGCGTTGTCCGACCTGGGACTGCCGGCGCCGGCGGAGGAGCTCGGCACGCTGGTGGCGCCGCACGCGGCCGCGGGCGACGCGGTGGTCCGCGTCGAGGTACGGGATGGGCGTGCCACGGTCACCGCGCGCGAGCTGCGCGAGACGGACCCCCCGCGGGTGATCACCGCGACCGTGCCGCACGCGCCCTACCCGCACAAGACGACGGTCCGCACGGCGTTCGAACGCGCCGCGGCGGAGGCGTGGGCGGCCCAGGCGGACGAGGCATTGCTGCTGACGGCGGGGCACCTGGTGGCCGAGGCGACCGTGTGGACCGTGTTCTGGTGGGAGGGTGAGACGCTGCGGACGCCGGCCCTCGCCCTGCACGTGCTCCCGGGGGTGGCGCGGGCGCGGATCGGGGAGCTGGTCCCGGTGGTCGAGGCGTGGAGCGGGCGGGGCGAGCTGACGGGGAAGAGCCTGTTCCTGGCGAACGCGGCGCGGGGGATCGTGCCGGTGGCCACGCTCGACGGCGAGGCGGTCCCGGCGCACAAGCGCACGGCGAAGCTGGCGCGGCGGTTCTGGCCCGCTTAGAATTCCCGATTCGGCGCCGTGGCGCCCGAGCCGTGGTGGCTGTAGCTCAATCGGTTAGAGCGCCGGACTGTGGCTCCGGAGGTTGCGGGTTCAATTCCCGTCAGCCACCCTCGGGGAATGCGGAATGGCGAATGCGGAATGCGGAATCGACCGCCGCCTGTCATTCCGCACTCCGCATTCTCGAATTCCGCATTGGGTATAGGTCCGTAGCTCAATTGGTAGAGCACCGGTCTCCAAAACCGGGGGTTGCAGGTTCGATTCCTGCCGGGCCTGTTTCGCAGTCACTACGTTCCTGCTTGCAGGCCCGCCAGGCATTGGCGCTCGCGCGACGATTCCTGCCGGGCCTGTCGTTGCAGTCGCTGCGCTCCTGTTTTGCTCGTCCCGCCAGGTGGCGCCTGGCGATTAGCGGCTGACACGTCTGATGCCCTGGTGGCTCTGGCTTCTTCTCTCCGCCGTCGCGGTCGCAGCCCTGGTGCTGCGATCGGGCAAGCGCCCGGTCTTCTACCGCCATCGGCCGATCGGCGAATTCGATCGCGCCCTCTGGAGCTTCCTTGGCCAGGTGGACAGCGGGGACGTTCTCACCTTCGACAGGGAGACCGGGCCGGGCTTTCTGCAGTTCGCCATCACCGAGAACCACCCCACATCACAGACGATCGAGTTCGGCCTGCCGGATGCGGCGTGGACCGTTGATGCCTTCCCCCGAGTCGTCGCCAGCCTCGCCGCCGCCGGCTTCACCTGCACCGTGGAGGATCTCCCCCCGGGAGCCGTCATCCGCCGCTTTCTCAGAGTTCCTGTCTCAGGCTCCCAGCGCTCGATTCGGGAGCGCGCCGATCAACTGGTAGGGGTTGTCTGTCGCGAGCTGAATTGGCCGCCGACGGACCGCTTCACCATCCACATGAAGGGGCGGCAGCACGGAGGCCATTCGTGACAGACCGGGAGACTCGTGCAACCCTGGGCGGGACGGGGCCGGACTCGACGCCCGCACCACGAACGGCGGCGTCAATCTCTACGTCCCGGATCACTACAACGCGCGGCTCGAAACCGGCACCGTCAATGGGGGCATGGACTTCGACTGACGGCCGCCCGGCGCTCAGAACTCGGGCTGCGAGGGGGCGCTGGGACGGCCGGGATCGAGCGCGCGGTCGTTCGCCGGCAGGGTGCCGTCGAACCACGGATCGCGCTTCCAGTCGGGGACCGGCGCCTCCCCCTCGGCGCTGGGGACGAACACCGAGCGCTCCACCAGCTGATACCGATGCACGTAGCGCCGGCAGTTGGGGAACACCTCGTGCACGCGCACCCGCACGATGAGCTGCGCGCCCGGGTAGCTGGGGAGCAGCGGGTCGTCGGCGGCGATGGTGGTCTCGCCGCTCACCCGCAGCCGTGTCCCGCCCTCGAAGTCGATGAACAGCATCCCCACCCGGGGATTCGCCGCCAGGTTGCCGCTGGAGAGATACATGCCGTTCCCCTCGTACAGCGGGAACGCGATGGTGTGCTCGTCCAAGACGCGCACGAACCCCGGCGCGCCGCCCTTGTAGGAGCACTCGGGCCAGCCGTCCGCGCTGGCCGTGGCCAGAAAGAACATGTCGCGGCGCTCGATGAACGCCCGGTGCGCGGGGATGATGTGGTCGCGGGTGGACTCGGCTAGGCGGTCCGCCAGGCGACGGGTGTCGAAGCGGTCCTGCCACGCCCGCTGCCGCTCGTGGTACTCCTGACTCATGCCGCCCCTCCTCGGACGCGGGCGCGGGGCCAGGGGGTGAGCCGCAGGCGCCCGCATCGGGTCGAGCTACCCGTCCTTCTTCACGTCCCGCACGACGATCACGGTGACGTTGTCGCTCCCGCCCGCGTCGAGCGCGTCCTGCAGCAGCGCCTCGCACGCCTGGCGCGAGGACGTCATGGCGCCGAGCCGCTCGGCGATGCGCGCGTCGGAGACGTGCTTGGTGAGCCCGTCGCTGCAGAGCAGATAGACGTTGTCCCAATGCTGGTCCATCCGCGTCACCACGGGGGCCGTCTGCTGGCCGCCGATCGAGCTGGACAGCACGTGGGCCCACTTGCTCTCGAACGCCGTCGCGTGGCTCAACGCGCCCTGATCGACCAGCTCCTGCGCCATCGTCTGATCGCGGGACAGCTTCGTCAGCGTGCCCTGGCGGAACTGGTAGAAGCGGGAGTCGCCGACCTGCAACAGGTACGCCCGGGGCCAGATCGCCAGCCACACCGTGAGCGTGGTCGCCATGCCGCGCAGGTCCGGCTGACCCTCGGCCTCGGCCACGACCCGGGCGTGGCCCTGCCACGCCGCCTCCTGCAGAGCGTCGAGGAACGACTGGTCGTCGGTCGCGTCGTGCTCGTGGTAGCACCGCATGCTCAACGCCACGTACTCGGTCACCGCGTGGAGCGCGAGCCGGGCCGCCGCCTCCCCCTTCGTGCCCGCGCCGACGCCGTCCGCCACCATCGCGAGGAACGCCATGCGCTCGCCCAGCGGGCCGAACGCCTCCCCGTTGGGCAGGCTCGTCTGGTACACCCGCACCCGCTTCTCGAGCTGGCAGACGAGGAAGTGATCCTGATTGACCGGCCGCACCTTGCCGGTGTGGGTCAGGCCGTAGGCGTCGACCTCGTCGTC
>DASPFU010000032.1:0-7084 GCA_035620935.1 Gemmatimonadales bacterium
CCCGCTCCCCACCGTCAGCGTCCCCACCGTGATCCCCGGCACCGGGTTCACGGTGACGTTGATGCTGTCGGCCAGCAGGTTCGTCGCCTGGGCAAGGAGTTTCGTGGTGCAGGGCAACGGCGCCGACCCACCGTAGGTGAGGGTCGCCGTGGTGCTGACGAGACCGGTCGCAATGGTGACCGGTGAGGTGGCGGCCAGGCAACTCAGGTCCGACGACGTCAGGGCGACGCTGATGCCCGGGGCTGGTGCGGCGGTCGGCGTCCCGTTGCTCTCGAAGTTGATGCCGATCGATGTGCCGAAGCTCGCGTTCAGGCTGGCCGAGCCCTGCACGATGTTGAGGGACGCGGTAGTCGTCGCCGCCGTGACGCCGTCGATATAGGCCGGATTCGAGACCGTGATCGTCGCAGCGCCCGGGAGCACGCCGGTCAGCGTGGCGTTTGCCGCCTGGCTGCCGCCCGTGATGGTGACGGACGGGGTCGAGACACCGACCCTGGAGGGGTCGCTGCTCGCAACGGAGAAGGTGACCCCCCCCACCGGGGCCGGGGCAGGCAGCTGAATCGGCAGGGACGCGGTCTGCCCGTAGGGGACGTTGAGGGTCAGCGGAACCGCGATGTTCCGGTTCTGCACGACGACCGAAAGCGTACCGGATGCGTACCCCGAGCCGGTCGCCGTGAGCGTCCCCTGGCCGGGGGACACGCCGCTCACCGTCGCGCTGTCCCGGGTCATGCCCTGCGGGATCGTCAGGTTCGGAGGGGCGACGGTGAAGATGGAGGTATTGTCGCTCGCCAGGCTGATCGCGATTCCGCCAGCTGGCGCGGGCTGGTTGAGATCGACGTAGACCTTCGCCGAGAGCCCGACCCCGACTCCCGGAACGCCCGCGAAGGAGAGGCTGATGGCGGGGGTCCCGACAATGGCCGTCGCCGAGAACGTCACAGGCGCCAGCGCGCCGACGGTGGCGGTCGCGACCTGGCTCGGCGCGCTGGGGCCGAGAGTCCAGGTGGTCTGCGCCTGGCCATTCGCTCCGGTGAGCCCGCTCGCGG
This sequence comes from Gemmatimonadales bacterium, assembly GCA_035620935.1. Lineage (GTDB taxonomy): Bacteria > Gemmatimonadota > Gemmatimonadetes > Gemmatimonadales > GWC2-71-9 > SZUA-544. The sequence goes on from DASPFU010000032.1 coordinate 1,041, forward strand.
GAGCGAACGAGCCGCCGCTCGTCGTGGCCCAATTCACCGTGGCGTTGGCGACCGGGTTGGAGAAGGCGTCCCGCACTTCGACCACCAGTGGCTGCCCCAGCGCGGCCCCTCCCGCGCCGGTCTGGTTGTCACCGGAGATCTTGGCGAGGCTCGCTGCTGGACCGGCGCCGCCCGTCGCCGCGAACGTCCGCGGCGAGCCCGCGAGGCCGGGGGCGGTCGCCTGGACCGTGATGACGCCAAGACTGACGGGCGTCAAGGTGACGCTCGCGAGTCCGCTCGCGTCGGTGACGGTCGTCGTGGCGGACAGCGTCCCGGTCCCGCCCGTCACTGCCCAGGTGACCGTGGCGCCGGCGAACGGATCGCCAAGTCCGTCACGTACGCGCACCACGAACGGCGCCGGGAGCGGCACGCCGGGCGGGCCGGCTTGGCCGCCACCCGACACCGAGTCCAGCGTCGTGGGCGGCGGCACGACATGCACGCGCACCGAGTCCCGCAGGTGCGTGGGCGTCTCGGCGTAGACCCAGGTGCTGTCGCGGATCGGCTGCGCGCCCGTCACGGTCGCGCTGTTGAGCAGCGCCCCCGACACGGTGGCCACCCCGGCGTTGCCCACACGGAATCCGACCGGGACGCCGCTCAGCGGCGCGCCGCTGGAGTCGTGCACGATCGCCGACAGCGGCGTCGCCACCCCGCCCACCACGCGTGTCGTCGGGATCACCAGCAGTACGCTGGCGGCGTTCGCCCCGGGCCCCACGTAGCGCCCGAGCGGGGCCAGCGGGGCGTTCGCGCCCTGCGCGAGCGCGACCACGGTGTCGGCCTCATACCAGTCGATGCCGCCGCCGAACGCGCGGAGCGTCAGCAGGAAGTCCTGCGGGGTCTCGTCGAGCGGGACGTCGAGGGACACGACGAAGGAGTCACCCTGGGCCGCGGCGGCCAGGTCGACGGTATCAGCGAACGCGAGGGACTCGTCGGTACGGCGGAATACGACGTCGAGACTCTCGACGGGGACCGGGGGATCGCCGGGCGCGAAGAGGGCGAACGCTCGGACATCGAACACGGCGCGACCGGCCGCCCCGGGACCGATGGGGTGGTTGTCCCGGCACGTCAGACCGGCCAGGGCCAGCGCGAGAGCGGCCCAGCGGAGCGTCTTGCGGCGCACGCGCCCTTCAGCGTCGCGGCTTCTTGCCCCTGGCCGGAGGCTTCCCCTTCTTGGGCTTGACGGTCTTGGACCCGCGCGCCGCTTTGCGCTTCGCCTTCAACGCGTCCGACACCTCGGCCAGCACGCGGTCGCCCTCGTCGACCCCGATCAGGCCGCGCCGCACGGCGTACCGCACCAGCTCCTCGGCGTCCTCGGGCTCGAACTCACCGATCCCGGCCGCCGCCCGGATGGCCCGCACGAGCGCGTCCGCCACCGGGCTGCGGAGCACGCTGGCGATCCCCGGGAGTGACTCGAGCAGGGAAGAGATCTGGGACCCGCCGAGCTCGGCTGGCATGGGACCACGCTGCTCCGGCGCTGAAGGTCGCGCCAAGCTACCACTGCCCCCGACGACCGTCAAGAATTTTCCAGCTGTCGCGCTGCTACCGTGTGTACCGCACGAACGCCGTCAGGCCCAGGCCGGTGAGGTCGGCTCGCCCTACGTCTTCGGCGGCGACCCACCCGCTGTCGAACCGCCCCGCCACGCTCGCCGACATCCGGTCGGAGAGACCGAACCGTGCCGTCACCGCGCCTGAGTACATCCGGCCCCCGGTGAACGCCTTCAGGTCGTACTGCCGGTACGCGACGAGGGGTTCAATCTGCAGACGCCGTGCCACCGGGACGCTCCAGCGCAGCTCGGCGTTGAGGACGTTCTCCTGGGTGCGGGGGTCGCTCACGTTGTTGGTGTCGCCGGCCGTGCGGTACAGGTCCCACGCCACCAGGGCCAGCGTGCCACGCCCCACGGCGCGCGCCAGCACGAACTCCCCGATGATCCGGGGCCCCGGCTTATAGCGCCCCGATGCCAGTTGGCCCGAGCCCGTGAACTCATCGGTCGAGAACGTGCTGAAGGTGAGCCCCACGGTCATCCGGGTCCGTTGGCCGAACAGGCGGTCGAGCCCGCCCCGGACCCGGTACTCGGAGCCCGCGTCGTACGACAGGGCGCCGCCCGAATCGGTCGCCAGCGGGGTGTAGGCACCCTGGTACCGGTAGGAGCCGGAGAGCCCCAGGTTCCACGACCCGAGCGGCCTCACCCACGCGAGGCCGCCGGTCGCGCTGAACCCCGTCCCGGCGCCGGTCACGGGGAACGACAGGTAGTTCGAGCCCACGGCCCCGGCCACCTGGAACTCCCCCGGCGTGAGGTCCTGTTGGCCGGTGGGGAGGTTGAGCGACAGCGACCCGACGAAGCGGTCGCGGCTCAGCGTATACAGCGCCCGCACCTGGGTGTCGGTGAAGCCGTCGAGCGTCTCGGTCCCGGCGGTGGTCTCGAGCCGGGAGCTCGCGTAGTTCGTGGTGAGATCGAGCGACAGGCGGCGGCCCAGCGGCACGACCGCGATCACGGGCACCCGCCACTGCGACGTGGAGTTGGTGGAAATCCCTGAGTCGAAATCGTAGGAGCGCATCTCCCAGCCGCTCAGGGCGCTGAGCCGGGAGTACAGGGCGTCGCTCGCCTGCGCGTGGAGTGCGGGAGCGGCGAGGACGACGCCTGCGAGGACCGCGCAGAAGGACCGGGCGCGCATCGGCTAGGGCCGCCGCACGATGATGATGATCGTGCCGATCAGTGCCACGTTCTGGGGCCCCTGGCAGTTGGCGGCCTCACACACCGGATTCGGGTTGGTGGGCGGCAGGCCGATCGTCGGTCCCGACCCGCCCCCTCCGCCCCCCGCGGCGATCTCGATCGTGCTGGTCGTGGGCACGCCATCGATCGTCGACGTCCCAGAGGGCACGGCGGAGTTCACGGCGGTCGTGAGCGAGGTGGTGCTGGACACGGATGTCGGCGGCGGGCCCAGGATGCCGGCGGCCAACTCGCTTGGCGGTGCCGCCGCCGCCGCCGCCGCGTCCCCGCTCGCCGCCGCCTCCTGGGCGGCGGCCGAGAACGCCGGATCGCGCTGCGCGGCGGCCTGGAACGACACCGCCGCGGCGCCGAAGTCGCCGCGATCCTGCGATTCGAGGCCGCGACTGTACAGCAGGAAGGCCTGCAGATCCTGCGTCGGTCGCTCGCTGACGGCGGTGCGCTCGGCGGGCGTCAGCGTGATGCCCATCCGCTCGAGCAGCTGGAAGACCACGCGTTTCTCGATGTCGAACAGGGCGCGCAGCGCGTCGGCATCCGAGCCGGTCGCCGCGACCTGCGCATCCGTCGTCCGCACGACGCTGGCATCGACGCGGAAGTTCGCCGTGGGGACTTCCTGGAACTGGCCCTGCACCACCTGCCCCGCCCGGACCAAGCGGCCGGACCGCGCGCCGGTGGCGGGATCGACGCGCGTGCCCTCGGCGAGCTGCAGCTCGTCGAGCAGCGCCTGCATGCGGTCGCGCTCCACCAGCCGGAGCTGTCCCACCTTCGACAGGTCGGTCACGACGAGCGCCGCGAGTCCGCGCTCGAGCGGGCGCAGGGTGGAGTCGCTGCCGGTGTAGCGGAACGGCATCACCGCGACGGTGTTCGGCTCGGGCGGCGTCACCGCGAGCACGGACTCGCGCGCGATCGTCTGCCGCGCCGCCGCGAGGAGCTCCTTGCGGGTGAGCAGCTGGAGCCGGCCGCGCAGCAGGCGCGCGACGTTGTCGTCGGGCTGGCGGGCCAGCACCCGGGTGTAGGTCGCACGGGCCGAATCGAACTGTTCGAGCCCCTCGTAGGTGAGCCCCAGCCAGGCGTCCGCCTGGGTGTTCGCCGGCTGCGCCGCGAGCACGACCGCGAGCGCCGCCCGGGCGTCGGCATTGCGCCCCGCGGCGTAGTAGGCCCGCGCCAGCTGCAGGTTGAGCGCCGGATCGCCGGGCGTCTGCGCGCGCTGCGCCTCGAGCGTGGCCAGGTCGGCTGGGGCCATCTCGCCGGGCGGGGAACCGCCCGCGCAGGCCGCCACGACGGCGGTGAGGACGACGAGACCCGCCCGGCGACGGGCGAACGACCAGAGCTCCATGGCCAAGTGCGGCTCCTTCGCTAGGGCTGGCGCGCCGCATCGCGGCGCAAGCGCCGCAGCGAAAGGGCCGGGGCGCGCCGCGCCACCGTCACCTCCGCCTGCGACAGCAATTCGCCGAGCACGGCGCGCGTGCGGGCGTCGAGTGGCATGTCGAACCGGATCCCGAGCCGGTACTCCGCGTGGTCCGCCCCCTGACCGCCGAGCGTGAACCCCCGCGGCTCCGGCCGGACCTCATCGATCTCGATGTCAGCCAGGGGCTGATACTCCGAGGACCGCTCCATGAATGCCCCTTCCTGTTCCTGCTGAGAAATACGCCCCTGGCCCACCCCGTCAAGTCGGTTTGCCGGATTCCCCTCGGGGACTAGATTTCCCCCCGCCGCGAAATAGCGCAAGAGACGGGCCTCCACAGGGGGCCCGCCCGGGTGGGTGGACGCCCCGTCCCGGCCGGGTGTGTGGCAGCGGCGCCGCAGCGGCGCGACGGCGCGGTCACAGCGAGAGAGGAGACCCGCGGTTCGTGGCCGGCGACGCCATCCAGATGATGGGCACCGTGAGCGAGGTGCTCCCCAACACGACCTTCCGGGTGACGCTGGAGAACGGCCACGAGGTGCTGGCCTACGTCAGCGGGAAGATGCGGAAGAACTACATCCGGATCCTCCAGGGTGACCGGGTCGCGGTCGACCTGTCCCCGTACGACCTCACGCGCGGCCGGATCACCTACCGCTACAAGTAGCCCGCCAGCTCAGCGTCCCCCGCTGAGCGCCACCCCGACATAGGCGTTCCGTCCCGGCGCCGGCTCGTAGTAGCGGCCTCCCGCCGCGTTGATCACCACGGACCCCACGTAGTCGCGATCGAGGGCGTTCTGAATCCCCAGGTAAGGCCGCACCATCCACCCGCCGGCGCGGGCGTCGATCCCGCCCCGCAGGTTGACCTGCGACCACCCGGGCGCGCGCGTCTCCAACGTGTCGTCCACGAGCACGGTGCTCGTGCCGACCAGTTCCAGGTCGAGCCACGGCCCGCGCCGCGGCCGCACCTCGACTACGACTTGGCCGCGATGCGCCGGCACCCCGGGCAGCGACCGGCCGTCCAGCACCAGTGTGCCGCCGTCCCCGGCCGGCACGGTGTAGTCGCGGTAGCGGTAGTCGGCGTACGTGTAGCTCCCGACGACGCCAAGCCACGTCGCCGGCCGCGCGTCCAGCGCCGCTTCCACCCCGCGATGCCGCGCGCGGCCCGCGTTCCGGTAGAACCGCCGCTGTGTAGCCGTGGGCACCTCGTACGGGATCAGCTCGTCCCGCACGTCCGCTGTGAATACCGCCAGCGACGCACGCACCAGGCCCGCTCCCCAGCGGGCTCCCGCCTCGAGCATCCACGCGCGTTGCGGTCCCAGCGAGTCGTTGAAGCCGCCGGCCCCCGAGGGAGAGTTGGTCAGCTCGGTCGTGGTGGGAGTCTCGAACGACGAGCCGACGTTGGCATACAGCACCAGCCGCCCGGGCGGCGTCCAGGTGACGCCGAGCGAGCCGCTGGCCGCCGACAGGGTCCGCTCCCCGGAGTCGTCCGGGTTGGTCGCGGTGACCAGGTGGTCGGCGGCCCGGAACCGCACGGCATCGATCCGCGCGCCCGCGGTCAGGGCCACGCCCGCGCCCAGCGCGACCGTACCCTGCGCGAACGGACCGATCTCGGTGACGCGCTCCAGTTGATCGAGCAAGCGGGTGGTGTCGGGCTCGCCCCCGGCGTTGCCGAGGTTGCGTCGGTCGTCGCGCTGCTCCTGGTAGTCGAGGCCCAGGATGACGTGATGGCGCCCGGCGCGGCCGAACGGGCGCGTCACGACGGCGCGCGCGCCCCAGGCGACGCGATCGATCGTGATCCAGGCGAAGGTCTGGGGGTTCACGAGGTCGCGCGACAGGCCGAATGCGGTCACGGTGACTTCGCCGCCACCGGAAAGACGATGG
>DASPFU010000033.1:0-8223 GCA_035620935.1 Gemmatimonadales bacterium
CCTCACCAACGCGATCGTGTACGGCAACCACGCCGACCCCGCGAAGCGGGTGCGGGTGCGCGTGGAGCTGGGGCTGCGCGTGGTGCACATCCACGTGGAAGACGACGGCGACGGCTTCGACTCCGCGACCGTCCCGGACCCCACGACGCCCGACCGCCTGCTGTTCGAGGACGGGCGGGGGCTGTTCGTGATCCGCCACCTCGTGGACGACGTGAGCTTCAACGCGCGCGGGAATGCGGTGTGCCTGACCCTGAAAGCGGGCTGACCCGCCTCGCGCACCTGCTGCCGTCGCTCGAGCGTGTGGCGGGCGTGCCGCTGCGCGTGTGGCGCTTCGACGGCCGCCGGCTGCAGCCGCTCGCCGGGCCGTCGGCCGGCTGGGTCCCCGACCTCGCGGGCGGCAACGGCGGGGGGTTGGTCGTCGCCACCCCGGAGGGCGACGCGTGGTTCGAGCCGATCCCCGCGGCCGCCGGGCTGTGGCTCGAAGCCGGGTCGCTGCGGCCCGGGGCCGCCGGGGGCGACCCCGCGACCCTGGCCGAGATCGTGGGCGGGGTGCTCGACTCCGAGCGCGAGATCGTGCAGGTGGCGGCCGAGCTCTCCGAGCGCTACGAGGAGATCGACCTCCTCTACACCATCAGCGAGATCCTCGGGCACACGGTCCGCCTGGCCGACGCCGCCCAGAACATCCTGCGCGAGGTGTCCCAGGTGGTGGGCGCCCGGCGGGCCACGCTCTTCGTGCACGAGCCGGCGGTGGGCGAGCTGCACCTCGTGGCCGCCCGCGGCGTCGCGTTCGGCGACGTCCACCCGATCGACGTGGAGGACGACTGTTCGATCGCCGCGCGGGTGTTCCGCGAGGGCCGCATCCAGTGCTTCGATCCGCGCGACCGGACGGCCGCGAGCCTCGGCTGCCCGGCCGGCCGCAACTATCTGGGGGAGGCCTACCTCTCCGTCCCGGTGATCTACGCCGCGCCCGGCGGGCCCCCGCGGCCCATCGGCGTGATCAACCTGACCGACCGCCTCGGCGAGGACGCGTTCACCTCCGGCGACCGCAAGCTCGTGGCCGCGATCGCCAACCAGATCGGCGCGGCGATCGAGAACGCGCGCCTGCGCGAGCGCGACGTGGGGCAGCAGCGGCTGCGCCACGAGCTCGAGCTGGCGCACGACCTGCAGCTCAAGCTGCTCCCCGCGCCCGCCGTGCTCGGCGACAAGGCCGACGTCGCCGCCCGCTGCCGGCCCGCCGAGTCGGTCGGCGGCGACTTCTACAACCTGCTGCGCCTCTCGGGCGACCGGGTCGGCGTGATGATCGGCGACGTCTCGAGCCACGGCTTCGGCGCGGCGCTGATCATGGCGCTCGCCCTCGCCGCGGCGGGCGTGCACGCCGAATCGGCCGCGTCGCCGGGCGAGGTGCTGCGCCGCCTCGAGGAGTCGCTCGCCGACGAGCTGCTGCGCACCGACATGTTCCTCACGCTGCTGTACGGCGTGATCGACCCCGCCGCGGGCCGGCTCACCTACGCCAGCGCGGGCCACGCCTTCGCGTACCTGGTGCACGGGCCCACGGGGGCGTGGCGCCGCCTCGAGGCCACGCGGCCGCCCGTGGGGCTCGGCGCGGGGAGCGCCGACGTCACCGTCCCGTGGCACAAGGGCGAGGACATCCTCGTGCTCCTCACCGACGGCATCGTGGACGCGAGCGACGCCCGCGGTGGCCGTTTCGGGGAGCCGCGCGTCCTCGGCCATGTCACCCGGCTGCACGGCCGGCCGACCCGCGAGATCCTCGAGGCCATCTTCACCGACCTCGCCGCGTTCACCGGCGGCGGCCCCGCCTCCGACGACCGCACCGCCGTCCTGCTGCGCGTGTAGGTGACCGAGCGTCCCCGGCCGCCCCGGCCTCGCAAAGCCCTCGGCCAGCATTTCCTTTCCGACGTCCGCATCCTCGACCGCATCGTCGCCGCGCTCGACCCCGTGGCGGGCGAGCTGGTGCTCGAGATCGGCCCGGGGCCCGGCACCCTGACCGCCCGCCTCCTCGCCGCCGGCCTGCGGGTGGTGGCGATCGAGAAGGACAGCCGCCTGGCGGCGGAATGTCGAATGCGGAATGCGGAATGCGGAATGGGCGACCTGACGATCGTTGAGGGGGACGCGCTGCGTCTGAACTGGCACGCCCTCCTGGAAGCCGACCCTGCCACTCCGCATTCCGCACTCCGCACTCCGCATTCGGCCGCTCCGCATTCCGCATTCCGTACTCCGCATTGGAAGATCATCGGCAACATCCCCTACAACATCACGTCGCCGCTGATCGAGAAGGCGCTCACGCCACCGCTCCCGGCGCGAATCGTGTTCCTGGTGCAGGCGGAGGTCGCCGACCGGGTCGCGGCGCGCCCGGGGACGAAGGTCTACGGCGCCCTGTCGGTCGGGGTGCAGGCCGTCTGCCGGGTCGAGCGGCTGTTCACGGTGCGGGCGGGCGCGTTCCGGCCGCCACCGCGGGTGCAGAGTGCCGTGGTGCGGCTCACGCCGGCGCCGGCGCCCCAGGTGGCGGCGGCGGAGCAGCGGGCCTTCCGGACGTTCGTCACCGCCTGTTTCGCCCGCCGGCGCAAGCAGCTGCGCAACGTGCTGGCGGGCGTGTGGGACCGGCCGCCGGACGTCGTGGTCGGCGTGCTGGGTCGCCTCGGCATCGAGCCGACGGCCCGGCCCGAGACGCTCGCGCCCGCCGAATTCGCGGCGCTCTTGCGTGAGGGGAGGGGATTGTGAAATAATTCACAACGTATGCCCCGCAAGATCCCCGACTCGACCGTCCGCCGTCTCTCGCTCTACCTCCGTTTCCTCGAGCAGGCGGCCGGGGAGGGGCGGGCGACCATCTCCTCGGGCGAGCTGGCGCGTCTGGGGGGCACCACGTCGGCGCAGGTACGCAAGGACCTGTCGCTGTTCGGTTCCTTCGGCAAGCGCGGGCTCGGCTACGCGGTCCACGAGCTCGCCGCGCACATCCGCGAGATCCTGGGCCTGAAGCGCGGGCACCGCGTGATCCTGGTCGGCGCCGGGAAGCTCGGCGGCGCGCTGGTGCACTACCAGGGGTTCAAGGAGCGGGGCTTCGAGATCGTCGCCGTCTACGACCAGGACCCGCGCAAGATCGGCTCACGCTGGAACGGGCTCGCCGTGCGCGACATCCGCCAGCTCGAGGCCGACCTGCGGCGCGAACCCACCGACATCGCCATCGTCGTCACGCCGCCCGAGGCGGCGCAGCACGTGGTCGACCGGCTCGCCGGCGCCGGCGTGCGCGCCATCCTCAATTTCGCGACCGTGCCGCTCGCCGTCCCGCCCGCCGTCGAGATGAAGACGGTCAACATGGCGCTGGAGCTGGAGACGCTGACGTACGCCCTCGCGCACCGGTGAGTCCAAGGCGGAATGCGGAATGCGGAATGCGGAGTAGTGCGTTGGTTAGCCGCCGGGAATCGATACTCGCATCGGCCATTCCGCATTCGCCACTCCGCATTCCGCATTAGATTGTCTTCCCCATGCCCCGCGTCCACGTCACCTCCGAGATCGGCGCCCTCCGGTCCGTGCTGATCCACACCCCGGGCCGCGAGCTGGTGGCGGTCACGCCGGGGAACCGCGAGGACTACCTCTACGACGACATCATCGACCTGGACCTGGCGGTGCGTGAGCACCGGCGGTTCGCGGCGGTGCTGGAGCGGTTCGCAGAGGTCCTCGAGGTGCGGGACCTCCTGGCCGAGGTGGCCGCTCAGCCCGAGGCGCGCGAGTTCCTGGTGACGCGCGCGCTCGAGGTGGTCCCCTCGGACGCCCTCGCCAAGCGACTCGAGGCGCTGCCGGCAGAGGAGCTGGTGACGGTGATGATCGAGGGGGCCCTGGAGGACGCGGGGCCCATCGCCCGGGCGCTGAACGAGGGCGGGTACGCGCTGCCGCCCCTGCCCAACCTGTTCTTCACGCGCGACGTGGGGATCGTGATCGGCGAGCACTCCGTGATCGGCTCGATGCGCTACGGCGTGCGCTGGACCGAGGAGCTGCTGGTCAAGGCCCTGTTCCGCTACCACCCCAAGCTCGAGAACGCGGGGATCCTGTACGACGGGTCGGAGGAGAAGCGGCCCAACTACACCCTCGAGGGCGGCGACGTGCACCCGCTGCGCCCCGACCTGCTGGTGCTCGGCTTCAGCGAGCGCTCGAGCCCGGCGGCGCTCGATCATCTCTGCGACCTGGCGTTCGAGCACTGCGGCGTCACCGACGTGGTGATCGTGGTGCTCCCCAACGAGCGCACCGCGATCCATCTGGACATGATCTTCACGCAGATCGACCGGGAGATGTGCGTCATCTACCCGCCGTTCTTCGTCGGTCCCGAGCGGCTGGCGGTGCTGCACCGGCGCAAGCGCTCGAAGGGCGTGAAGGAGATGCCGAACTTCTTCGCGGCGATGCAGGCGGTGGATGCTCCCGTGGAGCCGGTGTTCTGCGGCGGCAGCCAGCGCCCGCTGCAGGAGCGCGAGCAGTGGTCGTCGGCCTGCAACTTCTTCGCCGTGCGTCCCGGGCTGGCGCTGACCTATGCCCGCAACGAGGCCACGCTGGCCGAGCTGACGGGTGCCGGGTTCCGCGTCGTCACCGCCGTCAATCTGCTCACCGGCCAGGACTGGCTCGAGGACGGCGAGCGCGGCGTCATCACTGTCGAGGGGAGCGAGCTGGTGCGCGGGGGCGGGGGACCGCGGTGCATGACGCTGCCGCTGAGGCGGGAGGCCGTCTGACAATGCGGAATGCGGAGTGGCGAATGCGGAATGACTGCGCTGGCCACCAGACGTCCATTCCGCATTCCGCATTCCGCATTCGCCATTTCGTGCGATGACCCACACGACGTTCCAGGTCGGGCACCTCACCTGCCACGCCCTCGAGGGCGGCCGCCAGCACCTGGACGGCGGCGCGATGTTCGGCGTCGTGCCGAAGCCGCTGTGGGAGCGGCGCATCACGGCGGACGCGCGCAACCGCATCCCGCTGGCGCTGCGCTGCCTGTTGATCGAGCACGAGGCCGGGCTGGTGCTGGTGGATACGGGCGCCGGCAACAAGGAGTCGGCCAAGTTCGTCGACATCTACGGTCTCGAGAACGCCGGGGCGGGTGGGCGCACCGCGCTCGAGGACGCGCTCGCCCGGCTGGGGCACCGGCCCGCGGACGTGGCGTGGGTGATCAACACCCACCTGCACTTCGACCACGCCGGGGGGAACACGTGGCGGGACGAGGCCGGCGCCCTGCTCCCGGCGTTCCCCAACGCCCGGTACGTGGTGCAGCGCGGGGAGCTGGAGTTCGCCCGGCTCCGGAACGAGCGGGTCCAGGCGAGCTACCTGCCGCACAACTTCGAGTCGATCGACTTCCTGGCGGTGAGCGGGGAGGCGCAGCCCCTCCCCGGGATCCACTGTCTGCCGACCCCCGGGCACGTGCCCTGGCATCAGTCGATCCTGGTCGAGAGCGCGGGCGAGCGGGCCTGCTTCCTCGGGGACCTGGTGCCCACCACCCACCACCTGCCGCTGGTGTGGATCATGGGCTACGACGTGGAGCCGCTGCGCACCCTCGAGAGCCGCCGGGCCCTGTACGCCCGCGCGGTGGCGGAGGACTGGCTCGTGGTGTTCGAGCACGACCCCGTGGTGGCGCTGGGCCGGCTCGCGCGGGAGGAGCGGGGCGTCGCCCTTGTGGAGCCGCGGACCATCGGATAACTTGTTGCGCACAATGCGGTAAGCGGGCGCGCGCTGCGCCCCACCCGGATGCCCCGACGCCACGGCGCGGGAGCCACAGGGTTCCGATTCGCGTCCCCGACCGCGCCGACACGCGGGCGGGGGAGGCGGGTTCCGGGATCCGGGATCCGCCTTTCGTTTTCTTGGAGGAGGAGGCGCTCACCTGGCGATCCCCGATAGCACGCGGGCCCCGCGCACACGGGTCAACCGGCAGATCCGCATCAGCCCGGTGCGGGTGATCGCCAACAACGGCGATCAGCTCGGAGTCCTGCCGGTGGACGAGGCCCTGGCGCTGGCGCAGGAGCAGGGACTGGATCTCGTGGAAGTGGCGCCGCTCGCGCGGCCCCCCGTGGTCAAGATCATGGACTACGGCAAGTTCAAGTTCGAGCAGGCGAAGGCGGCGCGCGCGGCGAAGAAGAAGCAGCACGTCATCCACCTGAAGGAAGTGAAGTACCGACCGGGGATCGACGACCACGACTTCGAGTTCAAGACGCGCCACGCGCGCGAGTTCCTCTCGGACGGCAACAAGGTGAAGGTGACGATGATGTTCCGCGGGCGGCAGATGGCCCATACCGAGCTGGGCCGGGTGGTGCTGGACCGGGTCGCGGCGGAGCTCAAGGACATCGGCAAGATCGAGCAGGATCCCAAGCTCGAAGGCCGCAACATGACGATGGTGCTCGCCCCGAAGTAGGAGACCGAGATGCCGAAGCAGAAGACCAAGCGCGCCCTGCGCAAGCGGGTGCGCGTCACGGGTAGCGGCAAGGTACGCCGCTACCACGCGAACAAGTCGCACATCCTGACCAAGAAGCACCCGAAGCGGAAGCGCCACCTGCGCAAAGCGGCGCTGGCGTCGAAGGCGGACGAGGCGCGCCTGAAGCGCCTGTTGATGGCGTGAGGAGCGGACTATGCCACGCGTGAAGAGCAACGTTGCGCGGCTGAAGCGCAAGAACAAGGTGATGAAGCTCGCCAAGGGCTACTTCGGCGGGCGCAGCAAACTGTGGAAGGCCGCGAAAGAGGCCACCGAGCGCGCGGCGAAGTACGCCTATCGCGACCGGCGCCGCAAGAAGGGCGAGTTCCGGCGGCTGTGGATCGTCCGCATCAACGCGGCGGCCCGGCTGCACGAGCTGTCCTACAACCGCTTCATGAGCGGCCTGAAGCGCGCCGGGGTGGACATCAACCGCAAGGTCCTGGCGGATCTCGCGGTGAAGGACCCCGCCGCGTTCGAGCAGCTCGCCGAGGTCGCGAAGAAGGCGCTCTGAGATGAGCGACCTCCTCGCGAGCCTCGACGGCCTGCGGGGGCGCCTCCGGGACATCGCGCAGGCCGACGCCCAGCAGCTGCAGGAGCTCCGTACGGAGCTGCTGGGCCGCAAGGCCGGGGCGCTCACCCAGCTGTTGAAGGGCCTCCCCGCCCTCGATCCCGAGGCGCGGCGCACCCTGGGCGCGGCGGCCAACGCCCTCAAGCGCGAGCTCGAGGACGCCCTCGCCGCCCGCGCGGCGGCGCTCGCCGCCGACGTGCGCGGCGCGGCGACCGCCGACCTCACGATGCCCGGCCGGGCCGCGGCATGGACCGGCGGCCTGCACCTCGTCACCCAGGTCGTGGACGAGATCTGCGGCATCTTCGGGGACATGGGGTTCACCCGTGCGGTGGGGCCCGAGGCCGAGGACGAGCGCCACAACTTCTACGCGCTCAACTTCCCCCGGGACCACCCGGCCATCGACGCCCAGGATTCCTTCTACATCGGCCCCGACGCGCTGCTGCGCACCCACACGTCGCCGGTGCAGATCCGCACGCTCGAGCAGTATCCCCCGCCGGTGCGCGTCGTGATCCCGGGGCAGTGCTACCGCCGCGACACGTTCGATCCCTCGCACTCGCCGGTGTTCGAGCAGATCGAAGGCCTCGCCGTGGATGAGGGGATCACGTTCGTGGACCTGAAGGCGACCCTCGCGACCTTCGCCCGTCGCGTCTTCGGGTCGAAGACGCGGGTCCGCTTCTCGCCGTCGTACTTCCCGTTCACCGAGCCCTCGGCCGACATGGCCGCGAGCTGCTCGGTGTGCGAGGGGCGGGGCTGCCCCACCTGCAAGCAGACCGGCTGGATCGAGATCCTCGGCTCGGGGATGGTGCACCCGGCCGTGCTCGAGAACTGCGGCGTGGACCCGGAGCGCTACACCGGCTTCGCGTGGGGGATGGGGCCGCAGCGCATCGCGATGGTGCGGCACGGCATCCCGGACATCCGGCTGTTCTTCGAGAGCGACGTGCGCTTCCTGGCACAGTTCGCCGGAGGCCCGCGGTGATCGTCTCGCGTCGCTGGCTCGAGGACCTGCTGGGCCGTCCCCTCGACACGGCCGAGGTCGAGGAGCGCCTGCACATGCTCGGCGCCCCCGTCGAGGCCGTCGTCCCGCTGCATCAGGAGCTGCGCCAGGTCGTGGTGGCGCGGGTACTGCAGGCCGACCGCCACCCCAACGCGGACCGGCTCACCCTCTGCCAGGTGGACGCCGGCGGGCCCGACGGCCCGG
>DASPFU010000034.1:0-6381 GCA_035620935.1 Gemmatimonadales bacterium
TCCGCCGCCTCGTCGTAGCGCCGCGCGTAGTAGTAGGCCCACCCCACGGCGCGCCGGATCGCCACGGAGGCGGGGTCGAGCTCCTGGGCGAGACGCGCCTCCGCGAGCGCCTCGGATAGCCGGCCGAGCGCCAGCAGCGGGAAGGCGTACCACTGGTGCGCGGTGGCGTAGGTGGGGTTCAGCTCGATGGCCCGCTGGAAATGCGCGAACGCGCCGGCCCAGTCCCAGTCGTGAATGAACAGCACCCAGCCGAGCGAACAGTGCGCTTCGGCCAGCCCCTCGTCGATGGCCAGCGCACGGCGCGCGTGCTCCCGGGCGCGATCGTAGCCCTCGAAGACCGGGCTACCCTGATAGTCCACGTGCAGCGCGTGCGCGTCGGACAACCCGGCCCACGCTGGCGCGTAGTTCGGGTCCTCCGCCAGCGCCTGCTCGAAGTAGGCGATCGCCTCAGCCACCCCCTCGGCGCTGCGCTTGTTCCAGGCAAAGCGACCCTTGAGATACAGGCCGTGCGCCCGCACGTTCTCGGTGTAGCGCCGCGGCATCACGTCCCCCACGGGGCCGAGCAGGGTGGCGCGCAACGTGCGCACGATCGTCTGCGCGATCTCGTCCTCGATGGCGAAGACGTCCGCCAGCTCGCGGTCGAATCGCTCCGCCCACAGGCCGCGGCCGTCCGCCACGCTCGTGAGCCGCACCGTGACCCGCAGCCGCTTGCCCGACTGCCGCACGCTCCCCTCGAGTACGGCGCTCACGCCCAGCAGCGCGCCGATGGCGCGGACGTCCTGCTTCGCGTCCTTGTAGGCGAACGCCGACGTGCGCGAGGCGACCCGCAGGCCGTCCACCTGGCTCAGGGCATGGATCAGCTCCTCGGTCAGCCCGTCGCTCAGGTATTCGGCGTCGGGATCGTTCCCCACGTTCACGAGCGGCAGCACGGCCACCGCGACGTTGCGCCCCGCGATCGCGGCCACGGCGGCCTCGGAGGCGGCCAGCGCGTCCACCAGCTCCGTGCATGTCGCGAAGCGCTCGGCCGGGTTCTTGGCCAGCGCGCGGCTCAGCCCCGCGTCCAGGGCCGCCGGGACGTCCGGCCGCAGCGCCCGCAACGGGCGGGGCACGTCGCTGACGTGCTGCGCCATCACCGCTCGCGGGCTGGCTCCGGTGAACGGCGGCGCGCCGGCGAGCAGCTCGTACACGACGCACGCGAGACTGTACTGGTCGCTGCGGCCGTCGAGCTGGCGGTCCGCGCTCGCCTGCTCGGGGCTCATGTAGTCGGGCGTGCCCACCGCGAGCCCGCCCTCGGTCTGCTGGTCGGGCCGGCCTGCTTCGGAGATCGCCCACGCTACGCCGAAATCGGCGAGCAGCGGCTGGCCCTCGTGCAGCAGGACGTTCTCGGGCTTGATGTCGCGGTGCACCACGCCCTGGCGGTGGGCATAGTCGAGCGCCGCGGCCAGCGACCGGGAGAGGCGCAGCACCTCCGCCACGGGCAGCCGGCCTTCGCGCCGCAGGCGGTCGCGCAGCGTCTCGCCCGCGAGATACGGCATCACGTAGTAGAGCAGGCCGTCGGCCTGCCCCGAATCGTGCAGCGGGATGATGGCGGGGTGCACCAGGCGCGCGGCGATGCGGATCTCGCGCACGAACCGGTCCGGCTCGCAGCATTGCCCGGCGAGCGTGGGGCTCAGCACCTTCACCGCCACGGGCCGCTCGTGCTTCACGTCCCGGGCGAGGTACACGGTCGCCATCCCGCCACGCCCGACCTCGCGCTCGAGCGCATAGCGGTCGGCCAGGGCGGCCCGCAGCGACGCCGGGATCGGCTGGGAAGGCGCGGACATGGGCTCTTTCAGGATACTCTCGGTGCCCCGCCGGGGCCAACTGGCCCCGCCCGCCCCCCCGGTCTACATTTCGTGCTTGGCCGTCGACGTACCACCCACCGGGAGAGGGATAGAGATGCTATCGGTCAACCGCTTGGCCCTGCTCGGCACGCTGGCGCTCGGAGCCGTCGCCTGCGCCACCACGAATTTCACTTCCACCTGGACGGAGCCCACCGCGCAGCCGCTCGACCGGACCAAGAAGGTCGCCACGGTCATGATGTCGACCCGCGATGCCCTGCGTCGCTCGGCCGAGGTCGCGATGGCCTCCGAGATCCGCCGCCGCGGCGTCGAGACCATCGAGTCCTACACCGTCCTGCCGGGCGAGACGGCCCGCGACACCGCCCGCGCCCGCCAGGTGCTGAGCGAGCAGGGCGTGGACGCCGTGCTGGTCATGCGCGTGGTCGGCAAGGAGCAGCAGATCAGCTACACGCCCGGCACCAGCATGTACGTCGGCGGCCCGTACTACGGGTCCACCATGGGCTACTGGGGCTATGGCTGGGGCGCCGCCTACTCCCCGGGCTACATGCAGACGGACCAGATCGTGAGCGTGGAGTCGCTCGTGTACTCGGTGTCCCAGGGGAAGCTGCTGTGGGCCGGCCAGAGCGAGACCACCAACCCGGAAGACCTGGAGTCGTTCATCAACGAGCTGGTCTCCGCCGTGGGCGCGGAGCTGCGGAAGAACGGGATCATCAAGCCCGCCGAGTAGCAGTCACTGGATCTGTGCATCCGCGGGCCGGCGAGCTCCGGCCCGCGTTGCGTTTGGGGCCGTCAGGCGCGGGGATGGTACTGCCGGTGCACGCTGCGCAGGTAGTCCCGGTCCACGTGGGTGTAGAGTTGCGTGGTCGAAAGGTCGGCGTGGCCCAGCATCTCCTGTACCGCGCGGAGGTCGGCGCCGCCCTCGAGCAGGTGCGTCGCGAACGTGTGGCGCAAGGTGTGTGGCGTGACCCGCTTGGTGAGACCGGCGCGCGCCGCCGCTTGCCTGATGATCCCCCACGCCCCGACGCGCGACAGCGGGGTGCCCCGCGCATTGAGGAACAGCCGTCCCCGCCCCTTGCCGCGGTCGAGCGCCGCCCGGCTCTCACGGACGTACAGCGCCACCTGTCCCAGCGCCCGGCGGCCCAGCGGCACGAGGCGCTGCTTCGATCCCTTGCCGAGGACCCGCACCAGTCCGTCCTCGTAGAGCAGGTCCGGGAGGGACAGGCCCACCAGCTCCGACACGCGCGCGCCGGTGGCGTACCCCAGCTCGAGCAGGGCCCGATCCCGGAGCGGTAGCGGACCCTCGCCGGTGGGCGCGGCGATCAGCCGTTCGATCTCGGTCACGCTGAGGACGGTGGGAAGGGTGCGCCAGCCCTTCGGGGTCTCGATCCGCTCGGTGGGGTCGCGCACCGCGTGCCCCTCGCCCACGAGGAACCGGTAGTACGAGCGCAGGGCTGAGATCTGGCGGCGGATGGTGGCGGTCGCGAGGCCGACATCCTTGAGGGCGTACACGAACGCGCGCACGTCAGGCGCGGTGACCGTCTGCGGGTCGTGGCGGTCCCGGGCCCCCGCCCATTCGGCGAAGCGGCGCACGTCACGGACGTAGTTCTCCACGGTGTGGCGGCTGCCGCCGGCCTCGAGGCCGAGGTAGTCCCGGAACTGCTCGATCCGGAACGCCCGGGCTAGCGCGTCCGCCGGCGCCGCCATACCAGCCAGACCACCGCGACCGCGCCGAGGCCGGCGAACACCGCCAGCGTCGCGTTGAGCCGCCGCACGAAACCGACGACCTCCTCGAGGTTGCCGCCGAGCCGCGCGACGAACCAGACGAGCGCGCCGTAGTACGCCCCGGACGCGAGCGCGATCGGCAGCAGCGCCCGGGGCGCGGAGAGGCCCGCGATCCCGGCGAACGGACACACGACGGCGCGCCACACCGGCAGCAGACGGGACACGAAGATCCCCCACTCGCCGTGGCGGCGGTACTCGGCCGCGATGTGGTCCAGGGTCTCGGTCGACAGCAGGCGGGCGCCCAGCCGCCCGCGGAACACCGCGCGGCCGTAGCGCCGTGCGAGGAGGTAGACGCCCGCTGCCGACATGACGTTGGCGCCCCACGTCAGGCCGAACACGATCCAGGCGTTCATCACGCCCCGCCCCGCGAGGAACGCTCCCAGCGCCACCGCCATGTCGGCGGGCACCGGCGGGAAGATGTTCTCGACGGCGGCGAGGACGGTGATGCCCGCATACAGCGGGCCGGGCGGGAGCCCCTCGAGGAACCGGAGGAAGTCGCTCAGGGGGTGGGCGGGGTCGCCGGCCGCGCCAGGTCCACCAGGAACGCGTAGACGAACGCGGTCTCGCGCCAACGCTCGGCGCGTCCCGACGCCCCGCCGTGGCCGGCCTGCAGGTTGGTCTTGAGGAGCAGCCGGTTGGCGTCGGTGCGGCGCGCCCGCAGTCGCGCAACCCACTTGGCGGGCTCGAAGTACTGCACCTCCGAGTCGTGCAGTCCGGTGGTGACGAGCACGTGGGGATACGCCACTCGCGCGACGTTGTCGTACGGCGAGTACGACAGCATGTACCGATAGTACGTCGAGTCGCCGGGGTTGCCCCACTCGTCGTACTCGGCAGTGGTCAGCGGGATGCTCGCATCGAGCATCGTGGTCACCACGTCCACGAACGGCACCTGCGCCACGACGCCGTGGAACAGGTCCGGCCGCAGGTTCAGCACCGCCCCCATCAGCAGCCCGCCCGCGCTGCCGCCCTGGGCGTACAGCATCCCGGGGGTGGTCCACCCTTCCGCCACCAGGTGCTCGGCCACGGCGATGAAATCGGTGAAGGTGTTGCGCTTCTTCAGCAGCTTGCCGTCCTCATACCACCAGCGCCCCAGCTCCTGGCCGCCGCGTACGTGCGCGATGGCGTACACGAAGCCACGGTCGAGGAGCGACAGGCGCGGGGCCGAGAACCCGGGCTCGGTGCTGGAGCCGTACGAGCCGTAGCCGTACAGGAGCAGCGGCTGCGGTCCCTGCCGCCGCAGGTCCTTCCGGAACACGAGCGAGACCGGCACCTCGGTACCGTCGGTCGCGCGGGCGTACAGTCGCCGCGCCTCGTAGGCCGCCGGGTCGAACCCGCCCAGCACCTCCTCCCGTTTGAGCAGGGTGCGCTGGCGCGTGGCCATGTCGTAGTCGTAGGTCGACGCCGGCGTCGTGAGCGACTGGTACGCGAAGCGCAGGATCGGCGTGTCGAACTCGAGGTTCTGCGTCGGGAACACGACGTACGCCGGCTCGGCGAACTGCACGTCGTGCGGTGTGCCGCCCCGCCACGGGCGCACGCGCAGGCGCGTCAGCCCGCGCTCGCGCTCGGCCAGCACCAGGTGGTCGCGGAACAGCTCGAACCCCTGGAGCAGGACGTCGGGTCGGTGCGGGACGACCTCCTCCCAGTGGGCCCGGTCGGGTCGGGCGAGCGGCGCGCGCACCAGCCGGAAGTTCCGGGCCTCGAGGTTGGTACGGATGTACCAGAAGTCGCCGAAATGGTCCACGTCGTGCTCCAGGCCCCGCTCGCGTGGCTGGAGCATTGTGAACGGCTCGTCGGGGCGGGCCGCCGCGACGAACCGGTACTCGTCGGAGAGCGTCTGGTGCGCGCCGATCACGATGAAGCGCCGCGACTTGGTGCGGGAGACCGAGACGCTGAAGGTCTCGTCCGTCTCCTCGTACACCAGGGGGTCCTGCGCCGGGTCGGTCCCGAGGGTGTGGCGATAGACCCGGTGCCAGCGCAACGTGACCGGATCCTGGCGCGTGTAGAAGACGGTGCGGCCGTCCATCGCCCAGGCGACGTTGGCCGTGGCCGACGGGATCTCGTCGGGCAGGTCGCGACCCGTCGTGAGGTCGCGGAACCGGATCGTGTAGATGCGCCGACCCAGCGTGTCGGCGGCGTGGGACAGGATGCTGGTGCCGGGACCCACCTGCACGCTGGCGGCCGCGAAGAAGGCGTGTCCCTGGGCCAGCAGGTTGACGTCGAGCAGCAGCTCCTCGGGCGCGTCGAGCGAGCCGCGCTTGCGCGCGTAGAGCGGGTATTCCCGGCCCTGCTCGAACCGGGTGTAGTACCAGTAGCCGTCGAGGCGGTAGGGCACCGACCGGTCGTCCTGGCGGATCCGTCCCTTGATCTCGTCGAACAGCGAATCCTGGAGCGGCCGCGTATGGGCCATCACGGCCTCGGTCCACGCGTTCTCCGCCTCGAGGTAGCGGATCACCTCGGGGTCGTCCCGTTGATTGAGCCAATAGTACTCGTCCACGCGCACGTCGCCGTGCGCCTCGAGCCGGTGCGGCCGCTGGGCCGCGCGTGGTGGCGCGGTCGGGGCGCTATCCTGCTGTGCCCCTGCCGCCGGCACCGCCGCAATGGTCATCGCCAGCCCCCACCCGACCATCCCGTTCACGCGCATCGCCACGCCTCCCTGTCCTGAGACCACCCCGCCTCCCTCCCCCCTCCCCCGTCCCCCGTCCCCCTTCCCTGGTGGTCATTCCGGCATCGACATCGCGCCCGACAGCCGCGTCGTCTT
>DASPFU010000035.1:0-44461 GCA_035620935.1 Gemmatimonadales bacterium
TGGAGATGATCGCGTCCTACTCGGCGTTCGCCACGCTCGGGACGCGGGTGTCCCCCCTCTTCGTGGTGCGGGTGGAGGATCGCGACGGCACGATCCTGTGGCAGCCGGCGGTGCGGCGGGAGACGGTGATGGACTCGGCGCACGCCTGGCTCGTCACCGACATGCTGCACGACGTGGTCCGGCGGGGGACGGCGTTCACGGCGGTGCGGCGCGGCGGGTTCACGATCCCCGCGGGCGGCAAGACCGGCACCACCGACGACCACACCGACGCCTGGTACATCGGATTCACGCCGGAGATCGTGGCGGGCATCTGGGTCGGGTACGATTTCCAGCAGCGCATCATGGACAACGCGGGCGGCGGCCGTATCGTGGCGCCCGCCTGGGCGGCGTTCATGCGCGCCGTGTACGACCGGCGGCCGGCCCCCAGGGACTGGGCGCGTCCGGACTCGCTGGTCACGCGCGAGGTCGATCGCAGCACCGGATTCCTCGCGACGCCGTTCTGCCCGCTCGAGCTGCGGCACTGGGACTGGTTCTACCCAGGCACCGAGCCGATCCGGGTGTGCCCCGTCCATTCGGTGTTCGGGCCGGCGCTGACGCCCTGACGTGCTGCGGATCCGCGCGTCCGGCGTCTGGCCGGTGACGGCGCCGCCCATCGTGGACGGCGCCGTGCTCGTGGACGGGGACCGCATCGCCGCCGTCGGCCCGCATGCAGCCGTCCCCGTCCCGCCCGGGGCCGAGACGGTCGAGTACCGCGACGCGGTCCTCGTGCCGGGCCTCGTCAACTGCCACACCCACCTGGAGCTGACGCACCTCGCGGGCCGGAACGGCGAGCGGGAGTTCGCGGGGTGGCTCGGGCGGGTGCGCGAGATGAAGGACGCCACCACGGTGGAGGAGTTCGCGGCCGCGGCGGAGCAGGGGGTCCGCGACAGCTGGGCCCGTGGCGTCACCTGCGTGGCCGAGACCGGCAGCACCGGGGCGGTCATCGCGGCGCTCGCCCGGCTCGGCGGGCGCGGGGTCGTCTACCAGGAGGTGTTCGGGCCGGACCCGTCGGCCCGCGACGCGTCGCTCCGTGACCTCGAGGCGGCGATCGTGCGGCTGACGCCGTTCGTGTCCGACCGCGTGCGCCTCGGCCTGTCGCCGCACTCGCCCTATACGGTGAGCGGTCCGCTGTTCCGCGCGGTGGCCGAGCTGGCGCGCCTCGAGCGCCTGCCCCTGGCCGTGCACCTCGCTGAGTCGCCGGCGGAGAGCGAGCTCGTGCGGCACGGGACGGGCCCGTTCGCGGAGCGGCTGCGAGCCCGCGGCGTCGCGGTGGAGGCGCGCGGCGTCTCCCCGGTCCGGTACCTCGCCGACCTCGACGTGCTGCCATCTGCCGACAGCCATCTGCCCACGCTCTGCATCCACTGCGTCCAAGTGGACGACGACGACATCCGCCTGCTCCGGGAGCGTGGTGCCGCCGTCGCGGCGTGTCCGCGGTCGAACCGGGCGCACGGCCACGGGGAGTCGCCGGTCGCGGCGCTGCGGGCGGCGGGCGTGCCGCTCGGGCTGGGTACCGACTCGGTGGTGAGCGTGCCGGATCTCGATCTCTGGGCCGAGGCCGACGCGGTCGGTCTGGGATGGGACGAGGCGTTGCGACTGCTCACGATCGAGGGCGCGCGGGCCCTGGCGTGGGACGATGCGATCGGATCGCTCGAGGTCGGCAAGGAGGCCGACCTGGCGGTGCTGACGGTGTCCGCCCCCGGCCGCCTCCGTCCGCCTCCGTCCGCGGTCCTGACCGTCGTCTCAGGGCGGGTCGTCCACCGCGCCGCTCCCCGCTCGCGGCGCGGGTAAACCCGCGACTCGGCGTCGTCTGCTGAAGCAGAGTCGGGCGCCCGTTTACGGGCCGACGCCGAGCCGCGAGTTCACTCGCGTGCCTGAGCGGAAGCGCGCTCGCCCACCACGCTGCTAGATTCTCTCCGATGAAGACCCAGCGGCACGCCGCCATCCTGCGCGTGATCCGGCGCGAGACGGTCAGGAACCAGGAACAGCTCCGCGCGCTGCTGCGCGCCGAGGGGTTCAACGTCACGCAGGCGACGCTGTCGCGGGACATCCGCGAATTGGGACTCGCCAAGGTCGCCGCGCCCGATGGGGCGTCCCACTATGCGCCCCCGCCCGAAGGGGCCGCCGGGGTCCACCCCACCCTCGAGCAGCTGCTCCCCACCATGCTGGTCTCGGTCGAAGGCGTCGGCCCCCTGCTCGTGCTCAAGACGGCGACCGGGGCGGCGCAGTCGCTGGGCGTGGCGCTCGACGGCGCCGGGTGGACGGACGTGCTGGGCACCATCGCGGGCGACGACGCCCTGCTCGTGATCGCCCGCTCGGAGCGGGCCCGCCGCGCGGTGCAGACCCGCCTCGAGGAGCTCGCCGGCCTGCCCTGACGGGGCATTGACGCGCCGCCCCGGTTTTGTATGTTTATGCACCTTGGTGCATAAACCAACAGGAGCGCGCCAGATGGGTCCTCTCGTCGTCCTCGCATACTCCGGCGGCCTCGATACATCGGCCATCGTCCCCTGGTTGCGCGAGCGCTACGGCGCGCGCGTGCTGTGCTATGCCGCCGACGTGGGGCAGGGCGCGGGCGAGCTGGACGGGCTCGTCGCCAAGGCGAAGCGCTCCGGCGCGGTGGACTGCGTGGTGGAGGATCTCCGCGAAGAGTTCGTGCGCGACTTCGTGTTCCCGACGCTGCGCGCCGGCGCGGTCTACGCCCGCACCTATCTGCTCGGCACCGCCATGGCGCGGCCGGTGATCGCCGCGCACCAGGCGGCGCTCGCCCGGCGCGTCGGCGCCGAGGCTCTGGCGCACGGCTGCACCGGCAAGGGCAACGATCAGGTGCGCTTCGAGCTCACCTTCGCGGCGCTCGCGCCCGAGCTCAAGGTCATCGCCCCGTGGCGCGAGTGGGAGTTCGGCGGCCGCGAGGACCTGATCGCCTACGTCCGCGCGCAGGGCATCCCCGTGACCGCCACGGTGGACAAGCCGTACTCCACCGACCGCAACCTGTGGCACTGCTCGCACGAGGGCGGGATCCTGGAGGACCCGGGCGAGGAAGCGCCCGAGCACATCTTCCTGATGACGCGCGATCCCGTGTCCGCCCCCGACCGCCCCGTCGTGGTGCGCGTCGGCTTCGACGCGGGGAATCCGGTCGAGCTCGACAGCGTGCCGATGGGTCCCGTCGAGCTGCTCGAGACGCTGAACGAGATCGCGGGCGAGCACGGGGTCGGCCGCGCCGACGTCGTGGAGGACCGGCTCGTCGGCATGAAGTCCCGTGGCGTGTACGAGACGCCGGGGGGCACGGTGCTGTACGCCGCGCATCGCGAGCTCGAGCAGCTGGTGCTCGACCGCCGCACGCTGCGGCTCAAGGACGAGGTGGCGCTGCGGTACGCCGACCTGCTATACGACGGGCGGTGGTGGACCCCGGAGCGCGACGCGCTCGATGCGCTCGTCACGACCACGCAGCAGCGGGTCACCGGCTGGGTGCAGCTCAAGCTCTACAAGGGCGGCGTCACGGTGGCGGGGCGGTCGAGCCCCTACGCGCTGTATCAGCCCTCGTACGCGACGTTCGGGAAGGACCACGTGTACGACCAGAAGCACGCCGAGGGGTTCATCCACCTCTACGGCCTGCCGATCCGCATCGGGGCGGGGCTCGCGGCCGAGCGGACGCGCGAGATCGGCGCGGCGGCCGACTGATGGCCGGCGAGCGCCATGTGGGAGGGGCGGCGGCCCCGCCGCATCAGATGTGGGGCGGCCGGTTCGCGGGTGGGCCGAGCCAGGCGCTCGACGCTCTGAACCGCTCGCTCGGCACCGACCACCGCCTGTGGCCGCAGGACGTGGCCGCGAGCCGCGCCTGGGCCCACGCCCTGGGCCGCGCCGGCGTGCTCAGTCCCGACGAGGAAGGGCTCATCCTCATCGGCCTCGATCGGGCGGCCGAGCGGCTCGCCGACGGGGCGGCGCTCGGCGCCGCCGACGAGGACGTGCACACCCTGGTCGAGCGGCTGCTCTACGAGGAGATCGGCGCCACGGCCGGCAAGCTGCACACCGGCCGCTCGCGCAACGACCAGGTCGCCACCGATTTCCGTCTATGGACGCTGGAGGCGATCGACCAGCTCGACGCCGATCTCGCGATCCTCGGCGCGACGCTCGTCGGCCGCGCGCGCGAAGGCGTGGACGAGCTGCTCCCGGGCTACACGCACAGCCAGCGCGCCCAGCCGGTGCGCTGGGCGTACGTCCTGCTCGCGCATGCGTGGCCGCTGGTGCGCGACCGCCAGCGTCTCGCCGACGCACGGCGACGGACGGCAGAGCTGCCGCTCGGCTCGGGCGCGCTCGCCGGGTCGGGGTTCGCGGTGGACCGCGTCCTCCTGAAGGAGGCGCTCGGGTTCCGCTCCATCTCGGCCAACGCGCTCGACGCCACCGGCGACCGGGACTTCGTCGCCGAGGTGCTGTTCGCGCTCACCCTCGCGGCCACCCACGTCTCGCGCCTCGGCGCCGAGATCGTGCTGTACAGCACGCAGGAGTTCGGGTTCGTGCGCCTCGCCGACGAGTACTCGACCGGCTCGAGCCTGCTGCCGCAGAAACGCAACCCCGACATCTTCGAGCTGGCGCGCGCCAAGGCGGCGCGCCTCACGGGCGATCTCGTCGCCCTGCTCGGCACGCTCAAGGGGATCCCGGCGGGCTACTCGAAGGACCTCCAGGAGGACAAGCCGCTGCTGTTCGACGCGTTCGACACGCTCGGCCTCGTCCTGCCGGCGGTGACGGGCGCGCTCGCTACGCTCACGGTCGTTCCGGAGCGTATGACGGCGGCGCTCGACGCTTCGCTGCGCGCCACGGATCTCGCCGATCACCTGGTACAGGCGGGCATCCCGTTCCGGGAGAGCCACGGCCTCGTGGGCCGGTTGGTGCGCGAGGCGGAGCGGCTCGGGGTGGCACTCGACCGTGTGCCGCCCGCGGCGGCCGGCGCGATCCACGCCGCCCTGCCGGCGGCACTGGCCGCCCTGGGCGGCTGGGAGCACTCGGTCGAGCACCGCGCCACGCCGGGCGGCTCGTCCCGGGCATCGGTCCGGGAGCAGATCGAGGAGCTGCAGCGGGTGTTCGCCCATCCAGGCGAGTAGCCGCGCCCGCTAACCGCCCGACTTGTCAGGAGTTGCCCCTCCCGGTTAGGATACGGGGCCGCCTCGCCCGTGGAGGACGAGACGGCCTTTTTTGCGGGGAGGAGCAGGCGTGCGCTGTCTCGCGCTCAACGCGTCGTTCGAGCCACTGACCATGGTGCCCGTGCGCCGCGCGCTGCGGCTGGTGATCGACGGCAAGGCCGAGATCGTGGAGGCGGAGGGCGCCGCCGTGCGCAGCGAGCGGCTGGCGCTGCCGCGGCCCGCGGTCATCCGTCTGGTCAAGTTCGTGCACGTGCCGCGGCGGTTCCGCCGCCAGGTGACGAACACGTTCCTGTTCGCCCGCGACGGCTACCGCTGCCAGTTCTGCGGGCGTGCCCAGCAGGAGCTGCGGCACCGCGAGTGCCTCACGCGCGACCATCTGATCCCGCTGTCGCGCGGCGGGACCAACACCTGGACCAACGTGCTGACGGCCTGCAGCTCGTGCAACACGCGCAAGGGCAACCTGCTGCCCGACGAGGCCGGGATGCACCCGCTGCACACGCCGGTCGAGCCGCATTTCGTCCATCTCGCGTGGGCGGTGCGCCGGCTGACGCGGATCCAGACGCGCTACATCCGGACGTTCTACGGCGCCGAGGTGCTGAAGACCCTGGAGTCGCTGTGAGCCGGCGCCTGCCGTGGCTGATCGCCGGAGCCGCGGGGGTGCTGCTCGCCGTGGTGCTGTGGACGGGCCGCGCCCGCGCGGGGCATCCCGATCCCCGTCCCGGGATCACCGCGGAGAAAGTCCTCCCGCCGGCGGCCGTGCCGCGCACCGCGGGGTCGGTCGAGTCCTACGCCGCCGCGCGCGCCGTGCCGCAGGTGCTCGACGGGCTGTGGTGCTACTGCGACTGCGCCCGGCACTCGGGGCACCGTTCGCTGCTCACCTGCTTCGAGTCGGAGCACGGCGGGTACTGCGACATCTGCATGGGCGAGGCCGTGCTGGCGCAGCAGATGACGGCACGCGGCGATGCCATCGACGCGATCCGGCGGGCGATCGACGCGCAGTTCGGGACCTAACGCGCCGGCCGGAACCGCCCCGATCGTCCCTCGAGTGTGAGCCGGGGCAGGCCCGCCAGCCGCAGCAGGGTGCGCTGCGCGCCGCGCGCCAGCGCATCGCCGACATTGCCCCGCTCCGACACCGCCGGTCCCACGTCCCCCCGCAGCCACCGCGTCAGCTCGTCCAGGTCCGACTGGTTCAGCGTCGTCGCCTCGAGTCGCGCCAGATAGTAGTACGCGTCACTACCGCTCGCCGCGAGCGTGACGCGGTAGGGGATCGCCAGCGCCCGGTCCAGATCCTCGGGTGTCGCGTGGCGGCTCGTGGCGCCGCCCGTCCGCAGCAGCACGAACTCCTCGGTCAGCGGGTCGTGCCGGGCGACCGCGTCCCACCCGACCTCCCGCACGAACACGTCGAACCAGCTCGACCGCACCCGCCACAGCTCGAGTCGGAAACGGAGCCGCAGCGGGAAGCCCGACCGCAGCAGCGTCACGAACTGGCTGTCCGCCAGCAGCCCCGTGGCCTGCACCCGCGCGGCCGCCGGCTCGGCGGCCACCGCCAGCACGGCCCGCTGCGCCACGGCGGGCGCCGCGGCGGCCCCGGTCGCGAAGGCGATCGCGACGGCGAACGCGAAGGTGCGAACGCGCACCGGTCGACTCTTAGAAGCGGTGCGTGAGGCGCAGGATCACCCGCGCCGGCTCGTCGGTGGCGATGGACTTGGCCGCGTACACGCCCAACCCGCCCCAGTCGAGGCCGGCGCCCAGGTCGGCGAGCCACGAGTCGAGCGGGGGGATCGTGTTGGCCGCGTGGCGGCCGGGGCCGTCTCCCACGAGCCAGGCCGTGCCGGCGTTGGCGAACAGGACCACGTCGAGCCCGTCCACCCACGCCGCCAGCAGCCCGCCACCCCCGTCGCCGTCGCGGTCCGGATCGTACACCCAGCGCAACGACACGTGGCCCCGGAACTCGGCCTGGAACAGCAGCACGCGGTCGCACAGCGCCGCGTGGGCGCCGGTGAGCAGCGAGTCGCTCACGGCGTCGCCGCAGTCGCGGTACCGGAAGGGGTACCCGGGGAAGGGATCGGCGCCGCCGAGCGACAGACGCCGCTGCAGCGACAGCGGGTCGCCGCCCGCCCATCCCCCCGCCAGGACGCGCAGGTTCATCCGGGCGCTCGGCGTCAGCCGGGCGTACTGGCGTGCGTCGAGCCACAGCCGCCAGAACCGGTAGCCGTCCGTCGGCAGGGAGTCCCTGACGTCCGGCGGGACGCCGGGGTAGGGTGCCACGTCGTCCGAACCGCTGGTCTCGATCGTGGCCCGCACGAAGGAGCCGCTGGTCGGATCCCAGCGGTCGTTGCGGGTGTCGTAGGTCGCCGAGCCGGAGAAGGTCAGGTAATGCCCGTTGTCGATCGGGGGATTCGGGCGCCAGTCCTCGTCCGCGCGGAGCAGCGCGATCGGATCGTTCGTCGGTGCGCTCGTGTGGCGGTCGTACTGCGCCTCGACGCCGAGCACCAGGGGCCGCGCCGGCTGCGCGAAGACGCGGAAGGCGTACCCGAGGTTGTGGTAGTAGTCGCGGTAGTCGCGGTGGAACAGGAAGGTGGCCCACCCGACCTCGTTCGCGTGGAGCGTCCAGTCCTCGATCGGCGTCACGGCGTCGTACGCGCGCACGCCCACGCCGAAGCCCGTCACCTCGCCGCGCCGCAGCTCGCCGCGCACCATGAACCCCAGGTCCGCGCCCTCGCCCGCCGCCTGGCCGCCGGTGCGGAACATCCCCAGGGCATCGATCTTGAGCCGGGTGCCCCGCGCGACCCGCAGGTCGAACACCGGCCCGAGGACGATCGGCAGCCCCTCGACGCGGTTGTAGGTGCCGCCGGTGGCGAGCAGCAGCGATACGCGCGAGTCGGCGATGTCCCAGCTCTGACGGGCGGCGAGCCCCCGCAGCCGGCGCGCGATGCCGGGGGCGTACACCATCGAATCCCCCTCGAGCCGGTAGTAGAGCGGGGAGGCGTAGGTCCGGATGCCGTCCGCGACGCGGGCCGAGTCCGCTCCCGTCGCGCCGCCGCCGACCACCAGCGCCCCCCCGGTGATCTCCGCGCCCGCGGCGAGGGTGAGGTCCCCGTTCACGACGAGCAGCGAGCCTTCGAGCCGCCCGGCGAGCGTGACCGGACCGGTCCGGACGGCCACGTCGCCGCGCCAGACACTGCCGGCGGGCAGCGACGTGCGCCCGGCGAGGCGCGCCGTGCCGGCGGCGTTGTAGAAGCGGATCGCCTCCTCGACCACCGCATGGGGCAGGTCGCGCGCCTCGATGCTGACGCCCGAGCTCTCGGGGCGGATCACGATCACGGTGTCCTGCGCCGCGAGCGCGGCGGGGAACGCGAGCAGGGCGAACAGAACGGCACGCATGCGAGGCTCCTTACGACAGCTGGCGTGGCGGCTCGAGCCCCAGCCGCCGCATCCGGCGATACAGGTTGGCGCGGTCGGTCGCGAGGCGGCGCGCGGCCTCGGCCACGTTGCCGTTGGCGGCGGACAGGGCGCGCGCGATGATCGCGCGCTCGTGCCGATCGAGGGCGTCGGTGAGCGGCAGGTCGGGCGGTTCGTCCGGCACGTCGGCGGGGGCGCCGCGCGGGGCGAGCACCCGCGCCACGTCCTCCGCGGTGATCGCGCCCGTCGGCGAGAGGATGGCGAGCCGCTCGATCAGGTTCGCCAGCTCGCGGACGTTCCCGGGCCAGGCGTAGCTGCTCAACAGCTGCAGGGCGTCCGAGTCCACCGACACGGCGCGGCCCAGCGTCTCCCGCAGGCGGGCCGCGAAATGACGCACCAGCGGCGGCACGTCCACCGGGCGGTCGCGCAGCGGCGGGATGCGGATGGGGACCACGTTCAGGCGGTAGAGCAGGTCCTCGCGGAAGCGCCCGTCCCCGACGGCCCGCTCGAGGTCCTTGTTCGTCGCCGCGAGGACGCGCACGTCCACGCGCACCGGCTTCTCGCCCCCGACCCGTTCTATCACGCCCGTCTCGAGCACGCGCAGCAGCTTGGCCTGGGCTTCGGGCCCGAGGTCGCCGACCTCGTCGAGCAGCAGCGTGCCGCCGTCCGCCAGCTCGAAGCGCCCGATGCGGCGCTCGGAGGCGCCGGTGAACGCGCCCCGCTCGTGACCGAACAGCTCCGATTCCACGAGATCGCGCGGGATCGCGGCCGAGTTGACCGACACGAACGGCTTCGTCGCGCGGGGGCTCTGGCGGTGGATCGCGGCGGCCACCAGCTCCTTCCCCGTCCCGGACTCGCCGGTGATCAGCACCCGGGCGTCGGTGGGCGCGATGCGGCCGATCAGGGCCCGCACCTCGTCCATCGCGGGACTGACACCGACGAGCGGGTCGGCGTGCCCCAGCGCGGCGTGCAGCTGGCGGTTCTCGCGCACGGTGCGGGACAGCTCCAGCGCGCCGCGCAGGGCGGAGAGCACGCCCTCGGGTGTGAGCGGCTTCTCGAGGAACTGGAACGCGCCCAGCTTGGTGGCGCGCACGGCGTCGGCGAGGGTGGCTTTGCCGCTCATCATCACGACTGGCACGTCGGGACGGCGCTGCTTGATCCCCGCCAGCGTGGCGAGGCCGTCGGGGCCGGGCGGCATCATCAGGTCCAACAGGACGGCGTCGGGGAGGGCCGCGTCGAGCGCGTCGAGCGCCGCGGTTCCGTCCGCCGCCTGGGCCGTCTCGTAGCCTTCGCCCTCCAGCAGGGCGGCGAGCATGCGACGGATGTTCGCCTCGTCGTCGACCACCAGGATGCGCGCGCTCATCGAGCCAGCGTGACGGTGAACGTGGCGCCCCCGCCGGGAGTCTCGGACAGGGTGATGGCGCCGCCGTGCGCCTCCACGGTCTGCCGGACCAGGGCGAGGCCGAGGCCGGTGCCCTCCGCCTTGGTCGTGACGTAGGGCTCGAACATGCGGTCGTGGATCTCGGCCGGGACCCCGGGGCCGTGGTCGGCGATCGTGACCGCCACGCCGTCGGGGCCGCCCGCGACCGCGATGTCGATCGCGCCGCGGCCGCCCATCGCTTCCGCGGCGTTGCGCAGCAGGTTGGCGAACGCCCGGCGCAGCGGCTCGTAGTGCCCCTGGATCGCGCGGCGTGCGTCCGCCCGCACGGCGACGGTCACCCCCGCCGGGACGGCGGTCCGGGCCAGCTCGTCCAGCAGCTCGGTGACGTCCACCTCGCTCGCGGGCCCCTCGGGCATGCGGCCGAGATCGGCGAAGTCCTTCGCCAGGCGCTCGAGCCGGTCGGTCTCGGCGGTGAGCACGTCGACGGCGATCGCGGTCCGCCCGGCCGCGCTCCCGTCCGGGGCGGCCGCGCTGCGCTGCAGCTGGTCCACCGCGATGCGCATCGCCGTCAGCGGGTTCTTGATCTCATGGGCCACGCGGCGCGCCATCTCGCGGAACGCGCGCAGGCGCTCGGCCTCGAGCTCGCGGGCCCGCGCCCCCTCGAGCGATTCCGCCATCTCGCGCAGCGCGAGGCGCAGCGCCTGGAACTCGGGCGCGCCCTTCCGGGGCGGGCCTGCCGGCAGCGGCTCCCGCTCCCGGATCAGACGGGTCCACCCCACCAGCTCGTCGATCGGCCGGGAGAGCTGGCGCGAGAGATGGCCCGCGAGCCGCACCGCCGCGAACAGCACCGCCGCGGCGATCAGGGCCACCGCCGCCGCGATGCCCGCCTTGTAGTAGCGGGTGTACGCCTCGGCGCGACGGGCGAGGCTGAGCGATCGGGAGACTTCGGCGAGGTGGCTCTCGAGGGCCGCGCGCTCCGGCGGGGTGAGCCGTCCGGTGTCGAGCTGAGCACGGAGGTCCACCGCCGTGCGCCCCACCGCTTCGAGCGACGCGCGCGCCCCCGCGGCCGGCACGAACGCGCCGAGCGACAGCAGCCACCCCACGAACGCCAGCGTGACGGGGATGGCGGTCATCGCGACCAGCACGACGAAGATGCGCCGCCGGAAGGGAAGCGTCATTATTCCTCGCCAATGTAGGGGGTCCGGCGGGGTGTGACAATTCGACACGGAGAGGGAATCGGTGAAAAGTCACACGCACTATCTCTGGTTCGAGACCAGGCAGCGGCAGGAGATCATCGACATCACGGCCGAGGTGGAGGCGGAGGTGAAGAAGAGCGGCGTCCGCGAGGGCTTCGTGCTGGTGAGCGCGATGCACATCTCGGCGTCGGTGTTCGTCAACGATCACGAATCGGGGCTGTGGCAGGACATCCTGGCGTGGCTCGAGGGGTCGATCGCGCCGTGGGACCCCGGGCGATACCGTCACAACGAGACCGGTGAGGACAACGCGGCGGCACACCTGCGCAGCCTCGCCGTCGGGCACGAGGTGATCGTGCCGATCACCGCGGGGAAGCTCGACTTCGGCCCCTGGCAACGGGTGTTCTACGGTGAGTGGGACGGCAAGCGTCGCAAGCGGGTGATCATCAAGGTGCTGGGGGAGTGACTTGACCGCCGTGGAATGGTCATTTAAAATGACCACTATGAGACGACGACCCAAAACGCGGGCGTGGCGGGTGCGGGAGCCAGGCGCTCCGGTCCCCGCCACGGAGTTCAAGGCACACTGCCTGGAGCTGATGGACTACGTGCGCGATTCCGGGCGGGAGGTGGTGGTGACCAAACACGGGAAGCCGGTGGCGAAGCTCGTCCCGATGCCGGCGGGCTCGCGGGATCTCATTGGGTGCGTGCGCGGCACGGTCACCTACCACGGCGATATCGTGGCGCCGACGGGCGAGGTGTGGGAGGCCGATGCCTGAGCCCGGCGACGGGCCGCTGCTGCTCGACACGCACGTCTGGATCTGGCTGGCGGACGCTCCCGAGCGCGTCTCCCCGCGGTGCGTGGACCTGGTGCGCTCCGCGCAGCCGAGCGGACGGGTGTACCTCGCGCCGATCTCGGTGTGGGAGCTCGGGATGCTGATGCGCAGAGGGCGGGTGACGGTGACGCCGGACGTACGGGCGTGGGTGGCGCGCACGCTCGACAGCCACCTGCGCGTCGCGCCGCTCACGCCGGACATGGCGCTCGACGCCGCGTTCCTGTCGGACGCCGCGCCGGGCGATCCGGCCGACCGGCTGCTCGTCGCCACGGCCCGCGCGTTGGGGGCGGCGCTGGTGACCCGCGACGCCGCCATCCTCGCTTTCGGCGCCGCGGGCCACGTGCGTGTGGTGGACGCGGGGACGTGACGGTCGGGGCGCCTCTTCGCTCAGGGCCCGTGCGTGAGCGCCTGCCGTCATTGACCCGTCATTCCCCACCTTGACCGCCTGATACCTTGGAGGCCGTGGCGCTGCACCTCCACACCCTCGGGACCTGGCACCTCGCCGACGCGGCGGGTCAGCGGCGGCTCGAGCCGGGCAAGCCGCTGGCGCTGCTCACCTACCTCGCCCTCACGCCGCGGCACCGCGCCGG
Source organism: Gemmatimonadales bacterium (assembly GCA_035620935.1). Taxonomy (GTDB): domain Bacteria; phylum Gemmatimonadota; class Gemmatimonadetes; order Gemmatimonadales; family GWC2-71-9; genus SZUA-544. The sequence goes on from DASPFU010000035.1 coordinate 12,571, forward strand.
CCGCGAGCACCTGATCGATCTCCTGTGGAGCGAGTCCGAGCCCACCCGCGCCCGCCAGGCGCTGCGCCAGACCGTCTGGAACCTGCGGCAGGTGATCGGAGCGGACGCGCTGTCGAGCGACGGCGACGAGCTCTGCCTGATGGGGTCGATCGGGTCGGACTGGCAGGCGTTCCTCCGGCACGTCGAGCGCGGCGGCATCGATGAGGCGGTAGCGGCTTACGGGGGCCCGTTCCTCCCCGACTTCGCAGCCCCGGGGGGCGCCGCCTTCGAGCAGTGGGCCGACGTGGAACGCAGCCGCCTGCATGCGGCGTACGTCCGGGTGCTCGAGGCACTGGTACGGCGCGAGCTCGCGGCGGGGCGGGTCCGCGACGCGGACGCGCTCGCCCGCCGTCTGCGGGATACCGACCCCGAGCGTGAGAGCGCCTGGCGCCTGCTGCTCGAGGTGCTGCTCTCGGCCGGCGACCGGTCCGGCGCGGCCCTCGAAGCGGACGCGCTGGAGGCCCGGCTGCGCGCCGACGGCCGTGACCCCGAGCAGGCCACCCGCACGCTCATCGCCCGCACCCGGTCCGAGGACGGCGCCGCATCGTCCGATCTCGGCCCGCTGCACCCCGACCTCGTCGGGCGTGAGCAGGAGTTCGCCGCCCTGCTGGGCGCGTGGCGGGCCGCCACGAAGCGACCCGGCCGCCACGTCCACATCACGTCACCCGCCGGCCTTGGCAAGACCCGCCTGCTGCGCGACCTCGCGGTCCGGCTCGCCGCGGTAGGGGGCCGGGTCTGCGCGGTGCGCGCCAATGCCGGCGAGCGCAACGTCCCGTGGGGTCTCGCCGCCGACCTGGCGAGCGCGCTGGCAGCGCTCCCGGGTGCCGCCGCGGTCTCCCCGGGCTCGGCGGCGGCGCTGGTGGCGCTCGACCCGGCCCTCTCGGCGCGCTACCCCGCGGCGCGAGCGTCCGCCACCACGGCGGGCGACGCGGCACGCGAGCGCGGGCGGGCGCTCGCGGAGCTGGTCGCGGCGGTGGCCGATGAGCAGCCGCTCGCCCTGCTGGTGGACGACGTGCACTGGGCCGATGCCCAGTCGGCGCAGGCCCTGGCCGCACTCGTGAACCGCCTCGCGGCGGTGCCGGTCCTGGTGGTCACGGCAGCCCGCCCCGTCGGCGCCGTCCCGCCTGCCAGCGCCGACACCGTCACGATCCGTCTGGCAACGCTCACGCCCGGGCAGGTGCTCGAACTGCTCGGCTCGCTCGGCGCCTGGCACGACGGGCCGTGGCCCCGCGAACTGGCCGACGCGCTGGCCCGGACCTCCGGTGGCTCCCCGCTGCTGGTGCTCGAGACCATGCAGCTGGCGCTCGAGCACGGCGATCTCGCCGTGGCCGCGCGGCGGTGGCACGCGGACGATCTGCCCGCGTTGGTCCGCGGCTTCGGGGCCGAATCGGCCCTGCGCCGCCGGCTCGACCGGCTCGCCCCGGACGAGCGCGAGGTGATGACCCTGCTGGCCGTGGCGGGCGCGCCAGTGGCGGACGAGATCCTGGCCGACGCCGCGGGCCGGCCGCTCGCGGACGCAGCACGGACCCTCGGCACCCTCGAGCTGCGCGGCTTCGCGCATCGCATCACGGCGGGATGGGAGCCCGCCCACGACCTCCTCACGGAGGAGCTGCTGGCGGGCCTCGCCGCGGACGCGCGGGCCGCCGCCCACGCCGCACTGGGCCGGGCCCTCGTCGGCGCCGCGCGCGGCGACCTGGCCGCGTTCGTCCCCGCGGCGCGGCACCTCGTGCTCGGCGGGGTGGAGCCGGCGCTCGACGCGCTGTTCCGCGAGTGGGTGGCCGCGAGTTTCCGGCGCGGGGAGCGCCGCGGCCGCGACGAGCTGGCCGTCACGCTGCTCGCCGAGCACGCGACGTCCGAACGGGTGGACCGGCTGGTGAGCGGCTTGCCGCTCCGCTACCGCGCCCGGTACGTCACCACGCCGGCGCTCGTGGCGCTGCTGCTCCTGGCCCTCGGGCTGTGGGTCACTGATCGGGTTCGCGATCTGCGGGCCCGGTTCGTCCAGTTCGCGATCGAGCCGCTCCTCGTCGAGAATGTCGGACCCGAGCGCGCGCGATTTCGCCCGGTCCCGGCCGTCGAAGTGCGCCAGGCGGACGGCGCGGTGGATGCGAGCTGGCAGGACACGGTCTACGCGGCGCTCGAGCCCGGGTCGAGCTTCGAGATCGTCGGCGGGGCCGCCGCCGTCGCGCGCCGCGGCCGGGCGTCGTTCGGCGAGCTCGTGCTCCGGCTGCGCCAGCCCGCCCCGGCGGTCGCGGGGCCGACGCGCCTGCGCGTCAGTGCGCGAGGGCTCGGGGCAGTGGCCGTGGTGGAGCTCGCGGCGGTGCAGCCGATGTCACTGGAGATCGTCGGGGCCCGGGTCAACGACCAGGACGTGCGCCCCGACAGCGGCTCGGGCGCCCTTGTGGTTCGGGTGGCTCCCGGGGACTCGCTGGTGGGGGAGCTGGCCCTCCGCTACACCGCGCTGGTGTACGAAGAGACGATCGTCCTGGGCTACACGCCCACGTGGGGTGATCCGTCGCGCGGCTACCGTTTCGTCGAGCGACTGCAGGGGCCGGCAGTGAGCACGCCGGTCGCCTTCGCGTTCGCCCTGGTGGCGCCGCGGACGCCGGGACGGTACTTCATCGTCACGGCCATCGGATTGGAGACCGAAGCGGCGTACCTGTTCTCTGGTACGAACTGGGCCGTGGGGCGGCCGATCTGGGGGGACGGCAACGACATCGCGCGGTGGCCCGCCGAGTCGATCCTCCAGGCCATCCGGACCGGGCGGTCTCGAGCATGGAAGATCTTCCTCATCTCGGACTCGGCGGGCCGGCGGATCGAGTCGCGGCCGGAGATGCTCGGCGCCAACGCGCTGGTGATCGACGTGCGGGAGGGGCCATAGGCCAGTGTCGCGACAGTGCAAGCGCTGCGTGAACCGCCAGCAGGCCCGTGCCATAGCTTTGGCCATGCAAGTCGTTTAGTTTCAAAGGTTCTGGAGAGTGTTGGAGGCATTGGGCGCGTGGTGACGGGGCATCTGGCGGCGAGCTTCGCCCAGCTGGCGGAGCAACAGCCCGACCGGGAATTCCTGGTATTCGGCAGCCGCCGGATGACCTACGGGCAGACGCTGCGGGAAGCCCGCGCGCTGGCGGATGCGTTCGCCGGTCTCGGGCTGCAGCCGGGTGACCGGCTCGCCGTCGTCCTGCCCAACGTGCCGGAGTGGGTCGTCGCCGTGCTGGCGGCGGCATCCCTCGATGTCGTGCTGGTGCCGCTGGACCCCGCGCTGGGATCCTACGAGCTGCGCTACCAACTGCGCCACGCCGAAGTGCGCGCGGTCGTCACGGTCGAATCGTGGGACGGCGTCGACCTGCTCGAGCGGCTCGACCACCTGCTGCCCGAGCTTCCCGGCCTGCGGTTCGTGGTGACCGTCGGGGCCGAGGACCGGTGGCTCGAGGATCGGGTGTACCGCTGGGCGGACCTGGTGGCCCGGGCGGCACCACCGCTCGCCGCGCACGAGTTGGCCGATCCGGCGGCGGCGCCGCTCGCCATCCTGTACACCTCCGGAACGATGGGGAAGCCGAAGGGGGTCGTGCTCACGCACCGCAACGTGCTGGAGCCGGCCCGCCACACGGCGGCGGCGCTCGCCCATACCGCCGACGACCGCGCGCTGTGCGCGGTGCCCTGTTTCGGGATCTTCGGCCTGCACGTCGTCGTGATGACGCTGCTGGCGGGGGGCACCCTGGTGCTCCAGGAGCGGTTCGACGCCGCGGAGGCGCTCGAGCTGATCCGCCGCGAGCGGGTGACGCTCGTGCACGGGGTCCCCACGATGTTCGAGCTGTTGATGCGCGACGCGGCATTCGAGGAGGCGCCGCTCACGACTTGCCGGACCGGCGTCATCGCGGGGAGCCCGGTCTCCCCGGAGTTGGCCGACCGGATTCGGGCGTGGTGCGACGTGCAGGTCGCGTACGGACTGACGGAAACCGGTCCGACGGTCGCGGTGACGCGGTTCGACGATCCACCCGAGCGGCGCCGGACCACGACGGGGCGGCCGCTCCCGGGCGTCGAGGTCCGGGTGGTGGACATCGTCACCGGGACCGTGCACGGTCTCGAGGCGGTGGGGGAGCTGGCGGTGAAGGGCCCGGGCGTGATGCAGGGCTACTTCCGCCAGCCCGGCGAGACTCGCCGCGCCTTCACGAGCGAGGGCCATTTCCTGACGGGCGACCTCGCCATCCTCGATGAGGAGGGATACGTCAGGATCGTGGGCCGCCGGAGCGAGCTGATCATCCGGGGCGGCCACAAGATCTATCCGCGTGAGCTGGAGGACGTCCTCCGCACGCACCCCGCCGTGGACGACGTCTGCGTCGTCGGCGTCCCCAACGATGTGCTCGGGGAGCTGTCCGCCGCCTGCGTCGTGCCCGTGGAAGGGGCCATCATCACCGCCGACGAGCTGCGCGCGTTCTGTCGCGACGCGGTCGCCGACTACAAAGTGCCCGACCTGGTGCGCTTCTTCGACACCTTTCCGCTCACCGGAAGCGGCAAGGTGAAACGACGGGAGCTCGCGCAGGTCGTGAGCCTGGAGCTGAGTACCACGACATGACGTCATTGCCGCATAGCCATCTCGCGCGGCCGCCGCACAAGGAACCCCCGGCCCATGCGCCCAACGCGGCGCTGCTCATCGACTTCGACAACGTGACGATGGGCATCCGCTCGGACCTGCAGACGGAGCTGAAACGGCTCCTCCAGTCCGAGATCATCCGGGGGAAAGTGGCGGTCCAGCGCGCCTACGCCGACTGGCGGCGTTACCCGCAGTACATCGTTCCCCTGTCCGAGTCCTCGATCGACCTGATCTTCGCGCCGGCCTACGGCTCCAACAAGAAGAACGCGACCGACATCCGGCTCGCGATCGACGCGCTGGAGCTGGTGTTCACGCGGCCCGAGATCGGGACGTTCATCCTGCTCTCCGGCGACTCCGACTTCTCCTCGCTCGTGCTCAAGCTCAAGGAGTACGGCAAATACGTGATCGGGGTGGGGATCCGGGAGTCGTCGAGCGACCTGCTGATCCAGAACTGCGACGAGTACTACTCGTACAACGAGCTGGCGGGTCTCACCCGGACGACCGACCTGCAGTACGAGCGCCGCGATCCGTGGCAGCTCGTGATCGAAGCGGTGAAGCAGATGACCGCCCACAACGACGTGATGCGGTCCGACCGCCTGAAACAGGTAATGCAGGAGCTGGATCCGAACTTCGACGAGAAGGACGTCGGGTTCTCGCGCTTCAGCAAGTTCGTGCTCGAGGCGCAGAAGCGCGGGCTGATCACGCTCAGCCGCCTCGACAACGGCCAGTACGAGATCGCGCTCGGCCCCGAGAGCGGTGGCGCGCCCGCCGCCGCCCCGGCGGCCGGTGCGCCCGAACGCGCCCCGCGAGCGCGGCCCGCACGCGGTGAGCGGTCGGAGAAGGCCGCCACGGGCGGCCGCCGCGGCGGGTTCTCGCTCGGCGAGGCGTTCGGACTGCTGAAGCAGGCGCTCGGGCGCGTCGGCGGCGGCGAGCCCGTCGCCGCAGAGGACCTGCGTGAGGCGATGGTCGAGTTGAAGGGCGAGGATGGTGAGTCCCTCACGCCCGCCAAGTTCCCGCGGCTGCTGCGCCAGGCGCACGATGCCGAGATCATCGACCTCTCGAAGGAAGAGGACGGTGGCTACCAGGTCCGGCTCCGCGCCGAAGGGGCGGAGGCCCCCGCCGGGGAGGCGAGGGAGCCCGAGCAGGCTGCGGGCGGACCGGCAGCCACCGAGGCCGCCGGTCCCGTGCGGAGCCCCCGGTTCCGGCGTGGGTCGCGCGGGCCGCGCCAGGCGCCGCCGCCCGAGGTGAAGAGCCTTGGCGTGGTCGAGGTCGAGCCGGGGTACCGGCCGCCGGCGGAGACGCCGGCTCCGTTTCTGCCCGCCCCGACGCCCGAGGAGGAGGCACCCGCCGCGGACGAGGTGATGCCGCGCACCGAAGCTGGCGAGATGCCTCACGCCCGCGACGGCCGGAGCGTCCGCGGCCGCCGTGGCAGCCGTGGGCGGGGGCCGGCGCGGCCCGCGGGGGCCGAGGTGATCCCGGGTGAGCTGCGCACGCCCGAGCCCGGGCCGCGCGGTGACCGGCAGCCGCGACCGGATCGGCCGCCGCGCGAGGATCGGCCGCCGCGTGAGGATCGGCCACCCCGCGGTGAAGGTCGGGGGCGCGGGGGTGAGCGCGAGCGGGGCGGGGAGCGCGACCGCGGCGGAGAGGGGGACGGACCCCGCCGCCGGCGCCGCGGGGGTCGCGGCCGAGGTGGTCGCGAGGGGCGCGACACGTTCGAGGGCCGGAACAGTCGCGCCCGGGAGGGCCGGGACGGCCGCGGGCCACACGACCGCGGTCCGATCGAGCGCGCCGAGCCGCTGTCGTCGCCCGAGGCGGTGAGTCCGCCGCCGCCCCCGCGGCCGCGCGAACCCGCCCCGGAAGTCGACGGCGAGTCCTTCTGGACGCGCGTCAAGCGGGGCCTCATCGGCGAGTAGTGCCCGCGCTGTCGGCGCGCTTCTACGCGCGCCCCACCGCCGAGGTGGCCCGGCGCCTGCTGGGCCACCTGCTCGTCTCGGACGTCGGCGGGCGTCGCGTGGTCGGCCGGATCGTGGAGACCGAGGCCTATGTCGGTCCCCACGATCCGGCGTGCCACGCCTGGCAGGGGCACCGCTCCCCGCGGTGCGAATCCCTGTACGGCCCGCCCGGCACGAGCTACGTGTACTTCACCTACGGCATGCACTGGTGCCTCAACGCCGTCACCGAGCGCGCCGGGTACCCCGCCGCGGTGCTGATCCGCGCGCTCGAGCCGGTGGCGGGGCTGGACGTGATGCGCCGGCGCCGGGGGCGGGTCCCCGACCGGGTGCTGTGCGCCGGCCCGGCCCGGCTCTGCGATGCGCTGGGCGTCACCGGCGATCTCGACGGCAGCTCGCTCGCGCGCGGCACGCTGCGCATCGTGCGCGATCCCGCGGCGCGCCGCATCCCGTGGGCAGCCTCGCCCCGCATCGGCATCCGTCGGGCCACCGACTGGCCGCTGCGGTTCGTGGCGCGCGGGAGCCCGTGGCTGTCCCGTTGACCCCGGAAACACGAAGCGCCCACCCGGCCCCGGTGGGCCAGGTGGGCGCTCGGGTCTCGTGCTGGTCAGCGCCTGACGATGCCCTCAGTGGCTGAGCCGAACGAGTAGCGGACGCCTGCCTGGAGCGAGTGCATCGCCCCCTGGATCAGGAAGCCGGCCGCGTCCGTCACCATGTAGTGGCCGAACACCGACAGCTGCCCGATGTTGATCTGCCCGCCCCCCATGCCCCAGGCGAACGCCGCGGTGGACTGATCGGCCAGCGCCTCGTTGGCGCCGGCCGGGCACGCGGCGCCGCAGGCCAGCGTCGGGTTCACGACGTAGGCCACCATGAACCCGCCCCCGAAGTACGGCTCGATGTGTCCGCGCAGGGGCAGTGCGACGAGGCCCGCCATGAAGCGCCGCACTTCGCTGAACGAGACCACCTGTCCGGCGACCACGGTCTGGGCGTCGGTCGTGAAGAACGCCTGCTCGATGCCGGCGTAGAGGCCGAACCGCCGGCGTGTGATGAACCAGTGCGCGCCGATCAGCGGGTCCCAGTACGTCTGCTGGGTGGCCGTCGCGTAGCCCAGGCCGCCGACGTGCGCCCCCCAGTACCACTGGTTGGACCCGTCCTTCACCTCCTGCGCCGCAGCCGGAGCCGCCGCCAGGGCCACCAACCCGAGACAACATACGACGACGCGAGCCAGGTGCTTCATCGGACTTCCTCCCACGGCGCCCGTCAGGGGGCCGCCAACAGGACCGCGTTGAACAGCAGCCGGAATGCCCCGTGCGTCTGACCGCGAAACTGCGGCCGGAACCCGAACAGAATCGCCCTGCCGCGACCTACCGGCACCTCCACCGCCGCGGCCTTTCCGCTGATCCGCTCGGCATTGCGGGCGAATCCGGAGCGCAACGGTTCGGGCGAGTACCACCCCAAGGCCCGCGCCGGGGCGTCCAGCTCGAACGCCCCACCGCCCTCGAAGAACACCCCCAGGGAGTCCGGCACCCCGACCAGCACCGGGGTCGAAACCCTGGCCACCCCGTCCCGTGGCCCAAAGGCGACCCCCAAAATAGAACCCGACGACAAAAAACGCGAGCCCTGTTGCGTCTGTGCATCAGTAGCTAGGACATTGCGCACAGGGATGTTAAGCCTCGAAATCGCGAAATCACTTGAAGCGTTCAGGCAGACCAGGGTCCCCCCGTCCCGAACAAATGCCGAAAGTGCGGCGACGCCACCCGGCGCCAGGCCCCCGGAAAAGGCTGCCGGCACCGTCAGCGAATCGTGTCCCTCGGCGAGCCGCGCGGTGGATTCGCTCGGCAGGATGACCACGTCGAAGCGATCCCGCAGGCGACCTCCCCGGATGTCGCTGTCGTGAACTGTCGTGAAACTGATTCCATACTGCTCGAGTGTCCATCGGGTCCAACCTTCGTCCATGCTCGCGGTGTGCGGCTGGTACAGGGCGATCCGGGGCAGGCGCCGCCGCACGTCGCGGGTGGCGGGTGGCGCGGCCCGCACCGCGCGGACGGGGAACCCGGCTCGCGCCGCGTGCTCGGTGAGAATGGCGCGGGCGCGCGGACCCCAGGCGACCACCGCGCTGTCGGTCCACCCGACGGACTGACCGGCGGCGAGCAGCGCCGCCACCGCTCGCGATTCGGCGTTCGACCGGTTGGCCAGCAGGAATACGTCGCCGGCTCCGGTGATCGAGCCGGGTGCGACCTCCGCCGTGTCGATGCGCACCAGGTCGGCCGAGAAGGGCGCCCGCACGGCGATCGCGGGGACGTCCATCGTGAGCGGCAGGGTCCAGCCGGCGATGTCGTATGGCGCGCGGTCCCCCAGGTCCGGGTAGTGCTGGACCTCGAACAGGTCCTGCACGTGCGCACGGAACGGCTGCGCCAGCGGGACGACGAGCGAGCCGGCGGGCCAGGTCCGCCCGTCGGCCGTGAACGCGCGCGCGGCACGGGAGACCTCGACTCCCGCCAGCAGCAGCGCGTTGGCGAGCGTCGCCTGCGCGCCGGGGTCGGGGGCGGGGGGCAGGATCCATGCGAAGGGGTCGCCGCCGCGGCCTCGCTCCACCGCCCGCCGACCCGCCGCGACGAACCGGTCGATCAGCTGCTCGCGGGTCGCCGCGGCGTGTCGCACCAGCGCCTCCGCCGCGACCAGCTCGTAGCGCACGATGTCGCCGATGGTCCAGGTCCCGCCGGGCCAGGGTGCGGGCGCGTTCACCCCGGCGGCGGGCTGGCGCAGGGAGTCGGCGGGCCAGGTGACGGGAGACGCCAGGCGCGCGCTCGCCGCCTCGGAGAGGATGCCGATCATGTTGTGTCGCGCGGGGACGGTGCGGAACCCGCCATGCCACCACAGGTCGAAGCGCCGCTGGTGGGCCACCCCGGTGAGCCCGGCGTCGTACAGCGCGCTCGCCATCGCGGCGCCGGCGGCGTTGGTCGCGGCGACCAGCGCCGGATCGAGGTTCGGGTTGACGGGATCCGAGAACGGCGGGAGCACCAGCCGTTCTCCGCGGCCGCCCATCTGGTGCACGTCGTACACGATCCCGGGGAACCAGTCGTGGTACAGGACGCGGCTGACGAGCCGAGTCTCGACCTGCGTCATCATGTACCAGTCGCGGTTGTTGTCGTGCCCGACGTAACGGTGATAGAGCCATGGCATCGGGCCCCCCTCATAGGGGGTCCCCCGATAGCGGCGATACCAGGCGACGGTCGTGTCGAGCCCGTCCGGATTGAGGGAGGGCACGAGCAGCACCACCACCGAGTCGAGCAGGCGCGAGAGCCGCGGATCGGTGGCCAGGCGGTGGGCCAGCACCATCCCCATGAGGCTCGAGGCGATCTCGGTGGAGTGGATGTTGTTCCCGATCAGCACCACGGCCGGCTGGGCCGCGCGCAACGAATCGGCTTCGCCGGGGCGCAGGGTGCGGGGGTCGGCGAGCCGGCGCTGCCCGCGGCGCACCTGCTCCAGGCGGGTCTGGAGCCCGGGCGACGCGAGCGTCACGAGGATGAACGGCCGGCCCTCGGTGGTGGGTCCGAGCGTGTCCACGCGGACGTGGGGACTGGCCCCTGCCAACGCGCCGAAGTAGCGCGTGATCTGCCCCCAGTCGGCGAGCAGGGAGTCGGCCCCCGGCTCGAACCCGAGCACGGTGGCCGGGGACGGGACCTGGGCGTCGAGGGGGAGCACGAGAACGGCGGCCAGGAGGGCCGCCGCCGGGGGAACACGTCGCATCACGCCGCTCCGATCAGATGAGCCCCAGGCGGGCGCCGGCCGTGCGGAACGCCGCCAGGGCGAAGTCGAGGTCCGCGCGCGTGTGGGCGGCCGAGATCTGGCAGCGCACGCGGGCGTGCCCCTGTGGGACGACCGGATACCCGAAGCCGGTCACGAACACGCCCTCGGCGAGCAGCAGCTCGCTCATGCGGATCGCCTCGGCGGTCTCCCCAAGGATGACGGGGATGATGGGCGTATCGCCGGGGAGGGGCGCGAAGCCCGCGGCGCGGAGCTGGTCGCGGAAGTAGCGTGCGTTGTCGTGGAGCCTGGTGACGAGCTCGGGATGCCGCTCCACGTAGCGGACGGCCGCGAGCGCGGATCCCGCTACCGTCGGCGGGAGCGCGTTGCTGAAGAGCTGGGGTCGCGAGCGCTGCGTGAGATAGTCGGCGAGGGGCGCGGGTCCGGCGGTGAACCCGCCGGCGGCGCCGCCGAGCGCCTTGCCGAGCGTGGAGGTGATGATGTCCACGTCGCCCAGCATGTCGTAGTGCTCGGCGGTGCCGCGGCCGGTGCGGCCCAGCACCCCGGTGGCGTGCGAGTCGTCCACGGCGACCACGGCATCGTACTTCCGGGCGAGGGCCACGATGTCGGGGAGCCGCGCGATGTCCCCTTCCATCGAGAACACGCCGTCGGTGAACACGAGCCGGATGCGGCGGTCGCGGGCCGCCTTGAGCTTCGCCTCGAGGTCGGCCATGTCGGAGTGCTCGTACACGGCGGTCTCGCACTTCGTGATGACCTTGGCGAGGCGGATCGCGTCGATGATCGAGGCGTGGTTCAGGCGGTCGGAGATGACGATGTCCTGCTCGCCGAGGATGGTCGGGCAGAGGCCCTCGTTGGCGTTCCAGCAGCTGACGTAGGTGAGGGACGACTCGCAGCCCACGAAACGGGCCAGGGCCGCCTCGAGCTCGCGGTGGATCGTGAACGTGCCGCAGATGAACCGGACGGAACCGGTCCCGGCGCCGAAGCGATCGAGGGCGTCCTTGCCGGCCTGCACGATCTCGGGGACGTCGCACAGGCCGAGGTAGTTGTTGGAGGAGAGGATGACCACCTCCCCGCGGCCCTCCATCACGGCGCGGGGGCCCTGGGGCGAGTCGAGGTAGTTGAGGCGCTTGTAGACCCCTTCCTCCTTGAACCGGTCCAGCTCGCCCTGCAGCCGCGCGGCGAAGCTCATGCGATCTCCAGGATGACCTTGCCCGCGTCGCCCGAGCGGATGGCGCCGAGCGCGTCGTCGATGCGGGCGAGCGGGAACTGGTGGGTGATCACGGGACGCGGGTCGAGCATCCCGCTCGTGAGGAAGCGCCGCATCTCGTGCCACGTCTCGTACATCTTGCGGCCGATGACGCCATAGATCGTGATGCCCTTGAAGATGATCTCGGTGGCGAAATCCACCGGCACCGCGCCCCGTGGGATGCCGAGCAGCTGGACCCGGCCGCCCATCCGCACGGTGGCGAACGCCTGGTGGAGCGCCGACGGGACGCCCGACATCTCGCACACCACGTCCACCCCCTCGCCCCCCGTGGCGTCGAGCACGGTGCGGGTCACGTCCTCGGTGGCGGCGTTGACGGTGAGATGCGCGCCCATTCGCTCGGCGAGGGCGAGGCGCTTGGGATTCACGTCCGACGCGATCACCTTCGCCGCGCCCGCGGCGCGCGCGATCCCGACGGCGAAGCAGCCGATCGGCCCGCACCCGACGATGAAGACGGTGCTGCCCGGGATGTCCGCGGTCAGCACCGTGTGAAAGGCGTTGCCCATCGGGTCCATGATCGCGCCGACCTCGGTCGGGATGCCGTCGAGCGACAGGACGTTGGTCTCGGGCATCACGATGTACTCGGCGAAGGCGCCATCGCGGTCCACGCCGATGATGCGCGTGTTGCGGCAGATGTGCCCGTTGCCGGTGCGGCACTGCAGGCAGTGCCCGCAGATGATGTGGCCCTCGGCGGTGACGAGCTGGCCGGCCTTGAGCTCGGTGACGCCGTCGCCCAGCTGCACGATCTCGCCGGCGAACTCGTGGCCCACCACGATCGGCGGCCGGACGCGGCCCTGCGCCCACGCGTCCCATTCGGCGATGTGGAGGTCGGTGCCGCACACCCCGGCGTGCCGCACGGCGATCAGCACCTCGCCCGGACCGGGCGCGGGCTTGGGGACGGTCGTGACGGTCAGCCCGGGGGCCGGGCGCTGTTTGACGATGGCGTGCATGGGCGTGTCGGCCGGGTCAGTCGGCCGGCACCGGCTGGGGTGTGCGGACCCGCTCGAGGCGGACGGCGCACACCTTGAGCTGCGCCATCTTGGCGTAGGGATCGAGCGTCGGGTTGGTCAGCAGGTTGGCGGCCGCCTCGCGGAAATGGAACGGGACGAACACCTGGCCGCGGGCCACCCGGTTCGAGACGCGCACGGCGGTGACGAGATGGTTGCGCCGCGACGTGATGCGCACGAGGTCGCCGTCGGACACCTCGAGCGCGGCGGCGTCGAGCGGATGTACCTCGACGATCGCCGTCGGCTCGCGGGCGTCGAGGCCCGTGGCCCGTCGCGTCATCGTCCCGGTGTGCCAGTGGTACAGCTGGCGCCCGGTGTTCATGACGAACGGGTACTCGGCGTCGGGCAGCTCGACCGGCGGCGCGTACGTCACCGGGACGAAGGTCGCGCGGCCGTCCGCGGTCGGGAAGCGGTCGTCGAACAGGAACGCCATGCCCGGGTGGTCGGCGGTGGGCACCGGGTACTGGAGTCCCGCGCCCTCGAGGCGCGCGTACGTGACGCCCGCCCACGAGGGGGTCACGGCGGCGATCTCGCGGAACGCGTCCTCGGCCGTGGGGAACGGCGCCGGCAGGCCGAGGCGGGTCGAGAGGTCCACCAGAATGTCGAGGTCGCCGCGGGCCTGTCCCGGGCTCGGGATGGCCTGATGGCTCAGCTGGATGCGGCGTTCGGTGTTGACGAAGGTCCCGGTCTTCTCGGCGAACGACGAGCCCGGCAGGACGACGTCGGCATAGCGCGCCGTCTCGGTGAGGAACAGGTCCTGGACGGCGAGGAACTCGAGCTCGCGGAACCACGCCTCGGCGTGCGCGATGTCGGGGTCGGAAATGATCGGATTCTCGCCCATGATGTACATGGCGCGCACGCCGCTCCCCGGCTTGGCGATCTCCGTCACCATGAGTCCCTTCTTCAGGGACATCGCCTCCGGGTCGACGCCCCAGGCGCGGGCGAACCGCTCGCGCACGGCCGGGTCGGTCACCGGCTGATAGTCGGGGTAGGCGAACGGGATCGCGCCCATGTCGGAGGCGCCCTGCACGTTGTTCTGGCCGCGGATCGGGATCATCGCCGCGCCCCAGCGGCCGATCATCCCGCACGCGAACATCAGGTTGAGGCACGTCGTGACGATGTCGGTGCCCGTCGCGTGCTGCGTGAGCCCCATCGCCCACAGGGTGCTGGTGTTCGGTCCGCGCGCGTAGATCTCCGCCGCCCGTCGCATCAGGTCGGCCGGCACGCCGCAGATCTTGGCCGCGGTGTCGGGATCGTACGGCTGCACCGACTCGCACACCGCGTCGAAGCCATGGGTCCGGGCGGCGATGAAGGCCCGGTCCTCGAGCCCGCTGGCGATGATGTGATGCAGCATGCCGGCGTACAGGGCCACATCGGTCCCGGGCTGCATCTGCAGGTGGATGTCGGCCCGGTCGGCGAGCTCGGTGCGGCGGGGGTCGGCGACGATGAGGGTCGCGCCGCGCTTGTGGGCGCGCTTGATCGCCGCGCCGAACACGGGGTGCGACTCGGTGGTATTGGCGCCCGCGATGAAGATGACGTCGGCGGCGTGCTCCACCTCGCGCATCGAGCCCGACGCCGCCGCGGTGTTGATGGCGCGCTGCATCGCGGCCACCGACGTCGAGTGGCACAGGCGGGTGCAGTGGTCGACGTTGTTCGTGCCGATCGCGCCGCGGAACAGCCGCTGGAGGACGTAGTTCTCCTCATTGGAGCACTTCGCCGACGAGAAGCACGCCAGGGCGTCCGGGCCGTGATCCGTCTTGACGCGTCCCAGCTCCTGGGCGGCGAGCTCCAGCGCTTCGTCCCAGGTGGCCTCGCGGAACGGTTCGTACCAGGCCGCCGGAGTGGCGACGCGGTCGCGGATGTCCTGGTCGAGGCGCTCGAGCAGGGGCAGCTCGCGCACCGACTTGCCGGTGGCGCGCGGCGCCGTCCCGTGCTTGGTCACTTCGCCGCCTTCGGCTTCGATCGACCGCCATGGTCCCACGCGGCGGTCGGCGCCGCTGGCGCCGGTCCACACCCAGCCGCTGTCGCGCCGCACCCAGCCGCGGCGGATCAGGGGCGTGGTGAGGCGGTCGCGGTGCTGGGGGAAGTCGTACCCGAACCGGCCCTTCACGCACGTCGAGCCCTGGTTGGGCGTGTCGAGCTCGATGTCGGGGGACGTGACGCGGACGATCCGATCGTCCGCGACGTGCAGGTCCACCTGGCAGCCGACGCCGCAGTAGGGGCAGACCGAACGCACCACCCGGTCGGGCGCCCGGATCTGCTCCGGCCGGAACCGCTGCTGCGGCAGCACCTCGAAGATGGCGCCGGTGGGGCACACCCGGACGCACTCGCCGCACCAGGTGCACCCGGCCCGGTCGGGATCGCCGTCCGCCCCGACCACGATCTGCGCGTGCTCGCCGCGGTGACCGACGTCGAGCACGCCGACGACCTGGATGTCCTCGCACGCCCGCACGCAGCGGGTGCACAGGACGCAGGTCGTCATGTCGTGCCGGATCATCGGGTCGCCGGGGCGTTCGTCACCGGCGCGGAGCGGGAGGTCGCGACCGGCGACCGCCGTCGGGTCCACGCCGTAGCGCACCACGTAGCGCTCGAATTCGTTGCGCGGCTGCTCGCGGCCGCCGTCGCGGAGGTGGTCCGCCGGGTAGCGCTCGAGCAGGAGGCGCAACACCCCGCGGCGGTTCTCCACCGCGGCGTGGGACTCGGTCGTGACCGCCATCCCGTCCGCGACCTTGGTCGCGCAGGCGGGCATCAGCTTGGGCTGGCCCTCCACCGAGACCAGGCAGATGCGGCAATTCCCCACGATCGGGAGGGTGGGATACCAGCACAGGGTGGGGATGTCGATGCCCGCCGCGCGGGCGACGTCGAGAATGGTCTGATCAGGAGTCCCCGTGAGGGGGCGACCGTTGATGGTCAGGGTCGGCATTGTCTTATAAATACCCGACGACAGGGCAGTTGCAAGGTCGTCAGGGATCAGTAGCGTTCCCAGACGCCGGACAAGTTCCCAGACGCCAAGGGTGAAGTGGTCGCCAGCCGTCAGTTGCACGGAGCCGACCGGCGACTGCAACTTGGAGCCACTTCATCCTTGGCGTCTGGGAACTACCCTGATTCCTGTTTCCTGATTCCTGCCGACCGGAGACTCGTATGGACCGTCGCCAATTCCTCGGAACCACGGCTGGCGCTGTCGCGGCGGTCGGGCTGGCCCCCAGGCTGCCCCAGGGCGACCCGGCGATCCGCGATCTCTGCCTGCGCGCCCTCGAAGCCGCTCGGACTGCCGGCGCGAGCTACGCCGACGTGCGCGTGGGGCGCAATCGCTCGCAGTCGGTGGCGACCCGCGAGCAGCAGATCACCGGGGCGAACGAGTCCGAGACCTTCGGGTTCGGCGTACGGGTGCTGGTGGACGGGGCGTGGGGGTTCGCGGCGAGCCGCGAGCTGACGCGCGACGAGGTCGTGCGGATCGCCCGCAGTGCCGTGGCGCAGGCGCGGGCCAACCGCCGGGCCACGCGGCGACCGGTCATGCTGGCCCCGGTCGATCCCGTGAAGGACGGGCGGTGGCAGAGCCCCATCGAGATCGACCCGTTCAAGGTGCCGCTCGAGGACAAGGTGCAGCTGCTGCTCGCGGCCAACGCCGCGGCCCTGCAGGTGCCGGGAGCGCGGTTCGTCAATTCGTCGCTGGCGTTCTTCCTCCAGGAGAAGACCTACGCGTCGACCGACGACGTGTTCACGGTGCAGCAGATCTACCGCTGCCTGCCGCAGATGACGGTGACCGCCGTCGATGCAGGGGGTGGCGGCTTCGAGACCCGCAATTCCGCGGAGATCGCGCCGATGGGCCTGGGGTACGAATGGGTCCTCAAGGCCGACCTGGCGGGCAACGCGCCGCGCTGGGCCGAAGAGGCGGTGCGCAAGCTCACGGCGAAGTCGGTGGAGGCGGGGTCGTACGACCTCGTGCTCGACCCACACCACCTCTTCCTCACGATCCACGAGTCGATCGCGCATCCGACCGAGCTCGATCGCGTGCTGGGATACGAGGCGAACTACGCGGGCACGAGCTTCGCGGCGCCACCCGAGGCGGTGCTGGGCAAGCTGAAGTGGGGCCCGGAGTTCATGACCATCCAGGGCGACCGCTCGCAGGCGGGGTCGCTGTCGGCGTGCGGGTGGGACGACGACGGGGTCGCGCCCGAGACCTACCAGATCATCCGCAACGGCGTGCTGGTGGACTATCAGACCACGCGGGACCAGGTGGAGTGGATCCGGCCGTACACCGGTCGGACGCGCTCGCACGGCTGCTCCTACGCCGAGTCGTGGGCCGACGTGCAGTTCCAGCGGATGCCCAACGTGTCGCTGTTGCCCGGGGAGCGGGACCTGACGGTGGACGACCTCATCGCCGCGACCGACAAGGGCATCTACATCGTGGGACGCGGCTCGTACTCGATCGATCAGCAGCGCTACAACTTCCAGTTCGGCGGCCAGGCGTTCTACGAGATCCAGGGCGGCAAGATCGTCGGGATGCTGAAGGACGTGGCCTACCAGGCCCGGACGGTGGATTTCTGGAACTCGCTCGACATGCTGGGGGGGCCGCGGTCCTACACCCTGAACGGCTCGTTCAACGACGGGAAGGGCCAACCCTCGCAGTCGAACGCGGTGAGCCACGGGTGCCCGCCCGCGCGCTTCGGGAATGTGAACGTGATCAACACGGGGAGGTACCGTGGCTGAGGGACTGAGCCGCGCCGAGGCGCGCCGCCTCGCCGACCGCGTGCTCGCGCTGTCGCGGGCCGAGGGGTGCCAGGTGAGCATCGGGTCGGGCGTGGACGGGAACACCCGGTTCGCGGCGAACCAGATCTCGACCTCGGGGGACACGGCGAACGCGGTGCTCACCGTGAGCTCCCGGTTCGGCAAGCGGCAGGCGTCGGCGACCACCAACGTGTTCGACGACGCCGGCCTGCAGCGCGCCGTGGAGACGAGCGAGCGGCTCGCCCGGCTGGCGCCCGAGAACCCGGAGCTGATGCCGCTGCTGTCGCCCCAGACCTACGGGGCGGTGGCGGCGTCGTTCCCGGTCACCGAACGGCTCGATGCGGCCGCGCGGGCCGATGCGGTGCGCACCGCCGCCGACGCGTGCGAGGCGGCCGGGCTCCAGGGCGCGGGCTTCGTGCACCGCACCGCGGGAGCGAATGCCGTCGCCAACTCCGGCGGACTGTTCGCCCACCACCACTCGAGTGACGCGGCCTACACGCTGACGGTCCGCACGCCGGACGGGCAGGGCTCGGGATGGGCGGGGACGGCGCACAACGACTGGACGCGGATGACGCGTGCGTCCGCCCTGGCCGACCGGGCCATCAGCAAGGCGCGCGGCAGCCGCGCGCCGGTCACGCTCGAGCCGGGGAAGTACGCCGTGGTGCTCGAGCCGACCGCCGTCGGCAATCTGCTGGGCCTGATGGCGTTCGCGATGAACGCCCGGGCCGCGGACGAGGGACGGAACTTCTTCGCGAAACGGGGCGGCGGCACCAAGCTCGGCGAGCGCGTGGTCGATGAGCGGGTCACCGTGCTGTCGGACCCGGCGGACCCCGATCTCCTGGAGCAGCCGTTCACGGGCGAAGGGCTGCCCGTCGGTCGCACCGTGTGGATCGAGAACGGCGTCCTGAAGAACCTCGCCTACGACCGCTTCTGGGCCGACCGGAAGGGTGTGGCGCCGGTGCCGTTCGGCGGCGGCATCAGGCTCGTGGGCGGGACGGCCACGACCGAGGAGCTGATCGCCCAGGTGCCCCGCGGTCTGCTGGTCACGCGGTTCTGGTACATCCGCGGGGTGGACCAGCGCAGCCTGCTGTTCACCGGGCTGACGCGTGACGGGCTGTTCCTGATCGAGAACGGCAAGGTGACGCAGGCCGTGCGCAACTTCCGTTTCAACGAGAGCCCGGTGATCATGCTGAACAACCTGGAGGCCATCGGCCGCGCGGAGCGGGTGGCGGCGTCCGAGTCGGGCGGCGTGGGCGGGAGCGTCGTGGTCCCGCCGCTGCTCGTGCGGGAGTTCACCTTCACGTCGATCAGCGAGGCGGTGTAGCGGGGAGGTGCCCCTCGGCTATCGGCGGGGATCCACCGGCAGATGCCGGTGCACGTGGTCGTCGCCCTCGGCGTCGTCCGCGAACCAGCAGTACGCCCAGATCTTGGCGGGCCGGGCGCTGTCGCGGCCGGCGCGCAGGATGATGCCCAGGGGCTCGTCGTCGAGGATCAGCGGCAGACTCGTCATGCCAGCGGTAATGGCAAGGACCCTGCCGCGGGGGCAACGTCTTAACTAGTTGTCACAAAAGAACTTCCAAATCATCTCGTAGCCGAGTGTCGTCACTTTGACACGTTCGAGCGCGTGTCGTCTTGACGCTCCGGCTTGATGGCCGCGAACCCCGCGCCGCGCGGGGTGCGCGGCCGTCGCACGATGTGCCAGTCGGCGTAGATCCGCTGCAGGGCGTCCGGTGCGATGGGGATGACCTCGGGGGTGTGCACCGGTGGCAGGACGAGGTGCACGCCGCCCGGCGACGTGCGGACCTGCAGGTCCCGGAGCGCCGCGGCTTGGGCCGCCTGGTGCGTCTCCGCGAACGCGGCGGGATCGACGACCGCCAGGGACGGGAGGCAGTCGGGGAACCAGCCGCCGAACTGCAGCACCAGCGCCTCGAAGCGGCCCGAGAGCTGCTCGGTGACGGCGCGTTGCTCGGCGGACTCGACGGCGCCCAGGTCCTGATCGAGCAGCAGGACGCGCGCGTCGTGCGCGGCGACGAACAGTGCGGCGGGAAGCCACCCCGACCCGACGACGACCACGGCGTCGCCCGGCTCGAGGCGAAGGGCGTAGTCCACCAGCAGCGAGTCCGGCTCGAGTCCCCAGTGCGTCGGCTGGCGCTGGGCGTCGCGCAGCGCGCGGTGCTGGCGCTTCCACCGCGGGAACGACGGCAGCCGCAGGCGCTTCATGATGAGGCGGTCCACGTGCTCGAGCACGAGCACCTCGGTGAGCACGTACTGGTTGCCAGCGGCGACGTCGAGCTCCCGCACGGCCTCGTCGCCGAGGGCGAGGATCTCCTGGCGGCCCAGCGAGTCCTTGTATTCCTCGATGCGCTGCACCAGGAACTCGTGGTACTCGCGCCGCAGGGAGCGCGGGTCGAGCGCGGGCGGGCGCGGGCGGCCGCGCGGCGTGGATCTCAGCACGGCTCGACGTGCACCGTCACTTCGGTGAGCTCGAGATCGCGCTTGAGCAGCGCTTCGACGCGGTCGGCGATCACGTGGGCGTCCGCCACGTTGGCCGAGCCGTCCACCGCGATGGTGACCTCGGCATACCGCACGTGCGACCGGCTGCCGCCGCGCGAGCGGATGCCGTAGGCGCCCCGCACCCCGGCCACGCTCTCGGCGAGGCTCTGGATCGTCGCCGTCGGCGTCGCACGCTCGTCCACCAGCACGGGCAGCGCGTGCTGGAAGATCTTGTAGCCGATCCGGACGATCAGCATGGCGATGGCGAGCGCGAGCACCGGGTCGACCCACCACCAGCCGCGCCGGGCGACCAGCATGCCGGTCACGACGCCGATGGTGATGAACACGTCGGCGCGCGTATGGGCGGCGTCGGCGAGCAGCAGGTCATTCTGCAGCTGCTCGCCCCGGCGGTGTTCGTACCAGGCGACGAACACGTTCACCGCGAGGGTGACGAGCAGGATGGCGAGCTGCAGGTCCGAGAGCCGGGGTGGGGTGCGCGCCGCCAGCAGGCGCCCGATCGCGTCGCGCACCAGCTCGAAACACGTGATCGACATGAATCCGACGATCGCGAGCGTGCCCAGGGTCTCGAACTTGCCGTGCCCATAGGGATGGTCTTCATCGGGCGGCTTGGCGGCCGCCCGGACGACCACCAGCGCCAGGACATTGTTCATCGCGTCCGCGGTGGAGTGGATCGCGTCGCCCAGGACGGCGAGCGAGCCGGCCGCGAAGCCGATGACGACCTTCGCCCCCACCACGGCCAGGTTGGCGAGGAGGATCCCCCAGAGGACGCGGCGGACGGCGGCGGACCGGGAGGAGCCGAGCTCGGGCACGGCTACAAGCTTGGAAGGGAGAGGAGAGAAATCAACCGGGGAGATGGCAGATGGCTGTGGGCAGATGGCTGACCGGCAACCACTTCTCGCTTGGCGTCTGGGAACTCCCCTGGCACCTGCTCACTCGATGGCTTGCAGCAGCGCACCCTTGAGGTACCCCGTCTCCGGCACCGTCACCAGCTCAGGGTGGTCGGCTGCCGCCCCCGTCCAGGCCACGACCTGCAACCGGCGCTCGGCGTCCGCGGCCGCGTCGGCGAGCATCGCGGCGAACAGGGTCCGGTTGACGTGGTAGGAGCAGGAGCAGGTGAACAGCGTGCCGCCGGGGGCGAGGATGCGCATCGCGCGGAGGTTCAGCTCCTTGTACCCCGCCAGCGCCCGGGGCACGCTGTCCTTCGCCTTGGCGAACGCCGGCGGGTCGATCACGATCGTGTCGAAGCGCTCACCGGTCCGCTCCAGCTCCCGCAGCAGATCGAAGGCATTGGCCTCCCGCCAGCTGATGTTGCCGAGGCCGTTGAGGGCGGCGTTGCGCGCGCCGCGCGCGAGCGCCTCGGCGCTCTGGTCCACGGCCTGCACCGTCCCGGCGCGGCCGGCGAGGTGCAGGGCGAATGAGCCGTGATAGGTGAAGACGTCCAGCGCCCGGCCGCCCGGCGCGGTGTGCTCGGCCACGAGCCGGCGGTTCTCCCGCTGGTCGAGGAAGGCCCCCGTCTTCTGCCCGGTCCGCGGAGCGGCGAGGTAGCGCACCCCGTACTCCACGACCTCCACTTCGTCCGGCACCGCGCCGAACACCACCTCGACGTCCTGCGGCAGCTCCTCGTGGCGGCGGATGGTCGTGTCGTGACGCAGCAGCAGACCGTCGGGCTCCAGCACGTCGCGGATCGCGTCGAGGACGTCCGCGCGCACGGCCTCGAGTCCCGCCGAGAGCAGCTGCGCCACCACCCAGGGCCCGTAGCGGTCCACCACCAGGGACGGCAGCCCGTCCCCCTCGGCGTGCACCACGCGGCACGCGGTGGCCGGGACGTCGCGCCGCCGCGCGAGCGCCGCCCCGATCCGGCTGCGCCACCACGCCCCGTCGATCGTCACGTGGTCGCGCGTGAGCAGTCGCAGGCGGATCTCCGAGGTGGGGGAATAGAGCGCCCGGCCCAGCAGCCGGCCGCGCCGGTCGTGCACGGTCGCGATGCCGGGGTGGCGCCCCGTCTCCGGCGGCTCGCGCGCCACGTCGGTGCGGTAGATCCAGGGGTGCCCGCGCTGCCAGCGGGCGGCGCCCCTGGCCGAGACCGTGATCTCGATCATCGGCGATAGCTTTCGGTCATGTCACTCCGTCTCATGGTGATCACCGATCCCGTGCTGCTCGAGGGGCGTGACGGCGTCGCGGTGTGCCAGCGGGCGGTGCAGGGCGGTGCGACGATGGTCCAGGTCCGCGCCAAGGGCGTGGCCCCCGCCCAGATCGCCGCTTTCACCCGGACGCTCGTGGCGACGCTGCCCGTGCCCGTGATCGTCAACGACCGCGTGGACGTGGCGCTCGCCGCCGGGGCGGCCGGTGCGCACCTCGGCCAGGACGACGTGCCCCTCGACGCGCTGCGGCCCCATCTCCCGGCCGACTTCCTGCTCGGCATCTCGGTCGGGTCGCCCGCCGAGGCCGATCGGGTGCGCCACTGGCCCGCCGACTACTGGAGCGTGGGCCCGTGCTTCGCGACGGGCACCAAGCCCGACGCGGGGGCGGCCCTGGGGCCGGCCGGGTTCGCCGCGCTGGCTCGCGGCGCGCCGCCCGGTGTGCCGGTGATCGGCATCGGGGGGGTGACCGCCACCGGTGCGGCGGCGCTGGTGCGGGCCGGGGCCGCCGGCGTGGCCGTCATCGCGGCGGTGCTCGGCGCGCCGGATCCCGAGCGCGCCGCCCGCGAGATCCGCGACGCGATGGACGGGACCGCGACCGCCCACCCCTAGCGGCCTCGCCGGAGCTTCCGGATCGCCTCGAGGTGCTGGGCGTACGTCGTGGAGAAGACGTGCTTGCCGTCGGGCTGCGCCACGAAATAGAGGTACGGGACCGCCTTGGGGAACAGCGCCGCCTCGATGCTGGCGATCCCCGGCTGACTGATCGGGCCCGGCGGCAGCCCGGTATGGAGGTAGGTGTTGTACGGGGACCGGACCCGCAGGTGTTTCTCCCATACCCGTGGCAGGCGGCGGCCGTGCGCGTAGATGACGGTCG
This sequence comes from Gemmatimonadales bacterium, assembly GCA_035620935.1. Taxonomy (GTDB): domain Bacteria; phylum Gemmatimonadota; class Gemmatimonadetes; order Gemmatimonadales; family GWC2-71-9; genus SZUA-544. Next base: position 35,440 of record DASPFU010000035.1, read on the forward strand.
GGTCGGCCTGGAGGGCCATGCCGCGGCGCAGGCGATTGTGGTAGACCGCCGAGACGTACTCCCGGTCCGGGCCGTAGCGCACCTCGGCCTCCACGATCGACGCCAGCGTGACGACCTGGTGGCGCGTCAGGCCGATCGCGGCGAGACGCGCGTCCCACTCGGGGCGCCAGTGGTCGCGGAATTCCTGGGTCATCACGCGCACCAGGTCGGCCGCGCCGATCCCCACCGGCAGCTGGTAGGTCGTGGGGAACAGGTAGCCCTCGGCGGTCGACGCGATCCCGGCGAGGCCGAGGTCGGCCAGCACGGCGGGGTCGGCCGCGGCGGCGCGGAACGAATCGGCCGGGATCCGGAGACGGGTCGCGAGCCCCGCGACCTCGTACAGCATGAGCCCCTCGGGGACGGCCCACCGGACCTCGACGCCGCGACCGACCTTCAGCGCGCGCACCACCTGGCCGTAGTCCGCGGCCACCGGCAGGCGATAGGTGCCGCTCTTCAGGCTGCCGGGCAGGCCGCGCGCCCGCCCGTACACCGCGAACAGCCAGCGCGAGCCGATCACGCCGTGGGTAGCCAGCGAATCGACGGCCGCGGCGAACGACGCGCCGCGCGGGACGGTGACGGTGACGCAGGCGGCCTGCGGGGCCTCGTTGCCGCACTCGGGGGCCGGTGACCCGCAGGCGAGGAGGAGCAGCGGGGCAATGCGGAACGCGGAATGGCGAATGCGGAATCGATCGAGCGCGCGTCGATTCCGCATTCCGCATTCCACATTCCGCACTGTCACGATTCGGCGCCCCGACCGGCGTCCAGGTAATGCTGCAGCATCACCGCCGCCGCCAGCGCGTCCACGTCGTCCTTGCGGCCCCGCGTCGATCCGCCCATCTCCCGGACGGTGCGCAGGGCACGGGCCGTGGTGAGGCGCTCGTCCCACAGCTCGACCGGCAGCCCGCTGCGGCGGGCGATGTCAGCGGCGAGCTGGCGGGCCGCCGCGGCCGCCTCCCCTTCCTCGCCGTGCTCGTCGAGCGGGAGGCCGACGACGATCCCCGACACGCCGTGCGCGGTGCAGTGGGCGAGGAGCTGCTGCATCGGGAAGCGTTTCCCCGGACGTCGCGTGAGGGTGGCGAGGGGCCGGGCGATGATGCGCGTCTCGTCGGTCAGGGCGAGGCCGATGCGACGCTCGCCCCAGTCCACGCCGAGCAGGCGGCCGTTCACCCCTGGGCCATCGTGGCGAAGAACTCCTGGTTGGTCTTGGTGCGCTTCATCCGTTCGAGCAGGAATTCGATCGCCTCGACCGGCGGCATGTCGGCCAGGAAGTTCCGCAGCAGGTAGATCTTGTTGAGCTCGTCCTTGGACAGCAGCAGCTCTTCCTTGCGGGTGCTGGTCTTCTGGGTGTCGATGGCCGGGAAGGTGCGCCGCTCGGCGATGCGCCGGTCGAGCACCACTTCGGAGTTGCCGGTGCCCTTGAACTCCTCGAAGATCACCTCGTCCATCCGCGACCCGGTATCGATCAGGGCGGTGCCGATGATCGTGAGCGAGCCGCCCCCTTCGATCTTCCGCGCCGCGCCGAAGAAGCGCTTGGGCTTCTGCAGGGCGTTGGCGTCCACGCCGCCGGACAGGATCTTGCCCGAGTGCGGCACCACGACGTTGTGCGCGCGGCCCATGCGGGTGATCGAGTCCAGCAGGATCACGACGTCGCGGCCGTGCTCCACCAGACGCTTCGCCTTCTCGATCACCATGTCGGCCACCTGCACGTGACGGTCGGCGGGCTCGTCGAACGTGGACGAGATGACCTCCACGTTGGGCCCCTTCACGTTCTCCTCCATGTCGGTGACCTCCTCGGGCCGCTCGTCGATGAGCAGCACGATGAGGTACACCTCCGGGTGGTTCTCGATGATCGAATTGGCGAGCTTCTGGAGGAGGATGGTCTTGCCGGCCTTGGGTGGCGACACGATCAGCGCGCGCTGGCCTTTGCCGATGGGACAGAGCAGGTCCATCACCCGCATCGAGAGGTCGCCATCCTTGCGCTCGAGCCGGATGCGCTCTTCGGGGTACCGCGGCCGCAGGTTCTCGAACGCGACCCGGTGCTTGGCCTTCTCCGGCTCCTCCCCGTTGACCGTCTCGACCTTCAGCAGGGCGAGGTAGCGCTCGCCTTCCTTGGGGGGACGCACCTGGCCGAGCACCGTATCGCCCGTGCGCAGGTCGAAGCGCTTGATCTGGCTCGGCGAGACGTAGATGTCGTCCGGGCCGTAGAGGTAGTTCCAGTCGGGGCTGCGCAGGAACCCGTAACCCTCCGGGAGGATCTCCAGCACGCCCTCGCCGCGGAGCACGGTGTCGGTGTCGAGCAGCGATTGTTCGATGCGGAAGATGAGATCCTGCTTGCGGAGGCCGGAGTAGTTCGTGATGTTCAGGCTCTCCGCCATCGCGTGCAGTTCCGCGACGGACTTCCTCTTCAGTTCGGCGATATCCACGTGCGGGGGTGCTCCGTGGCCTGCGGGGAGGCAGGCGATTGGGGGGAATGGGGTACGGTTGTGCGGTTACGCGTTGACCGCGCGGCGGTCAGGAATCTGCGGGATGTGTCGAGGTCACTATGCTAGGGGTCGGGCCGACGTGAGTCAAGAGCAGGGGGGGGACCTGGCGTCCTGCTTGGTGGCGTGGCGTACCACCCAGCTCCGGGACCGGCAAGTCGTTGATGCGCTTGTACATCCAGACCATGCGGCGCCGTCCGCGGAGCTGTCCCACCACCTCGCCAGCTGGCCCGGTCCGGCCTACTGGTCCGACGAGGCGGACGGCCGCCACCTCGTCCTGACCCGGCGGTGGCCCCGCGCGCCGGAGCGCTGGGCCCTGCACGCCGGGCTGCTCATCGCGACGCTGTGCACCACGACGTACGCCGGAGCGATACTCGCCGGTGCGATCCAGCCGGGGCACCTCCTTGGCCTGTTCACCGAGCTCGCGCCGACCCGGGACGCGCTGCGCGCCTGGGCCACGGGGCTGACGTTCTCCCTGCCGCTCGTCGCCATCCTGCTCGCCCACGAGCTGGGCCATTACCTCACGGCGCGCCGCTACGGACTCGATGCCTCGCCGCCGTACTTCATCCCCGTGCCGCTCTGGCCGTCGTTCATCGGCACGATGGGCGCGTTCATCCGGCTGCGCACCGTGCTGTCCGACCGGCGCCAGCTGATCGATGTCGGGGCCGCGGGTCCGTTCGCCGGTTTCGTGGTCGCGCTCCCGGTGCTGGCGCTCGGCCTGGCGCGATCCGAGCCGCTGCCGGCGGTCGTGGGACTCCAGGGGATGGTCATCTGGTTCGGCGCCCTGCCGGTGGAGCTCGGGGACTCGCTCGTGACGCTGGCGTTGCGCCGGCTCGTCGGATCGAGCGCGACCTCGGTCGCGCTCGATCCGCTGGCGTTCGCCGGCTGGGTGGGGATGATGGTCACGATGCTCAACCTCCTGCCCATCGCCCAGCTCGACGGCGGCCACGTGCTGTACGCCGCCGTGCCGGCGTGGCACCGCCCGCTGGCCGCGGGATTCTGGGGCCTGCTGCTCGTGCTGGGCTGGTTCGGGTGGATCGGATGGGCGGTGTGGGCGGTGCTGGTGCTCGCGTTGTCGCGCGGGCGGCTCGGTCACCCGCCGGTGCTCGACGGGATCCGGCCCCTGCCGCGATCGCGCCATGCGGTGGCGCTGGGTGCGCTGCTCCTGTTCGCGATCACCTTCGCGCCGGTGCCGTTCAGGATCTGAGGGACGGGGGAGGAGGGACGAGGGACGGGTGCCACCGAATGCGCCCGTCCCTCGTCCCCCGTCCCTGCTCCCTGCTGTGGCCGAACCTATTGCGTCAGCGTCGCTTAGTCTTATCTTTGCGCAAACCAGCCTACGGCTCGGCATGCCCGCACAACCGGCTCGCCATCTCGTTCCCGCGAACACCCCGGTCGTCCACGAACTGCCCAGCATCCGTTTCGATGGGAACGAGGTCCCCGTGCGGCTCGCCGTCCGCCAGACGGAAGACGGGATGTGGCGCGGCCGGGTGCATTTCGGGGCGGAGGACACCGAGGGCGAGCGGTCCACCGCCGAGATCTTCTGCGCGGCCTCCGAGCAGGACCTGTGGGAGTCGGTGCGCGATCTGCGCGACCATCACCTCCGAGATCTGTACCGCTCGCTGATTTGACGGGAGCCGGGAGCCGGGAGCCGGGAGCCGTTCGGCTGGGGTCGGCACCCCGCCGCGCGCGAGGAGCGTCCGGCTCTCGGCTCCCGGCTCCCGACATGTCGAGGCTCACCCCCACCACGTGATCCGGATTCACCGTCCCCGCTTCAGTTGGACCGCCCGCTGGTGGCGTCCGCGGCGGACCCTCGTGGCTCTGCGTCGCTGGACTCCCTGGCGCAGGCGGCGGTCGCCCTTCTGAGAAGAAACGGTCCCTATCCGGGGCCAATGTGACGGTCTAGCAGGGTGTTAGGGCTCTCCTTATCTTGAGCAGGCTTCCTCCCCATCGGGTGATCATGCAGAACCCGACCCGCGCTCGGGCGGTCATTGCGTTGGCCGCCGTGCTCGCCGTCGCCACGTGCTCGTTCCCGGACGACCAGAGTGGGAGCGTCTACGTCGTCGTCGCCCAGTCGGACACCCTGGTAGCCCGGGGTGTCCTCGGCGACGGCGAGACGGAGTCCCTCTCGGCCCGGGCCTACCAGCTGGTCGGGGCGACCGCCGACTCCGGCACCGGGGACGACGTCGAGATCCGCAACATCGACTTCTTCTGGTCCAGCGACAACGTGGGGATCGCGACCGTGCAGGGCGATACGCCGGGCGGCGCGGGCGTGACCGGGGTGGCCCCGGGGGTCGTGGTGGTCCGTGCGACGCCCAAGCAGTACCAGGGCGCGACCGAGGGCACCACCGCGTTGCGTGTGGTCGGCCTGTACGCCGTCGACTCGGTGCGTCCCGCGCAGGCGCGGTACGGTGAGAAGGTGACCCTCTTCGGCGTGCGGATGAACCTGACGCTCGGGGCCTCGCTCGCGGGCCAGAACCTCTTCCTCGACCCGTTCTCGTTCCAGGGGAACCGGGACGGGCTGGGGCGGATCGAGCTGTGGGTGCCGCCCCGCGCCACCTCGGCGCGGTTGACGTTCCTCGGGCCCGGCGTGTTCGGCCAGAGCGACAGCGTCGCCGTCACGGAGCGCGACCTGTACGAGCCCGACTCCGCCCTCGCGGCGCGCATCGACATCAACGGGGCGGGTGGACAGCCGACCATCGGGGAGAAGCTCACGCTGTTCTACAACCCGGCCCTGTTCTACGAACCCGTGCCGATCGGCGGGCAGGCGGTCGACTGGTTCCGCTTCGTGCGCGCCGACACCACGCAGGCCGTCACCTTCATCCTCAATTCGACGGTCCTCAACGACACGGCGTTCTCCTACCTGTCCGACACCATCGAGTTCAGCGGCGGTGCGTACTTCGTCGTGTCCGGCTCGTTCATCCACTCGCCCGGCTTCTACGTGTGCGAGGACCGGTTCTTCTTCCCGTTCGAGGAACGGTCCGTCTCGACCATCATCGCGCTGCGGGACCTGCCCGACACGTCGCTCCAGCTGCTGTCGTTCTACGCGCGGGACGGTCGCTACGAGCTGGCCGCGGTGCGGGGGTACCATACGGTGGACCGCCGCATCGGGCCGGACCGCTTCGAGGAGAACGACATCTGGTGCAAGTACGCGGACCGCAACTTCGCCGATCCGACGCGGCAGATCGTGATCGGGGCGGCGACGCCGCTGTTCGCCGACACGCTGACCATCGACAACCCGCACGACATCGACTGGTACCGTTTCCGGGTGACGCTGGCCGACACGGTCACGGTGCAGACCAAGCCCCGCCCCCTGGGGGGCGTCGATGCGTCCGACATCGACCTGTACCTGCTGCGGGCGTCGGATTTCGTCCAGCTCGGCACCGACCAGGCCGCGGGATCGTTCGGCAAGGTCAAGCTGTTCCTCAACGCCGGGGACTACTACGTCGGTGTGGTGGATCGCATCGGCGTGCCGACCCGCTACGCGATGTGCATCGTGAAGGGCGTCGCGTGCACGCCTCCCGGCAGCGCACCGGCGGCGATGTCCGTCGTCGCGCCGCGCGCCGCCGAGTCAGTCGTGCGGGACGCGACCATCCCGCCGCCGTCGGTGACCGGTGACCGCAGGAGGCTGCCATCACCGCGCCCCTAGTCGAGTGCGCCCAGTGCCACGCGCAGCTGCCTGACGGCAGCCGGTACTGTCACTCCTGCGGCGCGGACCAGACCGGCGGCGGCGCGCTGGCGGCGCCCGCCAGCGCGATCGACGCGCTGCAGCAGCAGTTGCAGCGGGCGGTCCACGGCAAGTACGAGCTGCAGAAGATGCTGGGCCGGGGCGGGATGGGCGCCGTGTTCCTCGCGAAGGACCTCGCGCTCGACCGCGACGTCGCGATCAAGGTCCTGCCGCCCGAGGTCTCGCAGGACACGAAGCTCGTCCAGCGGTTCCATGCGGAGGCGAGGACCGCCGCGCGACTCGACCACACCAACATCATCCCCATCTACCGCGTCGAGAGCGAGGGCGGCCTCAACTACTTCGTGATGAAGTACGTCTCCGGCACGTCGCTCGAGGACGTCGTCGAAGAGAAGAAGGTCCTGCCCATCGACTACGTCCAGCGCGTGTTGTGGGAGGCCGCGTGCGCCCTGGGGCACGCACACCAGCGCGGCGTGGTGCACCGCGACGTGAAGCCGGCGAACATCATGTTCGACCATGACGGTCGTGTGATGCTCACCGACTTCGGCATCTCGAAGGCACTGCAGGCCGCCAGCGGTTTCACCGGCACCGGCATGATCATCGGCACGCCCCACTACATGGCGCCGGAGCAGGCCAAGGGCCAGACCGTGGACGGCCGCGCCGACCAGTATTCGCTGGGCGTGGTGGGCTACCGACTGATCACGGGACAGCTGCCGTTCAGCGGCGATTCCGTGCACACCATCCTCTACAAGCACATCTTCGAGGACCCGCCCACCGCGCGCGACGTCCGCCGCGAGGTCCCGGAGTTCCTGGCGGCCGCCGTGCACCGCGCGATGGCCAAGGACCCGGCGCAGCGCTTCGCCACCATTGAGGAGTTCGCGACCGCCGTGTGGCCGGAGCAGCCGGTGACCGCGGGGCGGAGCGGGCCGATCACGCTGCGGCCCCGCCCCAATCCCGCGCTCTCGGCGGAGCTGCCGACCGAGCCGTTCGCGTCCCCCGCACCCCATGCGCCGCCCGTCACTCCCGTTCCCGCGGGCGCACGACGTCCGGCGCCGCGCGTCGAGCGGCCGAGGGAGCAGCCGAAGCGGTCCAGCGGCGGGTTGTTCGCCCTCCTCGTCGTCGTCCTGCTGGGCGGCGCGGCCGGGGGGTACTGGTACCTGCAACAGGGGACGGGGGACCGGGGACGGGGGACGGGTGCGGTGGCGCCGACGCCGGTGGTGCAGGCGCCCGCGCCGCCCGCGGCCTCCGTCGTGGCCGACGTCCGGGTCACGCCCAGCACCGCGCAGCTCCGGGTGGGGGGCACGACGGTCCTCCAGGCCCAGGCAGTGGACGCGCAGGGGCAGGCGGTCCCCGGGACGGTGCTGACGTGGTCCTCGAGCGCGCCGCAGATCGCCCGCGTCGACTCGCTGGGCCGCGTGACGGCGGTGGCCCCGGGGCTGGCCATGATCGAGGCGCTCGCCGGCTCCGCGCGCGGGCAGGCCGCGGTCAGCGTCGCGAGCCCCGCGGCGCCCACGGTGCAGGCCCCGGTGCGCCCGCCCGAGACGGCGGCCCCCGCGGCCGAGCAGTGGGGCTACATCTCGATCAACGCGACGCCGGCGGCGACCGTGTTCATCAACGGGGTAGAGGCGGGGGAGACCCCGCTCGGCAACTACCGCGTCCGTCCCGGCCGCGTGACCATCCGTCTCGAGGCCCCCGGCTTTCGCACCGTCAGTGAGCAGGTCGTCGTCGAGGCCGGTGCGACCGTGCGCCGGACGCACTCACTCCTTCCGGAAGGATGAGCCGCATGCGGATCACCACCCTGCTCGCCAGCGTGGCGCTGCTCGTGCCACGGGCGGCGGTGGCGCAAGCAGCCCCGGCGGCCGTGCAGAACCTGAATCTGCGCCGTGCGATCCAGGCATACGGCAGCGCGGACTTCACGCAGACGCTGGCGTTCACGCGCCAGGCCATGCGCGAGCGCCTCACCGCTCCGGAGCGGGCACGGGCCTACGAGCTGCTCGGCTTCGTGTTCGGCGCCACGAACCAGCCCGACTCGTGCATCGCCGCGTTCCGGGAGATGATCCTGCTCGACCCGGACCGCGAGCTGGGGCGCGTCTCGGGCCGCATCAACGGTTATTTCCAGGCGGCGCTGAGCCAGGTGCTGGTGGTGCGCCAGCCACAGGTGGATTCGACCGAGTTCGTGGCCGGCCAGGGGTTCGTGCCGCTCCGTTATGTCGTGACGTCGTCCGCCCGGGTGCGGACCGTCGCGATCAGCGGCGAGACGACCGTCCTGATCGATTCGAGCGTGACGAGCGGCCAGGTGAACCTGCGCTGGCCCGCGCAGCTCCCCGACGGCCGACCGGTGCCGCCGGGCGACTACACCGTGCAGATCGAGGCCCGCGGAGCGGGCCAGAGCTCCTTCTCGGCCGCGCGGCGCATCCGCCTCGCGCACGGCCGCGTGGACACCCTGCCGCATCTCACGGCCTTGCCGGGGTACGACTCCCTGCCGGCGACGGAGATCCCGCCCAAGAACTGGCGGCCGCTGGGCCTCGCGTTCCTCTACACGGGGGCGACCGCCGCGGCGGCCCTGGCCGTGGGCGGCGCGCTCGACGTGGAATCGGCCCCCCTGGTCGCCGTCGGCGTCGGCACACTGCTGACGGGCTTCGTCGCCAGCCTGACCCGCCCCGCACCGCAGCCGGCCGCCGCCAACCTCCTGTACAACCAGCTGCTGCGCGAGCAGCTCGGCCGGCGCAACGCCGAGATCGCGCGCGAGAACGCCGCCCGCCGGCAGGCCGTGCGGATCACCGTCACGCCGCTCGCGGCGGGTGCCCGGTGAGGCGCG
>DASPFU010000036.1:0-3579 GCA_035620935.1 Gemmatimonadales bacterium
GAGCGGCGAGGAGCAGGGCTTGCGCGGGTCCGCGGGGTGGGTCGAGCGGCACAAGGCCGAGCTCGATCGCATCTCCGCCTACGTCAACGTCGACAACGGCACCGGCCGCATCCGGGGCGTCTGGAACCAGTCGAACGAGGCTGCCGTGCCCGTGTTCGAGCAGATCCTCTGGCCGTTCCGGGACCTGGGTGTCGCCGCCGTGCGCCGCGGCAACACCGGCGGCACCGATCACCTCTCGTTCGATCGGGCGGGCGTACCGGGGTTCAACTTCATCCAGGACCCGATCGAGTACGGGACCCGCACGCACCACACCGATGCCGACACCTTCGAGCGGCTGGTGCTCGACGACCTGAAGCAGGCGGCCACGGTCGTGGCGTTCACCGTCTATCACCTCGCCACGCGCGACGAGATGATGCCGCGCAAGCCGGCGCCGCCCGCGACCGGAAACTAGGGAGACACCCGTGACGACCAGTCAGGCGATGGCCGTGTGGGAGCGGACCCTGAAGGACGGGTCTGGCACCTACCGGGCCGGCAGTGGCGCGTTCAGCGGCGCCTATTCGTACCGGACGCGGTTCGAAGGGGCGCCTGGCTCGACCCCCGAGGAGCTGATCGCCGCGGCCCACGCGGCGTGTTTCAGCATGGCGCTCGCGGCGGACCTGGAAAAAGCGGGCACGCCCTCGACGCGGATCGAGACCGCGGCGACCTGCACGCTCGACCGGGTGAACGGCGTGCCCACCATCACGACGATGGCGTTCACCGTGCGCGGTACGGTCCCCGGCGTGGACGCGGCCGCCTTCCAGCGGGCAGCCGAATTCACCAAGGAGAATTGCCCGGTGTCGCGGGCGCTCAAGGGGAACGTGACCATCACCGTCGAGACGAGGCTGACATGAGACCGGGAGCAGGGACGGGGGACGGGGGACGGGTGTGGGCCCTGGCGGTCGTGGCGCTCGGCGTCGCCGCCTGCGGCCGGGCGCCATCGGTGACGATCACCGCCCCCACCGAGGGCGAGACCGTCTCGGCGCCGGTGCGGGTCACGCTCGGCGTGGTCAGCGCCGAGCTCGCCCCCGCGGCGGAGAACCGGCCGGGCACGGCGCACCACCACCTGTTCCTGGACGTGGACGTGACGCCGCTCGACGCCTCGATCCCGGCGGGTGCCGCCGGCATCACGCACCTCGGGAAGGCGCAGACGGAGTGGCAGTATGATTCGCTGGCGCGGGGCCCGCACCGCCTGATCGCCGTGCTCGCCGACCCGGCCCACGTGCCCCTGAAGAACGCCCGGGCCGACACCGTGAATTTCGTGGTGGGGCCGTGGCCTTAGACTCCTGGGGAGGGGGGACGGGGGAGGCGGGACGCGGGTGACCGAGCGCAAGCACCCCGAAGGCTACCGCGAAGACCAGGCGCTCCGCCCGGAGAGCCTGATGATGTCCTACGGGTACCGTCCGGAGTGGTCGGAGGGTGCCCTCAAGAGCCCGATATTCCAGACGTCCACGTACGTCTTCAAGACCGCCGAAGAGGGCAAGGCGTTTTTCGAGCTGGCCTACGGACTGCGCCAGCAGCGCGCCGGCGAGATCCCGGGGATGATCTACACCAGGATCAGCCACCCCAATATCGAGATCTTCGAGGAACGGCTGGCGTTGTGGGACGATGCCGAGGCGTGCGCGGCGTTCGTCAGCGGCATGGCCGCGATCGCCACGACCCTGCTCGAGTTCGTGCGGCCGGGGGACGTGGTGCTCTACAGCACGCCGCTGTACGGCGGCACCGATCACCTGCTGCGGCACGTGCTGCCGCGCTACGGCGTGACCGGCCTCCCGTTCCCCGCGGGCGACGCGAGCGCGGCGATCGCCGAGCAGGTCGAGCGGGCGGGCGCGCGGGACAAGGTCGCCGCGCTGATGATCGAGACGCCGGCCAACCCCACCAACACGCTGGTGGACCTCGAGGCGTGCGCCGCCCTCGCGGCGACGTGGGCTACGGGCGACCGCCGGCCCGTCGTGCTCGTGGACAACACGTTCCTCGGCCCGCTGTGGCAGCGGCCGCTGCAGCACGGCGCCGATATCGTCCTCTACTCGGCGACCAAGTTCATCGGTGGGCACTCGGACGTGATCGCGGGGGCCGCACTCGGCAGCAAGGCGCTGATCGACCGGGTGAAGGGGCTGCGGACCTTCTTCGGCAATCTGGCCGACCCGTGGACCGGCTGGCTGCTGCAGCGCAGTCTCGAGACGCTGAAGCTGCGGATGACGTCCCAGATGAAGAACGCCCGCTACGTGGCGGACTTCCTCGCGCAGCACCCCAAGGTCGAACGCGTGCACTATCTCGGGCATCTGGAGGAGGGCGACCCGCAGCACGCCATCTACCGCAAACAGTGCGTGGCCCCCGGCTCGATGGTCTCGTTCGACATCCGGGGCGGGGAGAAGGAAGCGTTCCGTTTCCTCAACGCGCTGCGGTTGCTGAAGCTGGCCGTCAGCCTCGGGGGCACGGAGTCCCTCGCCGAGCATCCCTATTCGATGACCCACGCCGACGTCGCGGCTGACGAGAAGCGGGCGGTGGGCCTCACCGAGAAGATGATCCGCCTGTCGATCGGCATCGAGCACCCGGACGACCTGATGGCCGACCTCGAGCAGGCCCTGCTCCAGGCGTGACGCCGCCGGCGTGGGTGGTGTACGTCCTGGCGTGCAGCGACGGGTCGCTGTACACCGGTGTCACGAACGATCTGTCGCGCCGCCTGCGGGCGCACGCCGCGGGCAGGGGCGGGGCGTATACCCGGGCGCGACGTCCGTTACGGCTGGTGTTCGTCGAAGGGCAGGCGGGCCGCGGCGCGGCGCTGCGTCGTGAGGCGGCGCTGAAGCGGCTGTCCCGCGCCGCGAAGCTCGCCCTGGTCGCGGGCGGCCCGTGAGCGGCCGGTGGGGCGGGCGCCTGCCGCTCGTCGTGCTCAGCATCGTGGTAGCGGGGATCTGCGTCCGGCTCGGCGTGTGGCAGCTCGACCGGCTCGCGGAGCGACGGCGCGTGAACGCGGGGCTGGCGGCCAGCCGGGGAGCGGCACCGGTGGCGGTCCACGCCGCCGGGACGCTGGCGGACACCGTGGCGCAGCGGCGCGTCGTTGTGCGGGGTGCGCCCGACTACGCGCGCCAGCGGGTGTGGTCGGGCCGGACGTTCGACGGCACGCCGGGCGTGGCCATCCTCACGCCGGTTCGGCTCGCGGATGGGTCGGCGGTCCTGGTGGATCGCGGGTGGGTCCCCTCTCCCGATGCGCGCACCGTGGACCTGGCGGCGACCCGGGAGGGCGACACGCTGGAGGTCGTCGGCCTCGCACTGCGCGGTCCCCGCGCCCGCGGCGACGCCGATCCCGCCGCGCTGGCCGACTCGTTCCCGTATCCGCTCGCGTCCCTCGTCGTGCAGTGGTTGCCGGATGCCGGGGCGTGGTCCGCGTCCCGGCTGCCCGTCCGCCGCTGGCCGGCGCCGCGTCTCGACGACGGCCCGCACCGCTCGTACGCGATCCAGTGGTTCGCGTTCGCGGCGATCGCGATCGGCGGCAGCGTCGCGCTGCTGCGGAAGCGGGGCTCGGCCCGCGCCTGAACGCCGCTC
>DASPFU010000037.1:0-6913 GCA_035620935.1 Gemmatimonadales bacterium
TCGGGCGAGGCCGTCACGGTGACCAAGGCGAGCGAGGCGCCGTGGCAGGCGGTGGGCAAGGCGGTGGGCGTGGCGATCCGCGAGACGCTGCGCGGCGCGGTGCCGGCCGTGGCGGCGGCGGCCCCGCGCCCGGCCGGTCCCGAGGGCCCAGGCGACGACGAGCTGTACGAGCGGGTCGCCGATCTGTTCGAGCAGGAAGTGAACCCGATGGTCGCGCGCCACGGTGGCTTCGTCGAGCTGATCGACGTGCAGGAGGCCGTGGTGATGCTGCGGATGGGCGGCGGGTGCCAGGGGTGCGGCATGGCGAGCGTCACGCTCCGCCAGGGGATCGAGGGCGTGCTCGCGCAGCACATCCCCGAAGTGAAGGCCGTGGTGGACATCACCGACCACGGCTCGGGCGCGAACCCCTACTTCGCCTCCTCCAAGAAGTGACGTGACGCGGCCGCGGCTGCTCCTGCTGCTGCCGACCGCCAGCTATCGCACGACCGCGTTCGTCGAGGCGGCGCGCCGCCTCGATGTCGCGCTCACGGTCGCGTCCGAGCGGCCCTCCACGTTCGAGTCCGCCCGCCCCGACGCGCTCCTCACGCTCGACTTCGCGAGCGTCCCCCGCACGGTGGACCAGGCGCTCGCCTTCCACCGCGAGTCGCCGCTGAACGCCGCGCTCGGCGTGGACGACGACACCGTCATCCTCGCCACCGCGATCAACCTGGCGCTGGGCCGCGCGACGAACCCGCTGCCCGCGGTCGAGGCGGCGCGGGACAAGTTCCTGCAGCGCGAGGCCATGCGCGCGGCGGGCGTGCCCGTGCCCGACTTCGCCCTGCACGACCTCGCGCTCGACCCGGTCGCGCTTGCCCCGACGGCGCCGTACCCGTGCGTCCTCAAGCCGCTGCGGCTCGCCGCCTCGCGCGGGGTGATCCGCGCCGACGACCCGGCGCAGTTCGTCGCCGCGTTCCGGCGCATCGCTCGTCTGCTCCAGGGAAAGGACGTCCCCGACTGCGGCCCCGCGGGGCGCCAGCTCCTGGTCGAGGCGTTCATCCCGGGACCCGAGGTGGCACTCGAGGGCCTGCTGGAAAAGGGCCGGCTGCACGTGCTCGCGTTGTTCGACAAGCCCGACCCGCTCGACGGCCCGTATTTCGAGGAAACGCTCTACGTCACGCCGTCGCGCCTCCCGAATGACGCACAGCGCGCGCTCGCGGGCGTCGCGGAGGACGCGGCGCACGCCATCGGTCTCGTGGAGGGGCCGGTGCACGCCGAGCTGCGGTGGAATGCGCAGGGGGCGCGGCTGATCGAGCTGGCGGGGCGCCCTATCGGGGGGCGGTGCTCGGCGGCACTGCGGTTCGGCACCGACATCACGCTCGAGGAGGTCGTGCTGCGTCACGCGCTCGGGCTGCCGCTGCCGTCGTTGATGCGTGAGCCACGCGCCAGCGGTGTGATGATGATCCCGGTGCCCGGGCAGGGCGGCATGCTGCGCGGCGTGAAGGGGACGGAGCGGGCGCGCGCGCTGCCGGGGGTGGATGACGTCGTGATCACCGCGACCGGACAGAGGCTCGTGCCGTGGCCCGAGGGGAGCCGCTATCCGGGGTTCATCTTCGCGCACGGCGCGCGTCCCGAGGACGTCGAGCTCGCGCTGCGCGCCGCGCATCGCCAGCTCGAGTGGGAGCTCGAGCCGCTGGACTGACGGCCTACACCGCCTCGGCGATCACCTCGAGCCAGTTGCGCGGCAGCGTCGTGAACTTCATCTCGTCCAGCGCCCGACCCAGTCCCACTTCCAGCGCCTGCGAGCCCTCCTCGAGCGGCACGCCGGGGAGGGCGCCCTCGATGAACAGCGAGAACCGGCAGATGTCCGTCAGGCACTGCAGCGGCAGCTCGATGCGCAGCAGCTCCTGCGTCGTCACGCGCAGCCCCGCCGCCGCGCACAGCGCCGCGTAATCCTCCGGCGTCAGCCATTGCATCGCGTCGGACCGGTCGGCCTTCGGGACCGGGATGCCCCGCTCCTTCAGCGACTGCATCGCCCGTACCACCCAGCGGCGATAGAACCCGCCGGTGTTGCCCTCGTACGCCCCCGTGAAGAACGTCGAGTTGAACGCGAAACGCCCGCCCGCGGGCAGGATCTTGCGGATCTCGCCGAGCACCGCCGGCTTGTCGGAGACCAGATGGAGCGCGTTGAGGAAGACCACCACGTCGGCTCGCGGCACGAGCTGGGTGAGACACTCGGCCGTGCCCTCGAGGAACTGGACGCGGGCGTCCGGGACGTCGGCGCGCGCGCGCTCCAAGGCCGAGTGCGAGGGGTCGATCCCGATCACCCGCGCGCCCGGCGTGGCGCCGATGCGCTCGACGATCAGCCTGGTCACGGCGCCCGGGCCGCAGCCCAGGTCGACCACCACCTCCACCGCTGGCCGGACCACCCGGTCCACCAGCCACCGGTTCACATCGGTGAAGAACTGGTGGCTGGCGAACGGCGAGAACGAGAAGCGGGCTGATCCGGCGTCATCGGTCATGGGGCCGGGTTATCGCTTGTGGATGCCGAGCGGGCTGAGATGCACGTCGAGATTGTGGTTCACCCGGTAGGCCACGATCCCGTTGACGTCGACGTCGGCGGCGTTGGCGCTGTGGACCTCGGTGCCGTTCACGTAGAAGGTCGCTTTCCCCCCCGAGACCAGCACGCTGAGCTCGTTCGTCGCCTTGCCCGCGGCGTCCGCCGGCTTCACCGCGGCGTTGGCCGTCCAGTCGACCACCGCGGTCGGCCGCACCGCGTAGCCGGCCCGGCGGCGGATGGAGAACTCGGCCTTGTCGGGCATCGTGCGAATGATGAAGTACGTGTAGCTCTGGGTCGAATCGGCGAGGTTCCGGCCGCCCATGACCAGCCCGTACGCCTCCGGGTGCTGGGGCGCCTTGGTCTGGGCGAACGTCGCCACGATGTGGTAGTTGCCGGAGATCGTGTCGGCGTCGCGCCAGAAGATCGCCGCCGGTCCGAGCGTCACGTGGAAGCCGTCGCCCATCGCCGCGAACTTCACGTTGGTCAGGGGGGCGTTCCGCTCGGTGCGAGCGTGCCACCCGGCGGGCAGCGAGCCGCCCCCGGCGACGGCCTGGTCGGGGTCGGCCTGGGCCGGGGCGGCCGCGGGCACGCACAGCGCGGCGGCCACGACGGCCGCCAACAGCCTGGGGATCAAGGACATGGGCACCACCTCTACAGAGTCAGGGAACGGAGAGTGAGCAGGCGTATCCGTCGGCACCGCCACAGCGGAACGCCTCCAAGTGACCCTCGGGCGAGGGCTTAGTCAAGAGGCCCGGCGCGGGCCCTAGCGGCGGACCAGGGTGAAGTCGAACGGCACTCGTACCAGGACGCGGACGGCGCGCCCATTCACGCGGGCGGGCGAGAACCGCATCGCCGGCGCCGCGGCGCGCGCGGCCGTCGCGAACCCCGGATGCGACGCCTGGATCAGCTTGATCGTCCCCTCCTCGACACGGCCCTGCGGGTCGACCACGAACTCGAGCACCGCCCGTCCCTCGATGCCCGCCAGCCGCAGGAGCGGCGGGTAATCCAGCACCGGGGACTCGAGGAGCGCCGGCTGCTCTTCCACCACCGACGCCTCGAAGACCGGGCTGTAGCGGACTACTGTCCCGGGCACGACGTCCATCTCCCGGCCGTCCGCCACGCCGCCCTCGACCCCCGTCCCCGAGTAGTCGCGCGGATCGAACCGCTCGGTGAGATCGATCGGCGGAAGCTCGTTCGGGATGTCGGTGATGGCCGCGATGGTCTGGAACCCCTTCACCGGGGCGTCGACCAGCACGACCTGCCGGGCCGCCTGCTCCCGCTCCTGCTCCGCCTGCCGATCGGGCTCGGGCGTCCGGTTCGGGGCGACGTACACCAGGGTGGTATCGAATCCCAGGGCTTGCTGCACCGCAGCGGTGCGCCCCGTGGCGAAGACGATCAGGGTGAGGATTGCGGAGTGCGCGGCGGCCGAGACCGAACCGCCCCCGAAGTACCGCAGCCGCCAGGAAGGGGGCCGCGAGAGCACCAATACGTCGAGCATGAGTCCACCTCCGGGGAGGAACACCCCCCCGTTGTGGACATGGTAGCACCTGCTGCGTGAAGCGGCGGTGACACCGGGATGAAGCTAGTCAACCTTGCGGCGGCGCCCTTTTTTCGGGGCCGGGGGCTCGGGCGCCGTCGGGCCGACGCCTGCCGCGAGCTGGTGCACGGTGATCAGCTCCACGATCCGCAGCGACCGGCGTCCCATCGGCAGGACGATCGCGACCTGGTCCCCGACCCGGCCCCCGACCAGGGCCTTGCCGAGGGGCGAGGCCATCGACACGGGCAGCTCGTCGCCGGCGTCGCCGCCGTCGATGAACTCGCCCAGGGTCAGGGCGTAGACCTCGCGAGCCGTCGTCTCGATGTCCACCACGGTCACCCGCGACCCGAACCCCACGCGGTCGCGCGGGATGTCCTTCTCCGACACGTTCGACAGTTTCGACAGGCGCTGGCGCAGGTGTGACACGCGGGCCTGGGCGAACTGCTGGCGCTCGAGGGCCGCCTTGTACTCGGAGTTCTCCCGCAGGTCGCCGTGGGCGCGCGCCTTCTCGATCTCCTTCGGCAGCACGAAGTTGATCTCGTGGTTCAGGCGCTCGACCTCGGCCTGCAGGCGGGACTTCAGTTCTTCCAGCATAGGAGGGTTACAAAGTAGAGGCTACATTACCGCCCGTGAAGGCCGTCCTCGAGCTCTCCAAGCCCCGCATCACCCAGCTCGTCGTCCTCACGGCGGCCGGGGGCTATTACATGGCCGCGCGGGCGCCGTTCGCGCTGGGGCGGTTCGGCTGGACGCTGCTCGGGACGGCGCTGGTGGCCGCGGGGACCAACGCGCTCAACCAGATCCGGGAGCGCGACACCGACGCGCTGATGCGCCGCACGCGTGGCCGCCCGCTCCCCTCGGGGCGGATTACGCCCCGCCGGGCCCTGGCCTTCGCGACCGCGGCCGCCACGGTGGGCATCGGGCTGCTCGCGTGGCGGGTCAACCTGCTCACCGCCGCGCTCGCCGCCCTGACCCTCGTCTCCTACGTCTGGGTCTACACCTCGCTCAAGCCCCGCACCTCGTACAACACGCTGGTCGGGGCGGTGCCGGGCGCGCTGCCGGTGCTGGGCGGGTGGACGGCCGCGGGCGGGGAGCTGTCGGCGCCCGCGTGGGCGCTGTTCTGGATCCTGTTCCTCTGGCAGCTGCCGCATTTCCTCGCCCTCGCATGGATCTACCGGGACGACTACCGCTCCGCCGGCCTCGCGATGCTGTCGATCGACGATGCGGACGGCAGCCGCACCGCGCGCATGACGCTGCTCTACGCGGTGGCCCTCGTGCCCGTGAGCCTGGTCCCCACCGTGCTGGGACTCACCGGACCGGTCTACTTCTGGGGCGTGCTCGGGCTCGGCCTGGTGTACGCGGCCGCGGGCGCCGCCATGGTCTGGCGGCCCGCCGCGCGCTCGCTGTGGGCGCGACGCGTGTTCCTGGTGTCGATCGTGTACCTCCCCGCCCTGCTCACCCTCGGCGTGGTGGACAAGACGGGATGACGATCGCGAGCGCCGTCCGACTCTGCCTGCTGCTGATCTGGGGCGCCGCGGGCTGGCGGAGTCGGCCCCAGCAGCCGACCCTCGAGCCCCAGGCGAGCGGCACGACGGCCGTGCTGCAGGCGGTGAGCGCAACGAACGCGCGGGTCGCCTGGGTGAGCGGACACGGCGGGGTCGTGCTGCGCACCACCGACGGCGGCGCGCACTGGACGCCGATCCCTGCGCCGGGCGCCGACTCCCTCCAGTTCCGCGACGTGCACGCCGTGGACTCCGCTGTGGCCTGGCTGCTCGCGGCCGGCCCCGGTGAGCGCTCGCGCATCTACCACACGCGGGACGGCGGCCGGTCGTGGACGGCGCAGTTCGTCAACCGCGACTCCAGCGCGTTCTACGACTGCTTCGCGTTCTGGGACGAGCGGCGTGCCGTGGCGTTCTCGGACGCGGTGGACGGCGCGTTCCAGGTGCTGGTGACGGACGACGGCGGCGCCCGGTGGCGTCCCGTCCCCGCCGCCGACCTGCCGCCCGCCCAGCCGGGCGAGGGCGCGTTCGCCGCGAGCGGCACCTGCGTGGTCACGGCCGCCACCGATCACGCCTGGATCGGCACGGGTGCGGCCGATACGGCGCGCGTGCTCCGCACCACCGACGGCGGGCGCACCTGGGCCGCGGCGGTGACGCCGGTGCCCGGCGGGCCGAGCGCCGGGCTCGCGTCGCTCGCGTTCATCGACACGCTCCACGGCATGGCGCTGGGCGGGGACGTGGCCGACGCCACGGGCCGCGGGCCGAACGCCGCGCGTACGACCGACGGAGGGCGCACGTGGCAATCAGGGACGCGCACCGGGTTCGCGGGCGCGGTGTACGGCGCGGTCTTCGTGCCGGGCACGGAGGCGCTGGTCGCGGTGGGTCCGGGCGGGATGGACTGGTCGCCGGACGGCGGCGGGGCGTGGGCGCCGCTCGATACGCTCGCCTACTGGAGCCTGGGCTTCGCCGCCAGCGGCCGGGTGGGGTGGGCCGTCGGCCCGCAGGGACGCATCACACGCATCGCCCTGCCCGGCTCAGCCGGCCAGTAGGTCCTTCGCGCGGGCAACGACGTTGTCCACCGTGAGCCCGAACTCCTGGTAGATCCGCTGATAGGGGGCCGAAGCGCCGAAGCGCTCGATGCCGATCACCGCGCCCCGATCCCCCACCCAGCGCACCCACGGCGCTGGCGAGCCCGCCTCGACGGCGACCCGCGCGGTGACCGCCGGGGGCAGCACGGCGTCGCGGTACGCCGGCGGCTGGCGGAGGAACAGCTCGAGCGACGGCATCGAGACCGCCCGCGCCCGGACGCCATCGGCCCGCAACCGCTCGTACGCCCCGAGCACC
>DASPFU010000038.1:0-2915 GCA_035620935.1 Gemmatimonadales bacterium
CCGTAGCTGAAGACCTGGTCCCCCATCTGCCGGGTGAGCGGCGCGCGCCGCGCAACGTCGGTCTGGGCCTCGGACTTCAGGCGGTCGAGGCGGGACTGCGCGGAGAGCAGATGGCAGATGGCAGTCAGCAGAACGCTCATCGTCAGCACGCGCATCGGGATCCCTCCGTGATCAGGTCGCTCCTGCCATCAGCCATCTGCCAACTGCTATTTCCATCTCACCACCCCCACGCTCACGAGGTCTTCCAGGTACCGGGCGACCGCCTCCAGCGCCACCGGCCCGAACTCGGCGGCGAGCGCGTCGCGGATTTCCGAGATGCTGCGGCGGCCGTCGATGAAGTTCACCAGCTCGAACCGGGCATCGTCGCCCAGCGGCATGTCCCCGCGGTACCACGCGGCGCGCTCGGGGGGGAGCCGGCTTTCGGGCAGGCCGAAGTCGAGGGGGCCGCGTGTCAGGCGCACCGGCACGCGGGGGGCGGCGGCGCGCGGCCGCTCGGTGGTCGCGAGGCCGGCGGCGCGGGCGGCGGCCCGCAGCTCGTCGGTCAGCGCGGCCTCCTGTGCGGCCAGCCGTCGCTCGGCTGAGGCCACGGCGTCGCGCACCGGTGCGGCGCCCTGGAAGGTGAGCACCGATCGGGCCGCGTCGCGCTCCTGACGGGCGGCGTGGACGAGGGCGTTGCGCGCCTCGGCCCACGCCTCCTGACGGGCGGCGCCGGTGGCCGCGAGCAGGCGCTGGCGCGCCCGCCGCATCGCCTCGCCCAGGCGCGCCGCTCCGTTCGCCGCCGTGAGGTGGACCAGGTCCACCCCTTCGAGCGGCGAGAGGTCCGACAGGTAGAGCATCGTCGCCGTGGCGATGATCTCGCTGCGCTCGAGCTCCACGGGGTCCACCTTGTCCGGCGTGTCCTCCGAGGTGTGGTGCGTGTAGTCGGGGTCGTGGGTGAACATCACCCCGGGCACCTTGCGGTCGATGAACATCATGTGGTCCGAACCGCCCGAGTACGGCGTGACGCGCCAGTTCATCCGCGACAGGCTGCCACGGGGGGTGCGCACGTCCATCCGGTCCACCATCTCGGCCATGTTCCGGACGACGTCGTTCACCGCCGAGGGGAGCGACGCGGGGGTGCGGGTGAGCACCAGGCTCGAGTGCAGGATCTCGAGGTGCTCGCCCACCATGTCGAGGTTCATGTTGGCGAGCATCCGCCCGCCGAGTGCGGGCCCCGCCACCTCGGGATGCGCGTCGATCCACGCCATCGTGCCGTTCCACTCGGGGACCCAGACGAACCGCAGCGTGCGGCGCGGGCGGGGCAGGCGGCCGGAGTCGATCAGCTCCCGCAGGGTGCGCGCGATGTCGAGCAGGGCGCCCGAGCCGGATGCGTTGTCGTTGGCCGACTCCTTGGGATGATCGAGGTGGGCGCTGAACACCAGCTCGCCCGCCGTGGAATCCGCGCCGGGGATGGTGGCGATCACGACGTCCATGAAGAACGGCTCGAGACCGGTGCCCCGCACCTGGCCGCGCAGCACGACCTTGCGTCCGGCGGCGAGCAGGTCGCGCAGCTTCGTCCCCTGGCGGCTGGTGAGGTTGAACCCGAAGGTGACGCGCTCCAGCTCGTCCGAGCGCGGCCACATCCCCGTGTACTGGAGCATGTCGGGGTACTCCCGGGCGCGATCGTCGTCCAGGAAACACACGACGCCCAGCGCTCCGTACTGGAGCACGGCGAGGCGGTGGACGCTGCCGCCGTATCCCGTCGCCAGCACGAACTTGCCGCGCACGTCCTTCCCTTCATAGTCCCCATCCCCCGTCCCCCGTCCCACCCAGACCAGCTCCGCCGTCACGTCGCCCGCGTTCGAGTACGTGATGACGCTCATCGCGATCTCGGGGTAGCCGACGATGCGCTCGTCGTACGGCTCGACCATCCGCAGCTCGGCGCCGGTGATGTCCCAGCCGGACGGGGACTGCCACGTCTGATAGACGGCGCGCCCGTCGGACGGATACGACTCGATCATGGCGTCCCGCTCGGAGAACCCGGTGCGCTCGAGCTGACCCAGCACGTACTGCGCCGCGTCCCGGAAGCCGCGCGAGCCCTGGATGCGGTGATGGCGGGTGATCTCGATGACGTGCTCCTTCGCCAGCTCACCCGACAGCGCCTCGTGGAGCAGGTCGCGCCGTGAGGCATCCAGCAACGGAGTCCACGACTGCGCAGAAAGCAGATGGCAGATGGCTGTCAGCAGGGTGGTCAGCGTCACGACACGCATGAGGGCCTCGACTGGGGTGGTGGGGACGGCAGAGTGTCGCCTGCCGACTGCCATCTGCAGACTGCGACTTTCCCACGGAGCTATATAGTGGCGCCGGCGTTCGGATTGCGCGAGCTTTGCGCCCGATGCGATTCGCGCTCCCGGTCGACACGGCGCGGCGGCTGCGTCTGATCGGCGGCGCGATCGTGCTGCTGGTGTTCGTCACCGCGCCGTTCGAGCGCTGGTACCTGGTCAGCCGCGCGAACGCGATGCAGGAGCGCATCATCGACCTCCGCCGCGCGGCGAGCGCGCGGTTCCCGGAGGGCTGGCAGCGGGACCTCGTCGCGGTGGACGAGGTGGCGGACCTCGAGTACCGCCG
Source organism: Gemmatimonadales bacterium (assembly GCA_035620935.1). Taxonomy (GTDB): domain Bacteria; phylum Gemmatimonadota; class Gemmatimonadetes; order Gemmatimonadales; family GWC2-71-9; genus SZUA-544. The sequence goes on from DASPFU010000038.1 coordinate 2,608, forward strand.
GGCGCAGGTGCGGCACCGCATCGTGACACAGCTGACGTTGGAGGGCTGGACACTGCGACTGCTGGCCGCGGGCGGGCTGTTGTTGCTGGTCGGTACGGTCATGCGACGGCGGCAGATGGCAGATGGCAGCTAGCCGGCAGGGCAGCCATCTGCCATCTGCCATCTGCCATCTGCGTCGTTCACGTTTCCACGCGGTTTCTCCCGGTCTTTTTCGCCCGATACAGTGCCTTGTCCGCCGCCCTGATCACGTCGTCCGGTGAGCGCCGGCCGTCGGGGCCGGCGGCGCCGATGCTGACGGTGACCGTGAG
>DASPFU010000039.1:0-2593 GCA_035620935.1 Gemmatimonadales bacterium
CGGCAGTTTCCTGATCGTCCGGGACATGGACGAGGCGCATGAGGTGTGCAAATACATGGAGGGAGGCGGGAGCCGGGAGCCGTTCGATCGGCGATTCGCCGGCAAGACCTCACCCGGATTCGATCCCGACCGGGACCTGCAGCGCATCGGGGTGGCGAACCAGACGACGATGCTGTCGACCGAGTCGCTCGCCATCGCCGCCGAGCTGCGTCGCAGCGTGGTGCGGCGGTGGGGCGAGGCCGCGGCGGACGCGCATTTCCGCACGTTCGACACCATCTGCTCGGCGACGCAGGACCGGCAGGATGCCGTCCTCAAGCTGATCGGCGAGCCGCTCGATCTGATGATCGTGATCGGCGGGTACAACTCGAGCAACACCACGCACCTGGCGGCGATCTGCGCCGAGCGGGTGCCGACCTATCACATCGAGGACGCGCTGTGTGTGGACCCCGCGGGCGGGACGATCCGGTTCCGCCCCGTGGGGGGCACCGCGGAGCGCGTACTCGAGCAGTGGCTGCCTGCGGGGCCGGTCACCATCGGCCTCACCGCGGGGGCTTCGACTCCGAACAACAAGATCGGCGAGACGATCGAACGGATCGCGGCGACGCGCGGCATCACCGTGGCGGAGTCGCTCGGCTGAATGCCGCACGCCGCGTTCCACCCCGCCGTCGCTCGCTGGTTCGCGTCCCGCTTCACCGGGCCCACCGAGCCACAGCGCCGCGGCTGGCCCCTCATTCAGGACGGCCGTGACGTCCTGATCGCCGCGCCCACCGGCGCGGGCAAGACGTTCGCCGCGTTCCTCTCGGCCATCGACGCGCTGCTGCGTCAGGGTCTCGCCGGCACGCTGACCGACGAAGTGCACGTCGTCTACGTCTCGCCGCTCAAGGCGCTGTCGAACGACGTCCAGAAGAACCTCGCCGAACCGCTCGCCGAGATCCGGACCTCGCTGCCGGCACTCGACCTCCCCGACATCGAGATCCGCACGGTGGTCCGCACCGGCGATACGCCGCCCGAGGACCGCCAGGCGATGCTCGCCCGGCCGCCACACGTGCTGGTCACGACGCCCGAGTCGCTCTACCTGATCCTCACATCGCCGCGCGCCCGCGAGATGCTGCGCACGGTGCGCACGGTCATCGTGGACGAGATCCACGCCGTGGCTCGCGACAAGCGGGGCAGCCATCTCGCGCTGACGCTGGAGCGCCTCGAGGCGCTCGCCGGCCGGCGGCTCCAGCGGATCGGCCTGTCGGCGACCCAGAAGCCCATCGAGGAGATCGCTCAGTTCCTGGTCGGGACGGACCGCCCGCTCCCCGAGATCGTGGATTCCGGCCACGTCCGCGAGGTGGACGTGGCGATCGAGATCCCCGACTCGCCGCTCGAGGCGGTGATGGCGGCCGAGGTGTGGGAGGAGGTGACCGATCGGGTCGCCCAGTTGATCGCCGCGCACCGCTCGACGCTCGTGTTCGTCAATACCCGCCGCCTGTGCGAGCGGCTGACCCTGCACCTCTCGGAGCGGCTCGGCTCCGAGCACGTGACGTCGCACCACGGGAGCCTGTCCCGGGAGAAGCGGCTCGAGGCGGAGGAGCGGCTCAAGCGCGGCGAGCTCAAGGCCCTGGTCGCCACGGCATCCCTCGAGCTGGGTATCGACGTGGGAGCGATCGACCTCGCGATCCAGATCGGGTCGACCCATGCGATCGCGACGTTCCTGCAGCGGGTGGGGCGCTCCGGCCACCGGCTCGACGCCGTCCCCAAGGGACGGTTGTTCCCCCTCTCGCGCGACGAGCTGGTCGAATGCGCGGCCCTGCTGCGCGCCACGCGCGCGGGTCGCCTCGACCGCTTGCTCATCCCGGAGAAGCCGCTCGACATCCTGGCGCAGCAGATCGTGGCGGCGGTGGCCTGCGAGGAGTGGGGCGAGGACGCGCTCTTCGAGCTGGTCCGCCGGGCGTACCCCTATCGTCAGCTGACGCGCGAGGAGTTCGACGGGGTCGTGCGCATGCTGGGCGAAGGGTTCACCACCCGCCGGGGCCGGCGCGGGGCGCACCTGCACTACGACGGCGTGCAGCGCCGCATCGCGGCGCGGCGGGGGGCGCGGCTCGCCGCCATCATGTCGGGCGGCGCGATCCCGGACCTGGGCGACTACCGCGTCGTGCTCGAGCCGACCGAGACGTTCGTCGGGAGCGTGAACGAGGACTTCGCCATCGAATCGATGCCTGGCGAGGTCTTCCAGCTCGGCAACACGTCGTACCTGATCACTCGCATCGAGACCCGCCAGGGCGTGGTCCGGGTGGCGGACGCGCAGGGGCAGCCGCCCACGATCCCGTTCTGGTTCGGTGAAGCGCCGGGGCGCTCGGACGAGCTGTCCGAGGAAGTGTCGCGCCTCAGGCGCGACGTCGAGCTCCGCCTGGATCAGCCGCAGGAGGCCGTCGCCTGGCTCGCGCGCGAGATCCCCGGCCTGCCGGAAGCCGCGGCGCGGCTGATCGTTGAGTATCTCGACGCCACGAAGAAGATCCTGGGGGTGGTCCCGACCCAGGAGACGCTGGTGCTCGAGCGGTTCTTCGACGAGGGCGGCGGCATGCAGCTGGTCGTGCACGCGCCGTTC
>DASPFU010000040.1:0-18311 GCA_035620935.1 Gemmatimonadales bacterium
TTGCCCTCGCGGCCGCCGCACGCGGCCAGTGTGGTGATCAGCGCCAGCGCCGCGCCCCGGGCGGAGCGGCAGGCGGGAGTCGGGATGGCGGTCATGCCGAAAGCTAATACGCCCACGTCAGGGAGAGCGTCCCGGTCCGCATCGGGGCCAGGGTCTCGGGCACCAGGTTGTAGGCGTAATTCAGGGCATTGGCGAGCAGCGCGCGGACGGTCCAGGGTCCGCGGCGCCAGGCGGCCCGGAGATCGAGCACGCTGGCCGCCACGCGCCGACCATCGATGGCGCCCAGGGCGACCAGCTGCTCCAGCTCGATGTGCTCGACCCGCGACGAGTACCGGAAATCCGCGCCCACGGTCGCCGGGCCGGCGCCGTAGTCGGCGCTGAGCGTGAGGAGGTGGCGCGGCCGGAAGGCGAGCGGCTGCTCCGGCACGGTGTCGTGCGCCAGCTGGCGGGCGTACAGGAGCATGTAGGCGACCGTGCCCTTCAGACGCGGCGTGAACGGCGCCGCGGTGAGGGCCGCGTCCAGGCCAGCGAGCCGCGCGCGCGACACATTGCGGAACTGGATGTGCGCCCCGGCACTGTCGAAGTACAGTGCCGGCTCGATCAGGTCGCTGGCTTCGGTCCAGAAGAGCGCGGCGTCGAGCAATGCGTCACGGCCGATGGCGAGAGTATTGCCGATCTCGAACGACCACGCCGTCTCGTATGTCAGTCCCGGGTTCGGCTCGATCCTGATGCCGAGCGCGTCGGTGGACACGAAGCGCTCCGCGAGGGTGGCCGCGCGGAAGCCGCGGCCGACCGACGCGCGCCAGATCCCCCACCGGCTCTGGGTCACGGCACCGGCGCGCGGGCTCACGACGGCGGTCAGGCTGGCCCCGTCGACCGCGAGGAAGTCGATCCGTGCGCCCAGCGTCAGCCGCACGGGGCCCGCCTGCTGCTGGCTCTCGCCGAATGCGGCGTATTCGCCCTGGCGGTGGGTCGCGAAGATGTCGCTCTCAACGTCCGAGAGCGCGCCTTCGACGCCGACCGTCACCGTCCGGCTCCCGCCGGGGCGAGATACGGCCCGCAGCTCGAGTCCGTAGCGGTCCGCGAGCGAGTGGTCGTCGGCCGTCGGGCGGTGGTCGGTGAATTCGGTCCGGACCCAGGAGGCCCGCGCCAGCCAGTCGGTGCGCACGCCGCGCGCGGTGTACGCCGCGCTGGCGTAGCCTTTCTGCGACCGGGTGGTCGCACCGCGATCGCTGTCGGCGATGTGGAAGGGCAGGTATTCCTGGCCGCGGGTGTCACACTCGCCGGCGTTGCACCAGGCGAGCGGAACCTCGTAGTCATCCACCGCCCAGGAGCCGCCAACCTGGAGGCGACCCGATTCGCTCGCGTCCCAGTCGACGCGTCCCGCGACATGCCAGAAGTCCCGGGCGTCCTGCTCCCGATACCCATCGGAGTGGTAGCCCCCGCCGGTCAGGCGGCCGCGTACGACCGCGCTGCCGTAGCCGCTGGACACGTCCAGGCCACCGCGCCACCCCGGCGAGTCGCGGAACCGCCACTCCTCGTGGCCCGGATCCCCGAAGCCGGAGCCGGTGGCCCGCACGTGCCCGTGCCATCCCACGGGGATCTCGCGCGTGACCAGGTGCACGACGCCGCCCATGGCGGCGGAGCCATACTGGGCGGAGCCGGCCCCCTTCACGATCTCGACGCGCTCGATGTCGTCGATCGGCACCAGGTCCCAGCTGATGCCGCCGCGGTCTCCCTGGTTCGCGGGCGCGCCGTCGACCAGCAGCAGGACCCGGGAGTTGACCCCCTGCGCGTATCCGGTGGAGCCCCGGATGTTGATCTGTCCATTCAGCAGCTGGACCCCCGGGGCCCGATCGATGGCCTCGTCCACGCGCACGACGGCGCGGCTCGCGATGGCCTCCTCGTCGATGACGGCGACGCTGGTGACGGCGTCCGCCACGATGCGGGACGGTCCCTTGTCGACGACGGTGACCTGCGTGAGTTGGAGGGCGAGGGGCGCCAGCACGAAATTGAGCTGCACCGAATCGCCGGCGGCGAGCGACGCGGTCCGCTCGACCGGACCGCGGTAGCCGATGCGGGAGGCACGCAGGCGGATCGCGCCGGCCCGGACGGCGGTCAGGCGGTATCGCCCCGCCGCGTCGGTGTAGGTCGTGCGCGCCGACCGGAGCTCGCGCACCTCGGCGCCGACGATCGGGGCACCGACCGAGTCCCGGACGGCGCCGAGCACGACCCCGTGGTCCTGGCCGGCGGCGGCCACCGCGGGGACGGTCGCGAGGGCGGCGAGCAGCGGGCCGATGCGCGCGCTCACCGCCCGGCGCACGTCACGTAGTCCGTGATGGGGTGAAGGGAGTCGAAATCGACCACGAAATCGACCGAGTCGACGCCGGTCCCGCTCACCGTGACCGTCCCCGGGGTGGACGAGCCGGGCGGGTCGCGATAGAACCCGGCTTCGCGCAGCACCGCCGTGTCGGCGGGTGTGAGCGTGAACGGTCCGAGCTTCTTCCAGGCGGCGACGATCCATTCGTACTGCCCATTGGGAAGCGGCAGGGTGTAGCTCGCCACGGTGTCTCCCAGTGCAATGCTCGGGGGCGGGAAGGGGACGAAGTCCGGAATGTCGTCGCACGTCTGGGGGAAGGTACGGTAGGCGATGATGAAGACGGCGTGGGTACTTTCGGGTTCGGTACCGCGGATCGTGACCGTGCCGCAAATGCCGGACGGACAGCGCGCCACCGGCTGGAGCCCGCCGTCACAGGCGAGTACCGCGATCGCGGCGAGGGCGGCCAGACCTGAGCGGGGCATGCGGCGGTTCAATCTGCCGGGGCGGAGACCGGCGTCAAGTTGACGCGGTCCGGCGCCGCCGTAACCTTTCTCCCACGTATGGATGCGTTCGCCCTCCGGAGCCGGCGTGTTCGAGCGGCTGCGTGACGCCCTGCGGGCCGCGCTGGACGCGGCCACGCCGCCCGCCGACCTGCGGCAACTCGCGCTCGGGATGCGGGAGGCGGTGATCGAGGCCAAGGTCGCCGTGAAGGCGATGCGCGACGCGCTCGCCCGGAGCGAGCAGGAGCTCGCGGCGCATCGCCGGGAGACGGCGGACGCCGAGCGGCGCGGCCGGCTCGCCGCCGAGATCCAGGACCACGAGACGGCGGAGATCGCCGCCCGGTTCGCCGCCAAGCACCGGGAGCGCGCAGACGTGCTCGACCGGAAGATCGCGGCGCAGCGTGACGAGCTGGCGCTGGCCGAGCGCGAGCTGAGCGAGATGGAGGACCAGCTGCGCCGGGCGGTGCAGGGACGCGGCGGCGCCGAGGCAGACCGCTCGACCGAGCAGGCGTGGCGCGACCTCCAGGCGGCGGGCGGCGCACGGCCCGGCACCGACGTGCAGGACGACCTGTTCGCCTCCGAGATGGACCGGTCGGCGCGCGAAGCGGCGGCCGACCGGCAGCTCGAGGAGCTCAAAAAGAAGATGCGGAAGGAGTGAGCCCGTGCACCTCTGCGCCGTCCTGCTCGCCGTCCAGCAGTCCCCCACGCCGCTCCCGATCCAGCGCCCCGACGACGGGCTGCGCCGTGCCCACACCTACAGCATCGTCGCATGGGACTCGGGCAGTGGGGACCTCGGCATCGCGGTCCAGTCGAAGTTCCCCAACGTCGGCGGCATCGTCCCCTGGGCACGGGCCGGCGTGGGGGCGGTGGCGACCCAGTCGCTCGCCAACACCGACTACGGCGAGAAGGGCCTCGAGCTGCTCGCGATGGGCGCCACCGCGCCCGAGGCGATGGCCATCCTGATGCGCGCCGACCCGCGGACGGCGCAGCGCCAGGTCGGGATGGTGGACGCGCGCGGCCACGCCGCGAGCTGGACGGGCGATTCGACGTTCGACTGGGCCGGCGGCCGGGTGGGGGCGGCCCCGCCGGGCGGCCGGAACCAGCTCATCGTGGGTCGCGGCTATGCCGCGCAGGGCAACATCCTGGTCTCGGAGGCGACCGTACGCGCGCTCGCCGAGACGTTCGAGCGCACCCCGGGGTCGCTGGCGGATCGGCTCGTGGCCGCGCTCAAGGCGGGCCAGGCGGCGGGCGGCGACCGGCGCGGGATGGAGTCGGCGGCCCTCCTGGTGGTGCGCGCGAACGCGAGCTACCTCGGCGCGAACGACCGCTACATCGACATCCGCGTGTACGACCACGTCGACCCGATCGCCGAGCTCGAGCGGCTGTACGCCCTGCACCAGCTGTATTTCTTCCAGAGCCGCCCCGAGGACCTGATCGCGATCACCCCGGAGGTCGTACGTCAGCTCGAGCCGATCCTGCTGCGGGAACCGCTCAATCAGCAGGAGAAATGGCTCGCGGTCCCGCAGGGTCGGGCGACGCCCGTCTTCCTGCAGGCGCTCGAGAATTTCATGTACTGGGAGAACTACGACGTCCGGGTGCGCAACGACGGGAAGATCGATCGGGTCGTATTGGACGACGTTCTCCGGAGGCGCGAAGCCAGCCTCCGGTGAGTGCGAAAGGCGTGGGATGTGGGATGTGGGACGTTCCGGTGCAGGTCAGCCCGCGACACAGCGGAGCGTCCCACACCCCACACCCCACGCCTTCGATGTTGCTGCAACGCACCACGCACCACACACCCTGAGGGTCCAATGCAGGTTCCGCCGGCGCGGATGGTGTCTCTCGGCTACGGCAAGTACTGGCGCTCCGACCGTATCGTCGGCCTGATGCCGATCGCGGACGGGCGCGGTCCGGGCCAGCGGACGGAGGTGTTCGTCGAGGACCGGCGCGAGCCGCTGGTGGCGTCGCGCACCGAGGAGTCGATCCTCGCGGACATGGGCGCCGGGGACGAGGGAGCGCGCATCCAGGCCCTGCGCGCGGCGACGGTCGAGCTGCTCGAGGTGCTGCACGAGTTCTCGCCCGTGCTGCGGCGCCTGCTGCTGCACGAGCACCACTTCGACGTGGAACAGTGGGAGGCGCGCCTGGGCGCGTTGCTCGTGACCCCGGTGGTGCCCGACGCCGCCGGGCAGAACGAGCTCTTCGGCTGACCGGGACCGGCCCGACCAGCCTCGCCGCCGCCGGGGCGCTCCGGTATCTTGCCCCGTGATGGACACGCTGCCGTTCCGCCTTCAGGAAGCCCTCGGCCGCGACTACCGGATCGAGGGCGAGCTGGGTGGCGGGGGCATGAGCCGCGTGTTCGCCGCGGTCGAGGTGGAGCTCGACCGGCGCGTCGTGATCAAGGTGCTCCCGCCCGAGACAGCCGCTGACGTCAGCGTCGAGCGGTTCCGCCGCGAGATCCAGGTCGCCGCCGGATTGCAGCACCCCCACATCGTCCCGCTCCTCACCGCCGGCCGCGCGGGCGACATCGTGTACTACGTGATGCCGCTCGTCGAGGGCGAGTCCCTGCGCGCGCGGATCGAGCGCGAAGGCCCCCTTCCGGCCCCCACCGTGATCGCCATCCTGCGCGAAGTCGCCGAGGCCCTGGCGTACGCGCACCGGCGCGGGGTCGTGCACCGCGACATCAAGCCCGACAACGTCCTGATCGCCGAGGGCCACGCCCTGGTCACCGACTTCGGCGTGGCCAAGGCCCTGGGGCACTCGACCGGTGGCGCCATGCTCACCAGCGCCGGCATGGCCGTCGGTACGCCGGCCTACATGGCGCCCGAGCAGGCCGCGGGCGACCCCGGCGTGGACCACCGCGCGGATATCTACGCGGTCGGCGCGCTGGCGTACGAGCTCCTGGCCGGTCGCTTGCCGTTCGCGGGGTTCTCCTACCAGCAGATCCTCGCGGCCCAGCTCACGGAGTCACCCACGCCCCTCGTGGCCTACCGGGGCGACCTGCCGCCCGCGCTCGACCGCCTCGTGACGCGCTGCCTCGCCCGCGATCCGGGTGCCCGATTCCAGTCGGCCACCGAGCTGTTCGACGAGCTGGCGCGGCTCGCCACTCCCGCCGGGTCCGTCGCGGCGCGGCCGCGGTGGCCCGCGTCGCGGCGCCGCGGCGTGACAGCCGCGGCCGTGGCGATGCTCGCGCTCGCGGCGGGGTGGTTCGCGTGGCGCGGCCGCCGGGACGCGCCCGCGGCGTCGCCCACGGCGATCGCCGTCATGCCGTTCGCCGTGCGCGGCGGCAGCGACATCGCCTATCTGGGCGAGGGGATCGTGAGCCTGCTCTCGACCAGTCTCGATGGCGCGGGCGATCTGCGGGCGGTGGACCCCCGGGCGGTGCTGGGCGTGGCGCGCCGGGAGGCGGCGGGGTCCCTCGACCCGACGGGGGCGGGGCGGATCGCCGCGCGGTTCGGCGCCGGGCTGTACGTGCTGGGCGACATCGTGCAGGCCGGCCCGCAGCTGCGGATCGACGCCGCGCTCTACCGGCGGGCCGGCGGCGAACCGTCCGCGACGGCCACGGCGCAGGGGACGGCCGACCAGCTTTTCCAGCTGGTGGACTCGGTCGCGGTGCAGCTGCTGGCGGGCCGGGGCAGCGGGCCCGGCGCGCGGATCACGCGCATCGCGGCGGTCACGACCTCGTCCCTCCCCGCCCTCAAGGCGTACCTCGAGGGCGAGGCCCACTTCCGCGCCGGCCGATTCGCCCCCGCGGTCGAGGCCTTCGACTCCGCCGTCCGGGCCGATTCGATGTTCGCGCTCGCCTACTACCGGCTGAGCCTCGCGGCCGAGTGGGCGTTGCAGCTCGACCGGTCCACCGTGGCCGCCGATGCGGCGGTGCGCCACGCCAGCCGGCTGTCGGAGCACGATCGCGCCCTGCTCGACGCCCGGCTGGTGTGGCGGCAGGGCCGGTCGGTGGAGGCCGAGCGCCGCTACCGGGCGATCGCCGCCCGCTATCCCGACGACATCGAGGCGTGGTTCCAGCTCGGCGAGGTACTGTTCCACGACGGCGCCCTGTACGGCCGCGCGCTCGAGGAGGCGCGCGAGCCGTTCGAGCGGGTCGTCGCGTTCGAGCCCGACCACGCGACCGCCCTCATTCACCTGGTGCGCATCGCGGGCGCGCGCCGCGACCGGGCTGCGGTGGACTCCCTCGTGCAACGCGTCCTCCAGCTCAATCCCGGTGGCGAGCGCGCCCTCGAGATGCGCGGAATGCAGCTCGCGCTCGCGGACGGCCACGCCGACTGGTCCTCGTTCGAAGCCGAGCTGGCGGCCGGCAATCCCGCGGCAGCGCTCCAGGGCGTCTACTCGGTGTACATGTTCGGCGGCAACCTGGACGCCACCGACCGGCTGCTCGGGGCGCTCGCCGCGTCGGGGGGGACGCCGGTGGCGGTCTCGCGGGTGCGGGCCATGCGCGCGCACTACCACGCGGCGCTGGGCCGCCTGCGCGAAGCGCAGGCGGACCTGCGCCGGGTTGGCGGCGAGGCGGACGGCGAGCTGCTCGCGCACCGGGCGCTGCTCGCGACGCTGCCGTTCGCCGCCACGCCCGCCGACTCGCTGCGCCGGCTGCGGGATCAGCTGCTCGCCTGGGACGCGGGCGCCGAGCGGCCGAGCCCGCTTCCGTCGGCGTACTTCAACACCCACGACGGCCTGTATCCGGCGATCCGCCTGTATCTCCTGGGCCGCGTCGCCGCCGCGCTCGGCGACACCGCGGCGCTACGCCGCCACGCGGAGGCGCTGGACCGCCTCCCGGGCCCCCCCCAGGCACGGGCGGTGGCCCAGGGACTGGGCCGGGGCCTCACGGGATGGCTGCTCGTGGCGCGAGGCCAGCCGCGCGACGCGCTGGCCCTGCTCGAGCCGACCGTGCGGGACGGGGGATACGAGCCGAAGCTCTTCTCGCCGTTCATCTCCCGTCCGGCCGAGCGGTATCTCGTCGGTGAGCTGCTCGACAGCCTGGGCCGTGACGACGACGCGCGGGCATGGCTCGGCTCGGTGCTGTGGTTCGGGATCTACGACCGCGCCTGGGCCGGGCCGGCACAGCTGCGCATCGCCCGGATCTTCGAGCGCGCCGGCAGGCGCGACAGTGCCGCGGCCTACTACCAGCGCGTCCTCGAGTTGTGGGACGGGAGCGATCCCGAGCTACGGCCGCTGGTGGAGGACGCGCGAGCCGCCCTGGCGCGCCTCGTCGCCGAACCCCGGAGGTGACCATGCTCCGCAAGCTCGCCGCCGCACTCGTCCTGGTCGGCCTCTGCCTGCCGTATGCGTGCGACGTGCGGCCCCTCACGGGCGTCTGGGATTCGGCCGCCAATGCGGGGATGCTGGGCATCCCCGTGCTGGCGGCGGTGCTGTACGTCCTCGTCGAGTTCCTGCCGTCGCTCGCCGCCGCCATCGAGCGGCGCGGGCCCGCGGTCCACGGCGTGCTGCGGGCCGTCTATCTCCTGCTCGCCGCCGCGTTCCTCGTGCGGGCGATCCAGGACGGATCGGACGCCCCGCAGCGGCTCGGCACCGCCGCGGCCCTGCTGGTGACGGGTGGCGTGCTCGCCTGGCAGCAGGGGCGCGGCACCAAGGCGCAGCGCGTACCGTTGCTGCTGCTCGCCATCCTGGGGATCGCGGTGATCGAGCTGCCCGTCGTGCTCGATTTCGACCTGAAGACCGGGGGCTGGCTGATCACGGCGGGCTGGGCACTGGCCGTGCTCGAGGAGATGCGGTTGCTGCGCGCCACGCCGCCGATCGTGCACGGCGGCTGAGCGCCCGACTCACATCGGCTGATCGGCGAAGTGGCAGGCGGCCCGGTGCCCCGGCCCGACGTCGCGCAGCAACGGCGGCTCGGTGCGGCAGCGCTCGTTCTTCGCAGGGTGTGGGCAGCGGGGGTGGAACGGACAGCCCGACGGCGGGTTGGCCGGCGACGGCGGATCGCCCGGGAGGACGATCCGCTGCGGCTTCGCGGTGGGGTCCGGGACGGGGACGGCCGAGAGCAGTGACCGGGTGTAGGGGTGGCGCGGGCCGCCGTACAGGGCGGGCGCGGGCGCCAGCTCGACGATCCGCCCGAGGTACATCACCGCGACGCGGTCCGCGATGTGGCGTACGACGGCCAGGTCGTGCGCGATGAACAGATAGGTCAGGCGCCGCTGGGCGCGCAGGTCGGCCAGGAGGTTCAGGACCTGCGCCTGCACCGATACGTCGAGGGCGGACACCGGCTCGTCGCACACGATGAACGTGGGCTCGACCGACAGTGCCCGCGCGATGCCCACCCGCTGGCGCTGTCCCCCGGAGAGCTCGTGCGGGTAGCGGTCGGCGAGCTCGGGGCTCAGGCCGACCTCGCGGAGCAGCGCGGCGACCCGCTCGTCGCGCGCCTGGCCCGCCGCGAGGCGATGGATATCGAGCGGCTCGCGCAGGGTCTGGCGCACGGTCATGCGCGGGTTGAGCGAGCCGTACGGGTCCTGGAAGACGATCTGCATCCGCCGTCGCAGCGCGCGCAGCTCCGCGGCCGGCAGCGCCAGCACGTCGCGGGCGTCGAAGCGCACGCGCCCCGCCGTGGGCTCCACCAGCCGGAGGATCGTCCGCGCGACGGTCGACTTGCCGCACCCGGACTCGCCCACCAGGCCGAGCGTCTCGCCCGCCTCGATGGTGAACGAGACGTCGTCCACGGCGCGGACCACATGCCGTGGCCGCCCCAATCCCAGCCAGCGGCGCGGGCCGGGATAGTCCTTGCGCAGGGCGTCGACGGCGAGGAGCGGGGCCGTCACGGCGCCGTCCCCTCGCGGCGCGCCGGCTCGGCCACGAGCCAGCAGCGCGCGGCGTGACCGGGGGCGACGTCGAACAGCGGCGGTTCTTCCGTCCGGCACCGGTCCCACGCGTACGGGCAGCGGGGATGGAACCGGCAGCCGGCGGGCCATGCGGTGGCGGCCGGGACCTGACCGGGGATCGCGTGCAGGCGCTCGCGCGGACGGTCGAGCCGGGGCACCGACGCGAGCAGGCCCTCGGTGTACGGGTGACCCGGCTGCGCGAACAGGTCGCGCGTCGGGGCGCACTCCACCACCTGTCCCGCGTACATGACGGCCACGCGATCGGCCTGGCCGGCCACGATCCCGAGATCGTGCGTGATCAGCATCACGGCCATTCCGAGCTCCGTCTGGAGCCGGTCCAGCAGCTCGAGGATCTGTGCCTGGATGGTCACGTCGAGCGCCGTCGTGGGCTCGTCGGCGATGAGTAGCTGGGGATGGCAGACCAGCGCCATCGCGATCATCACGCGCTGGCGCATGCCGCCCGAGAGCTCGTGGGGGTACTGGTCGACGCGGGTGCCGGGGTCGGCGATGCCGACCAGCGCGAGCATCTCGACGGCCCGGGCGCGCGCCGCCCGGCGCGACAGCCGCTGATGCACGACGGCGGCCTCGGCGATCTGGTCGCCGACGGTGAGCACCGGGTTGAGCGAGGTGAGGGGTTCCTGGAACACCATCGCGATCCGGTTGCCGCGGATCGCGCGCAACTCGCGCGGCGCGAGCGTGAGGAGGTTGCGGCCCTCGAACTCGATCAGGGAGCCGGGGAGGATATGGCCCGGAGGCTCCGGGACGAGGCGCAGGATGGACAGCGAGGTCACCGACTTGCCGCAGCCCGACTCGCCGACGATGCCCAGGGTCTCGCCCGGGAAGACGTCGAAGCTGACGCCGTCCACGGCCCGAGCCGTTCCCGAGCCACGCTCGGACACGAAGTAGGTGCGGAGATCGCGGACCCGGAGGAGCGGCTCCGTCACGCGCGGTTCCGTGGGGTGTCGGGACGGGGGTCGCGCATCGGCGACGAAAGATCCCACGACCCCGGGAACGGCGCCAGTTGCTCGGACGCGCGCCGGGCTCGGCGCGGGTCGAGGGCGTCGCGCAGTCCGTCCGCGACCGCGGCGCAGGCGGTGACGACCAGGCCGATCGCGAGCCCCGGCGCCAGTACGCTCCACGGAGCGGAGCGCACCGAGTCCCTGGCGTCGGCGATCATGTTGCCCCAGCTCGGCAGCGGTGCTGCCACCCCGATGCCGAGGAACGACAGGCCGGACTCGAGCAGCATGACCGCGCCGGTACCCAGCGCGGCCGTCACGAAGATCGGCGCGGCGGCATTGGGCAGGATGTGGCGCACCACGATGCGGGCGGTGCCCGCCCCCACGGCCCGGGCCGCCTGGACGAACTCGCGCTCGCGCGCCGCCAGCACCTCGGCGCGCACCAGGCGGCTGGTGCCGAACCAGCTGGTCAGTCCGATCGCCAGAACCAGCACGCCGACCGGCATCCGCTCCCACAGGCCGGCGAGCACCAGCAGGACGAAGATCCGCGGGACCGACAGCCCCACGTCCACGACCCGCATCAGCACCGCGTCCACGGCGCCGCGCCAGTACCCGGCCACCGCACCCACCGCGGTGCCGACGGTGACGGCAACGCCCATGCCCAACGCGCCCACGGCCAGCGAGACCCGGGCGCCGAACAGGAGCCGGCTCCACACGTCGCGACTGTAGAGATCGGTCCCGAGGGGGTGGGCGAAGGACGGGGGCCGGTTCTGCAGTGCCACGATGTCGAGCTGGGCGCTCGGCGCGTAGGGGGCGACGAGCGGGGCCGCAAGCGCCAGGGCGGCGACCGTCGCGAGAATCAGCAGTCCCCACCGCGCCGGCCCGTGGGTCCCCGACGTGAAGAACGTGCGCCCGGTGGCCGTGGTCAGCGCGGCGCGGCGGATGGCGGCCACCGTGAGCCAGGCCGCGGACAGGGTGACGGCGAGGGCGAGCCAGTGCGCGGCCGGCATGTCAGTCGTGCACCCGCACGCGGGGATCCGCCGCACGGAGCAGCAGGTCGGCCACCAGACTGCCCAGCACGACGACGGCGCTCGCGGTCAGCGCGGTCCCGGTGACGAGGGGGTAGTCGCGCAGGGTGATGGCGTCGGCGGCGAGGCGGCCCATCCCGGGCCAGGCGAACACCGTCTCGACGAGGACCGCGCCGGTGAGCAGGAACGGGAGGGCGAGTCCGACGAGCGCCGTGATCGGCACGAGGGCGTTGCGCCAGGCGTGGCGCAGCAGCACGCGACGCTCGTCCAGCCCCTTGGCACGGGCGGTACGCACGTACTCCTGGCCCAGGGCCTCGAGCAGGGCGGCCCGCTGGTAGCGCGCGGTCGCCGCAGCGCCGAGGAGCCCCAGGGTCGCGGCGGGGAGCGCGAGGTGCCGCAGGCGGTCCGCGATCCGCCCGGCGAGCGGCAGCGCATCGTACAGCGCGGGGTCGTACGCCCCGGCCACCGGGAGCCAGCGCAGCCACTCCCCGAAGACGAGCAGCAGCACCAGCGCCACCCAGAACGCGGGGAGGGACGCGACCATCAGGGTGGTCACGGTGAGCGCATCGTCGAGCCGCCGTCCCGCCGTCGCCGCCTGGATGAGGCCGATCGCGATGCCGATGACGTAGTCGAGCAGCAGCGCCGCGGCGGCGAGCAGCAGCGTGTGGGGCAGGGCGGCGGCGATCGCGGTCGCCACGGGCCGCCGTTGTGAGAACGACATGCCGAGGTCGCCGGTCGCCAGCGCGCCGAGATAGCGCGCGTACTGCTCGGGGAGCGGGCGGTCGAGCCCGAACTGGCGGCGCAGCGTTGCGACCACCGCCGGATCGGCGGGGCGCTCGGCGGTGGGGAGGAACGGGTCGCCGGGGGCGGCCTGGATGGCGACGAACGTCAGGGTCGCGACCGTCCAGAGGATCGCGAGCGCGGCGAGGAGGCGCCGCGCGAGCCAGGCGGCCAACTCAGTTCGCCGCCGGCGCCACCCGGTCGCGCTCGATCATCCGGTCCGCCGGAATGCGCCAGGTACGGACGAGGGCCCAGTGGCTGTCGGGGCGGATGCGCACGTCTGCCACACGGGCGTGTACCGCGGCGACGTTGTCCATCGCGAACAGCACGATGGCGGGCGCGTCGTCGTTGAAGACCTCGAGCGCATGGCGCCACAGCGCGCGCACCGAGTCCGGCGAGCCCGCGCCGCTCGTCGCGCGGGCGACCAGGTCGTCGAACGCCGGATTCGCGTACCGGACGTGATTGGCCAGGCCGGCGGCGGCGCTCGTCCAGGTGCCGCCGATGCCGGTCGAGGGCGTCGGGTCCACGTTCCAGCCGCCGAGGTAGGCGTCGAATCGACCGGCGCCGGCTCGCTCGCCCTGCACGGGACCATCGACCTCGTCGATCGCCACCTTCGCACCGACCGCCGCGAGCTGCTCCTGCAGCAGCCGGGCGAACTGCCGCCGCAGGCCGCTGGTGCTCGGCAGCATGATGCCGAACGCCAGGGGCACGCCGGCCTTTTCCCGCACGCCATCCCCGTCGCGATCGACCCACCCCCGCTCGGCGAGGAGCCGCGCGGCGGCCGCCGTGTCGTGGAGCAGCTCGCGGGGTCGCGGCTCCCACAGGGGCCAGAGCGTCACGATCGGTCCGGGGGGCACCTTCGCCAGGTCACCGAGGGTGCTGGCGCGCATCCGCTCGCGGTCCACCGCCATCGTCAGGGCGCGCCGCACCTCGCGGTCGCCGAACAGGGGGTGCGGGCGCGAGGGATCGCCGTTCGCTCGCAGATTGAACCCGAGGTAGCCGTACGCGAGGCCGGGGTACGGATACAGCGTCAGGTGCGGCGTCTCGCGGGCCCGCTGCACGTTGTCCGGCGTGACCAGGATCTCGATCGCGTCCGCCTCTCCCGCCACGACGAGGTTGACGGCGGCGGCGAGGTCGGGCTGGAACCGCCACACGAGGCGCGCGATGTGGGGACGGCCGAGGAAGAACCCCGTGTCCGCCGCGAGCGTGAGCGCCACGCCCGGCGTCCACGACACGAGGCGATACGGCCCGTTCCCGACGGGGGCTCGTCCGAACTCCGCCGTGCTCCACTGGCCCCGCGGTACGTCCCTGAGCAGATGCTCCGGGAGGATGCGCAGGTGGTGGACGGCCGTGTAGAACATCTCGGGGAACGTCTGTGAGAAGCGGAACTCCGCCGTCAGCGAGTCCCGCGCCGTGACCCCGGCGATACGGGCCAGCGCCGGTCGGGCCGGCGACGCCACCTGGCTGTCGGTGTAGGCGGTGAAGGTGAACGCGACGTCCCCGGCCGTCACCGGCCGCCCGTCCTGCCACCGGGCGTCGGCGTGAAGGTGGAAGACGAGCGTGAGCGAGTCCTCCCACTCCCAGCGCTGTGCGAGCTGCGGCTCGAAGTCCGCGTCGCCCACCGTGTTCGCCGACATGCCGACGTCCGCCAGCTTGAGGAACAGCTGGTCGTGGACGTCGCGCGCCAGTTGCTGGTCGGTGACGGGCGGGAGCAGCGTGGCGGGTTCGCCCAGGGCGGCGACCACGAGCGTGCCGCAGGCGTCGCCTCGGCACGCGTCGGTGGGGCGGCAGGCGACGGCGAGCGCGAGGGTGACGGCGAACGAGGCGGTCTTGCGCATGGCCAAAGATTTCACGGCATCACCTCGCGGCGCCAGTCGCTAGCGGCGCCAGGTCCAGGCGGGGTCGGAAAACGGAGCGGACGGAGGCGGCCCGGGGCGGACGGGGGTGGATGGGGTGAGATCGGCGCCCCACGTGTCAACGATCGCCTCAGCGACCTCGTCGAACGACACGGACATTCCCAGCGCTGCCGCTAGTGTGGTTGCCCGGCTCCCGGCTCCCGGCTCCCGGCTCACGGCGTTCACGACCTCCTGCGACCCGTCGAGCAGGATCGATCCGTGCTGGAGGAACGCGCGCCCGCGCCGCACCTGCGCGGAGCCGATCACCTTGCGGCCCCCGACGAGCACCTCGCCGCCGACCGGGGCGGCGAAGCAGGCGCCGGCTCCGGGGCCGGGCGCCGGCGCGTCGGGCGCGAGCGTCGCGTCGGCACCGAGCAGGCGCAGCGCGGCGGCGAGCCGCTCGTGAATGGCGCGGTAGCTGGCCCGCAGCGATCCGAAGCGGGCGATCGGCGCGGTGACGGCGTAGGTGACCTCGTGCTCGTGCCACACGGCCCGGCCGCCAGTGGGTCGGCGCACCACGTCGAGGCCGAGCGCCTCGATGCGGGAGCGGTCGTAGCGGGTGAGCGCCGGTTCGTTACGGCCGAACGAGAGGCAGGGCGGGGCCCAGCGGTAGAGCCGAAGGTACGCGGCCCCGGTGCGGTCGGCCTCGAGGAGGAGATCCGCATCGATCGCCATGTTGTCGGCGCCGGGCCGGCCGACGGAGGCGAGGAGGATCTGCCACGTCATGTCTCCGCGTAGGCCTCGATCGGGGGGCACGTGCACACGAGGTTCCGGTCCCCGTAGGCGTCGTCGATGCGGCCCACCGGCGGCCAGACCTTGTGCTCGCGGGTGGCGGCCGACGGGAACGCCGCCCGCTCGCGCGAGTACGGTCGGTCCCACGCGTCGGCCAGCAGGTCGGCCAGGCAGTGCGGCGCGTTGCTCAGCAGGTTGTTCCCCTTGTCCGCCTCGCCCCGCTCGATCTCGAGGATCTCGCCGCGGATCGCGATGAGCGCGTCGCAGAAGCGGTCCAGCTCCTCCTTCGACTCGCTCTCGGTGGGCTCGACCATCAGCGTCCCCGGCACCGGGAAGCTCACCGTCGGCGGATGGAACCCGTAGTCGATCAGCCGCTTCGCGATGTCCGTGACCTCGACGCCCGCCGAGGTCTTGAACGGCCGGGTGTCGAGGATGCACTCGTGCGCCACGAGGCCGCCGGGGCCCGCATACAGGGTCGGCACGTGGGCGGCGAGCCGCTTCGCCACGTAGTTCGCGGTGAGGATCGCGATCTTCGTGGCCTCGGTGAGCCCGTCCGGTCCCATCATCCGGATGTACGCCCAGGAGATGGGCAGGATGCTGGGGCTCCCCCACGGCGCCGCGGACACGGTGCCGCAGCTGCGCGGCCCGGCGCCCAGGTCCACGACGGGGTGGCTCGGCAGATACGGCGCGAGGTGCTCGGCCACGCAGATCGGGCCCATCCCCGGGCCGCCGCCCCCGTGCGGGATGCAGAACGTCTTGTGCAGGTTCAGGTGGCAGACGTCCGCCCCGATGTCACCCGGGCGGCACAGGCCGACCTGGGCGTTCATGTTGGCGCCGTCCATGTAGACCTGGCCGCCGTGCTGGTGCACGATGCGGCACACCTCCGCGATCGTGCCCTCGAAGACACCGTGCGTGGACGGGTAGGTCACCATCAGCGCGCCGAGCGAGTCCTGGTGCGCGGTGGCTTTCTCCTTCAGGTCCGCGAGGTCGATCTCGCCCCTGTCGTTGGTCTTCACCACGACGACCTGCATCCCGGCCATCACGGCGCTCGCCGGGTTGGTGCCGTGCGCCGACGCCGGGATGAGGCACGTGGTGCGGTGGCCCTGGTTGCGCGCCCGGTGGTACGCCCGGATCACGAGCAGTCCGGTGAACTCGCCCTGCGAGCCGGCGTTGGGCTGCAGCGAGGTGGCGGCGAAGCCGGTGATCTCGTTCAGCCAGGCCTCGAGCTGGCGGAACAGCTCGGCGTACCCCTGCGCCTGCTCCGCCGGCGCGAAGGGATGGAGGCCGCCGAAGCCGCGCCAGGTGATCGGGATCATCTCGGTCGTGGCGTTGAGCTTCATCGTGCACGAGCCGAGCGGGATCATCGCCGAGGTGAGCGACAGGTCGCGGTCCTCGAGCTTCTTGAGGTAGCGCAGCATCTCGGTTTCGCTGCGGTAGCGCGAGAACACCGGGTGCGTGAGGAAGGCGCTGGTGCGGGCGAGGGCGGCCGGGATGGCGGCGGGCCCGTCCGCCGCCGGGGCGCTCCGGCCGAGGGCGAACACCGCGACCAGGTCGGCGACGTCCGCGTCACCGACGGTCTCGTCCAGCGCGACACCGATCGCGCTGGGGGAGAGGCCGCGGAGGTTGATGCGCCTGGCGCGCGCGGCCGCGTGGATCCGGGCGGCCGTCGCCGCGTCGGTCTCGACGGCGATCGTGTCGAAGAACGCGTCGGCGCGCAAGCGGTAGCCGAGCCCCCGCAGGGAGGCCGCGAGCCGGCGCGTGTGGCCGTGCACCCGCTCGGCGATGCGGCGGATCCCGTTGGGGCCATGCCACACCGCGTACATCCCGGCGCAGACCGCGAGGAGGACCTGCGCCGTGCAGATGTTGCTCGTCGCCTTGTCACGCCTGATGTGCTGCTCGCGCGTGCCGAGCGCCATGCGCAGGCCGGGACGGCCCGCCCGGTCGCGCGACACGCCGATGATGCGACCCGGCAGCAGGCGCTTGTACTGGTCGCGGGTGGCGAAGAACGCCGCGTGCGGGCCGCCGTAACCCAGCGGCACGCCGAAGCGCTGGGTGTTGCCGAGGGCGATGTCGGCCCCCCACTCGGCGGGCGGCGTGAGCAGGGCCAGCGCCAGCAGGTCGGTCGCGGCGGCGACCAGCGCGCCGGCCGCGTGCGCCCGGTCGCAGAGGGCGCGGAAATCGCGCACCACGCCGTCGGTCGCGGGGTACTGCACCAGCGCGCCGATGGCGTTGCCCCCGAACGCGAAGCCGCCGGGGTCGCCCACGACGATCTCCACGCCCTGCGCCTCGGCGCGGGTGCGCACCACGGCGATCGTCTGCGGGTGGCACCGCTCGTCCACGAGGTACACGGGGTTCGCGCCGACCTTGGACGCCGCGTGGGTCAGGTGCATCGCCTCCGCGGCGGCCGTCGCCTCGTCGAGCAGCGACGCGTTGGCGATCTCGAACCCCGTCAGGTCGGCCACCATCGTCTGGTAGTTGAGCAGCGCCTCGAGCCGCCCCTGCGCGATCTCCGCCTGGTAGGGCGTGTACGCGGTGTACCAGCCGGGGTTCTCGAGGATGTTCCTCAGGACCACGGGCGGCGTGACGGTGTCGTGATAGCCCATCCCGAGGTAGGAGCGGAACACTTGGTTGCGCGCCGCCAGCGAGGCCAGCTCCTCCAGCGCGTCGCGCTCGGCGGACGCAGCCGGCAGGGCGAGCGGCTTCCGCAGGCGGATGTCCGCCGGCACCACCGCGTCGATGAACGCGTCGAGGTCGCGGAAGCCCACGACGTCGAGCATGGCGCGCACGTCCTCGGCGCGGGGGCCGAGATGGCGCTTGACGAAGATGTCGGGGTGGTCAGGAATGGACGACGTGGGCATGCGAGATCTCGTGTGTGAAACCGGCAGATGGCAGATGGCTGTCGGCGGTCGGCAGCACGCGGAATCCGCTGCCTGCTGCGTTCTGCCCGCTGCCTACTCTCCTATGTGCTTCGCGTAGTCCGCGGCGGTCAGCAGCTGCCCCAGGGCCGCGGCGTTCTTCACCTTGAGCTTGATCATCCAGCCGTCGCCGTAGGGGTCCCGGTTCACCAGCGCCGGGTCGCCCTCGAGGGCGCCGTTCGTCTCGACCACCTCACCCGCCACGGGGCAGTACAGGTCCGACACGGCTTTGACGGCCTCGATCGTCCCGAACACCTGCATCTGGTCGAATGACGCGCCGACCTTGGGGAGATCGACGTACACCACGTCGCCGAGCTCGCCCTGGGCGTAATCGGTGATGCCGACGATC
>DASPFU010000041.1:0-19288 GCA_035620935.1 Gemmatimonadales bacterium
GCGTCGCCACGGCGATCGCCGCGATGCCCTCGCCACGGCCGACGAACCCCATCCCCTCGTTGGTCTTCGCCTTGACCGACACGTGCGTGTGTCCGGCGACCAGCACCTCGGCGATCTTCACCTCCATGTCCGCGAGGTACGCGGACAGGCGCGGCTCCTCGGCGATGATGGTCACGTCGCCCTGCTGGAACGCGAGGCCGTATTCGAGGCACGCGAGGTTCGCCTTGGAGAGCAGCATGAGCGAGCTGGCGTCCTTCCACCGCGGGTCGTCGGAGGGGAACATCCGGCCGATGTCCCCGAGGCTCGCGGCGCCCAGGATGGCGTCGATCAGGGCGTGGCACACCACGTCGGCGTCCGACCAGCCGGCGAGCCCGCGCGTGTGGGGGACCTCGACGCCGCCCAGGACGAGGCGGCGGCCCTCGGCGAAGCGGTGGGAGTCGTATCCGATGCCGACACGCACGGGTCAGCTCCTGAGGATGCGCAGCGCGAGGTGGGCGGCGTTCTTCGCGTTGTCGATGCCCACCGTCGCGACCGGCACGCCGGACGGGAGCTGCGCGATGGCGAGGAGCGCGTCGATCCCGTTGAGGGGGCCGGCGGCGAACGGGACGCCGATGACCGGCAGGTCGGTGAGCGAGGCGGCGTAGCCCGGCAAGGCGGCCGAGAGGCCCGCGCCGGCAATCACGACCCGGGCGCCGCCGGCGCGGGCGGCGCGCACGATCTCGGCGGTGCGCTCGGGATCCCGGTGCGCCGAGGACACATGGAAGTCGTACGAGACGCCCGCGTCGTCCAGCACCTTGAACGCCGGCTCGATCCTCGGCCGGTCGGACTCGGAGCCGACCAGGATCAGCACAGCGGCCATCTCAGGCGGCCTCCGGAAGCAGCGAGTAGTCCTGCCGGCGCTTGCGCGCCGCGAAGCCGGCATCGTGGATCAGGCGCTGCATCTCCTCGAGCGACGTCCGGAACGTGGTCCCCGCCGCCGACACGACGTTCTCCTCCATCATCAGGGAGCCGAAGTCATTGGCGCCGAACCGCAGTGCGATCTGCCCGACCTTCATCCCCATGGTGACCCACGACGCCTGGATGTTGGGGACGTTGTCGAGGACGAGGCGCGCCAGGGCCTGGGTCCTGAGATAGGTCGTCGCGTCGGTCCTCGCGACGGTGCCCTCCATCGCCGTGTGCTCCGGCTGCAGCGGCCAGCAGATGAACGCGGTGAAGCCGCCGGTGCGCGCCTGAACGGCGCGGACGCGGAAGAGGTGCTCGAGCCGGTCCGCGTCGGTCTCGCCCAGCCCGTACATCATCGTGACGCTGGTCTTGAGGCCCAGGCCGTGCGCGATCTCCATCACCTCGAGCCAGCGGTCGGCGCCGGCCTTCTTCTTCGCCACCCGGTCGCGCACGTCCTGCACCAGGATCTCCCCGCCGCCGCCCGGGATCGAGTCGAGGCCGGCGGCCATCAGTTCGCGCAGCACGTGGTCGATGGTCATCCCGAAGCGCGTGGCGAAGAAGTCCACCTCGGACGGGGAGAAGGCGTGGATGTGGATCGGGTGGTGTCGCTTGATGTAGCGCAGCAGTTCGAGGTACCACCCGAACGGGATGTACGGGTTGTGCCCGCCCTGCATCAGGATCTGCACCCCACCCAGGGCCTTCACCTCGTCCACCTTGCGACCGATCTCCTCGAACGAGAGGAGGTATCCCTCCGCGTGCTTGGGCCGTCGGTAGAACGCGCAGAACTTGCAGTCGGCCACGCAGACGTTGGTGTAGTTGATGTTGCGGTCGATGATGTAGGTGACGGCGCGCTCGGGGTGCAGCCGCCAGCGGACGGCGTCCGCTCGCGCGCCCAGATCGAACAGCGACGCTGAGCGGTACAGCTCGAGGAACTCGCGGAACTCGGGGGTCGAGCGGTCGATGACGTCCATGCTCAGGCCACCTGGAGGAACTGGAGTGCGCCGTCGGGCACGATGCCGTGCGCCGCGAGGCGGCGGAAGAAATCGGTCAGGCCGGCGAGGTGCGGGTCGGTGAGGGCGTAGTCGAGCCCGGCGAGGTAGGCGCGGCACGCCGCGGGGCTGACGCCGCTCGCGCGCGCCGCCGCCTCAGCCAGCTCGTCGAGGTGCGCGAGCCCCCAGTCGCGCGACGCGACGAGGCTTGCGTGCACGGCGCGCACGGGACCCGCCGGAGCGGCGCGGCGAGCCGCCCACACGGCGAACACGAACGGCCGGCCGGTCCAGCGCTTCCACGCCTCGCCGAGGTCGTAGCGGTGCGGGTACGCCTGCCGCTCGGCGAGGAGCAGCGCCGGATCGCCGATCACGAGCACGGCCTCGTGCGGCAGCCCGGCGAGCGCGTCGAGGTCCGCGGCTTCGGCCCGCACCTGGGCCAGGCGCGGCCGCACGCCCCAGACGTGCCGGCAGAGCAGCTCGAACAGGGCGACTGACGTGCGCGACGACGCCGACAAAAGGACGGTGCGGCTGTCCAGCTCGCGCGCGGGGCGCCGGGAGAACAGGGCCACGCTGCGAACCGGCCCGTCGCACGAGATGGCGAGATCGGGGAGCAGGACGAGGTCGCGCGCGTGGCGTGCGTACTCGACCGCCGAGATCACCGAAACGTCCAACTCCCCCGCCGCCAGCAGGTCGTTCAGCTCGGACGGCGTCCCGGTCACCAGCTCGCCGGGGAGGGTGCGGACGCCGCGATCGATCGCCCCGTAGACCGGGTAGCAGTTGATGTACCCGATCCGGCCGGTCCTCACGCGCCGCTCCCGGTCCCGGCGCCGACCACCGGGAGACGCCGTCGGGGCGCCGCCGTCTGGCGGTGGTCGATGTGGAAGGTGGGCCCCTCCGGCCCATCGGCCCGGGCCGCGCTCTCGCCCGGCACCCACTGCTCGAACGTGCGCACCACCTGGTAGAGGGAGTCGCGCTCCACCGGCTCCTTGCCAGCCCCGCGGATCAGCGTCACGATCTGGTCGTAGGACAGCCACATCGGCGTGCCGGCGCCGGCCTCGTGGTACACGCGCTCGAAGACGACCGTGCCCTCGAGGTCGTCACAGCCGAAGGCGAGCGCGAGCTGCGACACGGCGGGCGTCACCATCGGCCAGTGCGTCTTCACGTGCGGGATGTTATCGAGGAAGAGACGCCCCACCGCCACGTTCCGGAGGTCGTCGAAACCCGTCGTCGCGGTCCCTTGCCGGCCGAGCTGTTCGCCCAGGACGTTGTGGTCGGGGTGGTAGGCGAGCGGGATGTAGCAGAGGAACCCCTCGGTCTCGTCCTGCAGGGTGCGCAGGGCGAGGAGGTGCGCCACCCGGTCCTCGAGGGTCTCCACGTGGCCGTAGAGCATCGTGCAGTTGGAGGGGATGCCCAGCCCGTGGGCCTCGCGGTGCACGCGGATCCACTCGTCGCCCGTGAGCTTGCGGTCGGCGATGGTGGCGCGGGTCGCGGGGCTGAACACCTCCGCCCCGCCGCCCGGGAGGCTGGTGACCCCGGCGTCCCGCATCGCCACCAGCACCTCGCGCGTGGTCAGTCCCTCGAGGCGGGCGAGATGGGCCACCTCGACGGCGGTGAGCGCCTTGATGTGGACGCCCGGATGCCGTTCGCGCAGGCCGCGGAACAGGTCGAGGTAGTAGGACAGGCGCAGCTTGGGGTGCAGGCCGCCGACGATGTGGAACTCGCGGGTCGGGTTGGCGCGTGCCGCCTCGGCCTCGTGGAACACCTCGTCCAGGGACCGGGTGTAGGCGCCCTCTTCCTGCGGCATCCGCGCATAGGAGCAGAAGATGCAGGTGTTGCGCAGGACGCAGACGTTGGTCGGGTTGAGGTGCTGGTTCGCCGCGAAGAACACGCGGTCGCCGTGGCGGCGCCGGTTCGCCTCGTCCGCCAGGCGCCCGACCGTCAGCAGGTCCGGGGACCGGAACAACGCCAGCGCGTCCTCGGGGGTCAGGCGCTCGGCGCGCGCCACCTTCTCGGCGATCGGGCGGAGTTCGGAATCCGTCGCAGTCATGGATGCTCGCCTTATCCCGCTTTCCTCACCGCCAGCGTCACATTATGCCCTCCGAACCCGAACGAGTTGGAGAGCGCGATCTCCACCGGGCGGCGGACCGCGGTGTTCGGCGCGGAGTCGAGGTCGCAGGCGGGGTCGGGCGTGAACTGGTTGATGGTCGGCGGCACGACGTCGTGGTGCGTCACCAGCGCGCACACCGCCGCCTCGAAGGCACCGGCCGCGCCGAGCAGGTGGCCGGTCATCGACTTGGTGGAGCCGAAGATCAGCCGGCGGGCGTCGTCCCCGAACACCGCCTTCACCGCGTTCGTCTCGGCGGCGTCGCCGTGCGGCGTGGAGGTGCCGTGCGCGTTGATGTAGCCGACCTGGGCCGGGGCGATGCCGGCGTCACTCATCGCCAGCCGCATGGCGCGCTGCGCGCCCTCGCCGTCGGGGGCTGGCGCGGTGATGTGGTACGCGTCGGCGGTCATGCCGTACCCCGCGAGCTCCGCGTAGATGCGGGCGCCGCGGCGGGTGGCGTGGTCCCAATCCTCCAGGATCAGCACGGCGGCGCCGTCCCCCATCACGAACCCGTCGCGGTCCTTGTCGAAGGGACGGCTCGCCTGCTGCGGCGCGTCGTTGCGCTCGGAGAGCGCCTTCATGTTGGCGAAGCTTGCGATGGCCAACGGTGTGATGGCGGCCTCGGAGCCGCCGGCGATCACCACGTCGGCGTAGCCGTGCTGGATGAGGCGCATCGCCTCGCCCACCGAGTGGCCCGACGTGGCGCATGCCGAGGAGACCGAATAGTTGGGGCCCTTGGCGCCCCAGCGCATCGAGATCACCGCGGAGGCCACGTTGGGCATGAACATCGGCACGAAGAAGGGCGAGACGCGGTCCGGCCCCTTCTCGAGGTTGATGCGGCACTGGTCCTCGAAGGTCGCGATGCCGCCGGTGCCCGTCCCGATGATCACGCCGGTGCGCGTGGCATCCACCCCGTCCAGGTCCGGGATGCCGGCATTGGCGAGGGCCTGGGTGGCGGCGGCCATGGCGAACTGCGCGAAGAGGTCGAAGCGCCGGATCTCCTTCCTGTCCATGTACCGCGCCGGATCGAACCCCTTCACCTCGCAGGCGAACCGGACCGGGAGACGGGCCGGATCGAAGCGCGTGATCGGCCCGGCCCCCGACGTGCCCGCCACCAGCGCGTTCCAGGTGGTCGGGACGTCGGTGCCCAACGGCGTCACGAAGCCCAGCCCCGTGACGGCCACACGCCGCCGCACGGGGCTACTTGCTCCCCATCTTCTCGTGGAGGTACTTCATCGCGTCCCCTACGGTGCGCAGCTTCTCCGCCTCCTCGTCGGGGATGTCGATGTCGAACTCCTTCTCGAACGCCATCACCAGCTCGACGGTATCGAGGGAGTCGGCACCGAGATCCTCCATGAAGCTCGCGCCGTCGGTGAGCTTGTCGCGCTCGACGCCCAGCTCCTCGACGATGATGTCCTTCACCTTTTCCTCGAGCTGCTTCATGTCCATGCGACCCTCGACAGGGAGGTTGGGGGGATTGGAGCGGCCGGCCTTCACATCACCATGCCGCCGTCGACGACCAGCACCTGCCCGGTAATGTAGCTCGCCATCTCGGAGGCGAGAAAGAGCACCGCTCCCGCGACGTCGGCACCCTGACCGAGCCGGCCAAGGGCGATCAGCGGGAACAGCGCCTGTCGCTGCTCCTCCGTCAGCACCTGCGTCAGCTCGGTGTCGATGTAGCCCGGCGCGACGGCATTGACGAGCACGTTGCGCGAGCCCAGCTCCTTCGCCACCGACCTGGTGAACCCGATCAGCCCCGCCTTCGACGCGGCGTAGTTCGCCTGCCCCTTGTTGCCCATCAGTCCGATCACGCTCGTGATGTTCACGACGCGGCCCCAGCGGCGCTTGATCATGCCGCGCGCGGCGGCCTTGGTGAACAGGAACGCGCCCTTCAGGTTGGTGTCGAGCACCAGGTCCCAGTCGGGCTCGCCGATGCGGAACAACAGGTTGTCCTTGGTGAGGCCGGCGTTGTTGACCAGGATGTCCACCGGTCCCAGGTCGCGCTCCACGGCCTCGAGCGTGGTGGCGATGCGCTCGCCGTCGGTCACGTCGCACGAGTAGCCGCGCGCCCGCTCGCCCAGCGCCCGCGCCGCGAGCTCCGCCCGGGCACCGTTGCGCGCCACGATCGCCACCCGTGCCCCCGCGCCGTAGAGCGCGCCGGCGATCGCCTGCCCGATCCCCTTCGAGCCGCCGGTCACGAGGGCGGTGCGTGCGGCCAGGTCGATCTGATTCACCCTGCCTCCAGGAACCGCTCCACGTCGTCCGCCGTCCCGAGCGAGATCACCGTCGCCCCCGGCACGATCCGCTTCAGCAGACCGGCCAGCACCGTGCCGGGACCGGCCTCGACGAAGCGGGCGCCCGGCGCGAGGCGCGCGGCCGTTTCCATGCACGCCACCCAGCGGACCGGCGCGGTCAGCTGCTCGGCGAGCAGTGCGCGGGCCCGGTCGGCCGTGCGCACCGGTTCCGCGGTCGCGTTCGCGACCACCGGGAACGCCGGTTCGCGGAACGGCGCCGCCCGGAGCGCGCCCAGGAGCCGGTCGGCCGCGGGGGCCATCAGGGGCGAGTGGAACGCGCCACTCACCTTGAGCGGGATGACACGCTTCGCGCCCCGCGTTCGGCACCCCTCCCCCGCGCGACCCACGGCCTCGGGGTCGCCCGAGATCACCGTCTGGTCGGGGGCGTTCAGGTTCGCGGCGACGGCCACCTGCCCGCCGGCCGTGGCGTCGCGGCACGCGGCTTCGACCTCGGCGGTGGCGAGCCCCAGGACCGCCGCCATCGTCCCGGGCCGGGCGCTCCCCGCCTCGTGCATCAACTCGCCTCGCCGCCGGACCAGGGCCGCCGCCGCGGTCGCGTCGAGCGCGCCGGCGGCGACGTACGCCGAGTACTCCCCGAGCGAGTGGCCCGCCGCGGCCACGCCCGCCGGTGCGTGCCCGGCGACCGCGGCCAGCACTGCGGCGCTGTGCGCGAGGATGGCGGGCTGGGCGTTGTGCGTCGCCGTCAGCTCGGCCTCAGGTCCCTCGAACATCAGCTGCGACAGCGGGGCCCCCAGGGCCGCGTCGATCCGCGCGAACGTCTGCCGCGCCGCCGGGAACCGCTCCGCCAGGTCCTTCCCCATCCCGACCTTCTGCGCGCCCTGGCCAGGGCAGAGCCAGACCGTGCCTACCACCGCACGGCCATCGAGGCCCAGGTGAACCCGGCGCCGAACGCGACCAGCAGGATGGTCATGCCGGGCCGCACCCGGCCGGTGCGCACCGCTTCGTCGAGCGCGATGCCGATCGACGCCGCGGAGGTGTTGCCGTAGCGGTCCACGTTGACGAACACCTTGTCCATCGGCAGGCCGGCGTGTTTGGCCGTGGACTCGATAATGCGGATGTTCGCCTGGTGCGGGATGAGGAGGTCCACGTCCCCGGCCTGCAGCCCGGCGCGCCGCAGCGCCTGATCGCACGCGTCGGCCATCGACAGCACGGCGGCCTTGTACACCTCGCGACCCGCCATGTGGATGTAGTACGAGCGCTCGGCCAGCAGCGCCTCGTCGGGGGGGTGCAGCGCGCCGCCGCCGGGTCGGTACAGCAGCTCGGCGAGCGTGCCGTCGGACTTCATGTACGTGGACAGGATGCCGCGGGTGCCGGTGGCCGGCTGCACGATCGTGGCGCCGGCGCCGTCGCCGAACAGCACGGCCGTCGCCCGATCGGTCCAGTCCATGATCTTGGACAGCTTCTCCGACGCTACGACCAGCACCCGCCGCGCCTGACCCGCGGCCACCAGCCCCTCCGCCACGTTGATGGCGAAGAGGAACCCGGAGCACGCCGCCCCGACGTCGAACGCGGCCGCGTTCTTGGCGCCAAGGATGGCCTGGAGGTCGCACGCCTGCGAGGGCAGCAGCCGGTCGGGGGACGCGGTCGCGTAGACGATGGCGTCGAGATCGAGCGGGGTGAGGCCGTGCTCGCCCAGCACCAGGTCGGCCGCGGCCTTGCCCATGAAGGCGTTGGTCTCGGCGTCGGTGGCGATGTGGCGCTCGCGGATGCCGGTGCGCTCGCGGATCCACTCGTCCGAGGTGTCCAGCATGCGGGAGAAGTCGTCGTTGGTGAGGACGCGCGGCGGGGTGTAGCTCCCCGTCCCCAGCAGCTCGGCGAAGGGGCGCTTCACCGGGCGGCGCCCTCGCCCGCGAGCTCCTCCCCGATGTGGGTCGAGAGGTGGACGGCCACGGCCTGATGCGCGACGCGGATGGCGTTGCGGATCGCCTTGGGAGGCGAGCTGCCATGGCAGATGATCGTGACGCCGCGCACGCCGAGCAGCGGCGCGCCGCCGTAGGTGGCGTAGTCCAGGATCTTCAGCACCTTCCCCATCTCGGGGCGCTGCAGCACGTCCGGCACCTCGCGCTTCATCATGCCGATGAACACGCGGGCCGCCGACTCGTAGAACTTGAGCGTCACGTTGCCCACGAACCCGTCGCACACGACGACGTCGAGCGGACGGCCGCGGCACATCCCCACGGGGATATCCCGTCCCTCGACGTTGCCGGCGTAGCGGAACCCGTGCGCCGCCTTGAGGAGCTGGTGAGCCTCCTTCACGACGGCGTTCCCCTTCTCGTCTTCCTCGCCCACGTTGAGCAGGCCGACGGCGGGCTCGGCGCGTCCGAGCACGTCGCGCGCGTACACCGCGCCGAGGTGCGCGAAGCCGGCCAGCTCCTTGGCGTCGCAGTCGACGTTGGCGCCCGCGTCGAGCACCAGGATCGGCTCGTTGTCGGTGGGCATCACGGCGCCGATCGCCGCGCGCTTCACGCCGGGGTGCAGGCGCAGGACCAGGGTGGCCGCGGCCATGACCGCGCCGGTGTTGCCGGCCGAGATGAACGCGTCGGACTGCCCCGCCTTCTGGAGGCCCAGCCCGACCAGGATGGACGAGCGCGGCTTGGACTTGATCGCCGCGAGGGGCTTCTCCCCCATCCCGACGATCTCGGGCGCGTCCACGATCTCGAACCGCGCGCGGTCCACCTCGGGATGCCGGGCGAACGCCGCCTCGATGGCGGCGGTCCGACCCACCAGCTGGACCGTGAAGTCCGGCGGGAGCTCGTGGATCGCCTGCGCCGCGCCGTCGACCTCGACGTCGGGCGCGTTGTCGCCCCCCATCGCGTCCAGCGCGATGCGGATCACGTCAGTCCTCGACCGCGATCCGCTGTTCGCCCTTGTAGTAGCCGCAGGTGGGGCACACCCGGTGGGGCTGTTTCAGGTCGCCGCAGCGCGCGCACGGCTGGAGGGTCACGTGCCCCGCCTTGTAGTGCGTGCGGCGGGCGCGCTTCTTCCGCTTGGAGGTTCGTCGCTTCGGAACGGCCATCAGTCGCCTCGTTCGTCGCGCAGCTTGTCCCGCAGCGACGCGAGCGCCGACCACCGGGGGTCGGGCTCGGGCGCGCAGCCGCAGGGGCCCGCGTTCAGGTCCTGTCCGCACCGCGGGCACAGCCCG
Organism: Gemmatimonadales bacterium; assembly: GCA_035620935.1. Classification (GTDB taxonomy): domain Bacteria; phylum Gemmatimonadota; class Gemmatimonadetes; order Gemmatimonadales; family GWC2-71-9; genus SZUA-544. Next base: position 9,493 of record DASPFU010000041.1, read on the forward strand.
CGGCAGTCATCCCGGCACACCACATACCGCGGCGCGGCGAGGATCAACTCCTCGCGGATCGCCGGCCGCAGGTCGATCGCCCGTGCCTCGGGGGCCAGCGTGTAGGCGTCGGGGTCGCCGAGCGCGTCGGCATCGCGGCTGAACAACGCCCCGACGTCCGCTGCCACCGGCACGGTGACCGGCACGAGACAGCGCCGGCAGTGGGACGCCACTACCGTCCGCACGTTCCCGTGCCAGAAATACCGCCCCTCACCCGTCGCCTGCAGCCGCCCCGTCACGCGGACCGGCCCGCCCAGGGTGAGGTCGAGGCCCTCGAACAACGGGTCGTCCTGCGCCAGCTCGCCCGTCGTGTCGACCGGACCCTGGCCCAACTCGCGCAGATCGACCTGCAACATGGACGCCGAAGCTAACTCGTTGTGGGACTTGCGTCAATCTAACTTGTGGCGGTCCCGACCAGCTCCCGTTCGGTGAAGAAAAACGCCACTTCCCGGGCGCCGTTCTCGGGGGAATCGGAGGCATGGATCGCGTTCCGCTCCTTGGACTGGGCGTACAGCTTCCGCACCGTGCCGGCCCGCGCCTCGGCGGGGTCGGTGGCCCCAATGACGTCCCGAAGGTGCGCCACGGCGTTGTCTCGTGCCAGCGCCAGCGCCAGCGCCGGGCCTGACGTCATGAAGGCGCAGAGCGACCCGAAGAACGGCCGCTCCCGGTGCACCGCATAGAAGGCCTCGGCCTCGGGGCGGCTCAGTCGCACGAGCCGGGCGGCGCGAACCGTGAATCCCTGCTGCTCGAGGTGGGCCAGGATCTTCCCCGCATGCCCCGCCGCTACGGCGTCGGGCTTGATGATGGCAAGAGTGAGCATCGATGAGTCAGTCCGGTTTCGGGGATCACGTCGTAGGCTGTACGCTGTGGGCTGCAGGCTGTCACATCACAGCCTACAGCCATCAGCCTGCAGCCATCAGCCTACAGCCATCAGAACGACACCAGTTTCCGCACCAGGTCGGCCCGCGTGAGGAACCCGACGACGGCGCCCTCCCGGGTGACCGGGAAACGGTCCACGTCCTTGTTGTTCATCAGGGTCGCGACGTTCGACAGGGTCTGGTCCTCGGACACGCTCAGCACCGACCGGGACATCACGTCCCGCACCGGCAGGTCCCGCGGATCCGTCGTCCCCCGGGCGATCTCGGCCTTGGTGGGCGCACGGAAGCTGCCGGTCGTGGAGCGCTGGACGAACCCCGGAAGCAGGTGCCGCAGCAGCTCGCGGTGCGTGACGATGCCCACGAGGGCTCCGCTCTCGTCCACCACCGGCACCGCGCGGATGTCCCGCTCGACCATGGTCCGCGCGACATCGGCGAGGCGGTCGTCCGGCGCCGCGGTGACGATCTGGGCCGTCATCACGTCGCGTACGGTGAGCTGACCGGGCAGGTCGACCGAGCCGAGGGCGCCGGCCTCGAGCACGGCGGCGGGTGTCCGCGCCCCGAGGATCGCCTGCACGGTATCGGCATCCGACAGCACGCGCGCGAACGCGGCGACCACCTGCAGGTATCGGGCGGCCTCGCGCGGAGGCGCCACCACGAGGATCACGATGCGGGCGGTGCGTTGGGGGTCCTTCTCCCAGGCGATCGGCGCCGGCGCGATCCCGATGGCGGTGACGAGACGGTCCACCGCGTCGGTGCGCACATGCGGCAGGAACGCGTGCTCCCCCACCGACACCACGTCCTCCAGGTGCGCGGCCCGCAGCGCGCCGCGCAACCGGGCGGGGTCGGTCACCGCCCCCTGCTCCACCAGCCGCTCGGCCAGGCGGTCGGCCGCCTGCGCCACCGATCGCGCCTGGAGCGGCACCACCACGTGGCCCGGCGCGACGACGTCCCGCAGTCTCACATGCGCGCCCGCAGCAGCGCCACCACCTCGGAGGGACGCCGCATCACCGCGATCCCGTTGGCCTCGAACGACTGGATCTTCTCTGCGGCCGTGCCGCTCGAGCCCGAGATGATCGCGCCCGCGTGCCCCATCCGGCGCCCGGGCGGCGCCGTCTGCCCCGCGATGAAGCCCACCACGGGTTTCGTCATGTGGGCCTTGACCCACGCCGCCGCTTGCTGCTCGTCGGTGCCGCCGATCTCGCCGATCATCACGACGGCATCGGTCTCCGCGTCCGCCTCGAACGCCTCGAGACAGTGGATGAAGCTGGTGCCGATGAGCGGGTCGCCGCCGATGCCGACGCAGGTGGACTGGCCCAGTCCGTGCGTGGACAACTGGTGGATGATCTCATAGGTGAGCGTCCCCGATCGCGAGACGACCCCCACGCGGCCGGGTCGGCAGATGTTGCCGGGGATGATGCCCACCTTTGCGCGTCCCGGGGAGATCAGGCCCGGGCAGTTCGGGCCGACGAGCCGCGCCCCGCGCTCGTGCACGAACGGCAACGCCGTCGTCATGTCGAGCACCGGCAGCCCCTCGGTGATGCACACGACCAGGCGGATACCGGCGTCGGCGGCCTCGAAGACGGCCGCCGCCGCCCCCATCGCGGGCACATAGATGACCGAGGTGTTGGCGCCCGCCTCCCGGACGGCGTCGGCCACCGTGTCGAAGATGGGGACCGCGTCCTCGAAGCGCTGACCGCCCTTGCCCGGCGTGACGCCGGCTACCACCCGGGTCCCGTACGCCATCATCTGCCTGGTGTGGAACGACCCGTCGCGCCCGGTGATCCCCTGCACCACGAGCCGTGTGTCGGCGCCGATGAAGATGCTCACGCTGCCCTCCCGGCTGCCGCGCGCACGGCGCCCTGCACCGCCTCGTCCATGTCGGTGAGGGCCGAAAAGCCCGCCCGGGTGAGGATCTCCACCGCTTCCTTCTCGTTGGTCCCCGTGAGCCGGATCACGATCGGGACCTTGAGTGGAAACTGGCGGGTGGCCTGCACGATACCGTTGGCGACGTCGTCGCAGCGGGTGATGCCGCCGAAGATGTTGAACAGGATCGCCTTCACGGCGGGGTCAGCGGTGATGATCCTCAGTGCCGTCACCACCTTCTGCGGGTTGGAGCTGCCGCCGATGTCGAGGAAGTTCGCGGGCTCGCCGCCGTAGAACTTCACCAGGTCCATCGTCGCCATCGCGAGTCCGGCGCCGTTGACGCAGCAGCCCACAGCGCCGTCCAGCTTGATGAACGTGAGGCCGCCCTCGCGCGCCTCCACCTCCGCCGGGTCCTCGGCGCTCACGTCCCGCAGGGCCGCGATCTCCGGGCGACGGTCCAGCTCGTTGTCGTCCACGCTGATCTTCGCGTCGAGCGCCACCACGTCGCCGGCGGGCGTGGTGATCAGGGGGTTGATCTCGGCGAGGGACGCGCCGACGGCGTAGAACGCCCGGTACAGCCGTCGCATGATGTCCGCGGCGGCCCGGGCCTGCGCGATCCCCGGGTAGAGTCGGAGCGCGAAACCGAGCGCCTGATGCGGTAGCAGGCCGTACCGCGGGTCGATCGCCAGCCGATGGATCTTCTCCGGGGTCTTCGCCGCCACGTCCTCGATGTCGATCCCGCCAGCCGCGCTCACCATCAGCACCGGGCGCTGGGTAGCGCGGTCCACGATGATCCCGACGTAGCTCTCGCTCGCGATCTCGGCCGCCGGCACCACCAGGACCCGCTGCACCATGAGGCCCTTGATGGTCATGCCGAGGATGCGCGACGCGTGCGCGTGCGCTTCGGCCGGGTCCTTCGCGAGCTTCACGCCCCCCGCCTTGCCCCGGCCGCCGGCGTGCACCTGGGCCTTGATAACGACCGAGCCGCCGACGCGCACCGCGATCGCCTTCGCCTCGTCCGCCGTGCCCGCCACATCGCCCGCGGGCACGGGGATCCCGTGCTGCCTCAGGATGTCGCGCGCCTGGTATTCGTACAGGTTCACGCTTCGTCTCCGGTGATGGTCGTTCCCGTCTCGCCGCGCAATGCGGCGAGTCCCTGGGCGAGCTCGGCGATGATGGCGCGCCGTCCCCCGTCGCGCACGAACGCGACCGCCGCTTCGACCTTGGGGCGCATCGAGCCGACCCCGAGCTCCGGGCCGTCGAGCAGCGCGGCGGCGCCCGCGAGCGACAGGCGGGGCAACGCCCGCGCCTGCGGCGTGCCGAACCCGGTGTACACCGCGTCCACCGCCGTGAGGATCAGCAGGGTGTCCGCCCTGATGCCGCGCGCCAGGATCGCTGCGGCGCGGTCCTTGTCCGCCACGGCGTCGATCCCCTCCAGTCCCAGCTGCGGGTGCCGATAGACCGGCGGGCCCCCGCCACCACACGCCACCACGATGACGCCGGCCTCCACCAGCTCACGGACCAGGTCCTGCTCCACGATCGCGCGCGGCTGGGGGCTGGGCGCGATGCGCCGCCAGCGTCCCGGCCGCTCTTCGGCGACCGCCTCGCCCGTCGCGCGCAGCCGCGCGAGCCGCGCGTCGTCCAGCGGGTGGCCGATGGGCTTGGTGGGACGGGTGAGCGCCGGGTCGTCCCCGTCGCACAACGTCTGGGTGATCAGGGTAACCACCCGCCGGTCCGAGCCCGCGCGCGCCAGGGCGTTGGCGAGCGACTGCTGGATCATGTACCCCATCCAGCCCGCCGTCCCCGCCACCAGCACCCCCAGGGGCAGCGGCTCCACCTGGTCACCCGCCAGCTCGTTGCGGGCCAGCTCGTCCCCGACCTGCGGGCCGTTGCCGTGCACCAGGGCCAGCCGCCACCCCGCGCGGGCCAGCTCCACGATCGGCGAGAGGCTCTCCCGCGTGTGGCGGAACTGGTTGGCGATCGTCGGCCGCTCGCCGGGAGGCGCCACCGCGTTGCCGCCGAGGGCGACGACGATCGTCCCGGGACTCACGGCGGCGGAAGCTATTGGGGGCGTTCGGCCGGAGCAAGCTGGCCGGGTTCGAGGCCGAACAGGCGGTGCAGCTCGGCGTAAACGCGCCCGAACCGCTCCAGGTCGCCCGCGCCGAGCGCCGAGTCTGCCCGCGCCAGGAGCTGGCGGGCCCGGTCCCACAGGTCGGCGGGCATCGCCCCGGGTCCGCCCGGACCCCCGGGGAAGGCCTCGAGGTCGGCCCAGGCCGCGGCCGGCCCCACGCCCTCCCCCACCCGGTCGCGCCAGGTCACGTAGACCCGCGCCAGCGCCGCGGGAGCGGGCACGCGCTCGGGCTGGTCGAACACGGCCTGGACGCTCAGCGCCGCGCCGCCCGCGGGCCACATCCGCAGCACGCCCGCCTTGGTCTGGCGGGAGCCGAGCACCGGTGGGGGCGCGCGGAATGCGCTATCGGGCCGCCACAGCACGTACACCGGCCCCGCCCAGGTCATCGTGCCGGCGAACAACGCCACCAGCCGCGCCGGCGTCCCCGCTTCGAATCCCTGCACGCGCCACAGCGCCGGGCGGTCCGGCGTGCCCAGCGCCGGGGCCACGGTCTCGACCGCGGTCCCGGGGCGCCGCACCCATCCGGTATCGCCCGCGGCGCGTTGGGCGGCTTCGAGCGCGGCCGCGAACGCCGCCGCGGGCGGCGGCAGTGCCGCGCGCAGGGCGGCGGGCAGGCTGTCCACCGGGAGGACCAGCGGCGCGAACTGCCGGCCCCAGGCGGCCGAGAGCGAGTCGTGACCGGGGGCGAGGAACAGCCGCGTGTCGCCGTCGGCCGCCGACACCGCCCCGACGAACCCCGCTTGCAGGTAGCGCGCCCGCCCGCCCCGCCACGGCACCGGCGTCACCAGGGGGAACGCCGGGCTGTCCACGTAGCCGTACGACACCCACCACAGGGCGCTGTCGGCGACCACGGGGACCGGGGGGTCGAACGTCGCGAAGGGCGCGAGCCGTGTGAACCGCTCGTGGGCGTCGCGCCGCCACAGCAGGACGTCGCCGATGACCTCGCGCGCCCACAGCTCCGGGCTCTGCAGGGTCCAGGCGAGCGCGGCGCGCCGCCACGCGCCCGTCAGCGCGATGCCACCGCGTCGCCCGGTGACGCCGGGGCGGACCGCATACTGGGCGAATCCCGGGCCGTAGAGCCCCAACGTGTCGCGCAGGGCGACCGGCGCAGCGGTCAGCCCCGCGCCCGTCTCACGCACCAGGAGCGGTGGTCCGGTGGTGGACCACGCGCCGCGATGGACTTCGGTCCACCCGGGCCGCGGCACGGTGTCCCGCAGCGCGAACTCGTCGGGCGCGGGAGCGACGATCCAGGTGGGGTCCGCCCCGGGATCGAGGCGCACCATGGCGACCGTCGCGGCGGCGCCGAACACTCGCTCGTGGCGGAGGCGCGTCGCCACCCGGTCGCCATCCCACAGCGGCGTGGCCCGGACCGCGGCGCCCGCCGTGGCGAAGTGCGGCAGGCCCTCGTGGCGGGTGCGAAGGCCGAAGGCGCGTTCCGTGAGACCCAGCACCACCGTGGCGCGGGCGGTGTCGGGGGACACCGCGTCGCGCCCACCGGCCGCACCGGGGACGAGCCAGTAGGCGATCGGCATCGCGGTGAGCAGCACCCCCCACGTCGCCGCGAGCACGGGCGTCCGGCCGGTCCACCCCCACACCACACTGGCGAGCACGGTCACCGCGGCGATCCCCGACACGACGCCGGCCCCGCGGATCCGCGCCGCGAGCCCGGCGCCGCCCGGCGCGCGGTGCAGGCCACCTACCACCTCGGCGGGGTCGAGGGCGGCGCCCCACGCCAGCACGGCTGCGAGGGCCGCGAGCAGCACCCCGAGGTGGAGCCGCGCCCGCGGACTCACCGCGAGCGAGCCGCGACGCCACCGCACGACGCCGATGCCGGCATAGAGCAGCGTGACCACGGTGGTCACGCTGGCGACGGCCGTCAGGAGGTGGTTCTGGAGCGCGGCATTCCAGCGCAGCGACGACAGGTAGTAGCCGAGATCGCGGTGCAGTACGGGATCCACCGTACCGACGCGAGGCGGGTCGCCTGCCAGGAGGGCGGCGAGCCACCAGTCGCCGGTGCCCCAGGTGAGCACGAGGCCGAACACCAGGCCGCTCGCCACCGTGCCCGCGAGCAGCACGCGGCGCGACACCGCCTCGACGATCTCGAGGTCCCCGAGACGGCGGGGCAGCTGGACCGAGCCGATGGTGAGATAGACGAGGTGCAGGTTGGCGGTGGCCCACGCGACGGCCAGCAGCAGGACGGCGACGCGGAACAGCCGGGCGAGCGCGCGGCCATCGAGGTAGGTCTCGCCGCCCGGGATGGTCGCGGCCCAGAGGCGCTCCGCCGTCTCGATCGCCGCCCAGCGACCGCCCACGAGCAGGGTGACGACGACTCCCGCCGCGACCGCCCACGCCCACCGGCGGCGCGCGGGGCTCACGGGGCGTCGCGGTTCCGCGCGAGCCAGCCCTCGACTTCCGCCCGGTACGCCGCGAGCGCCGTGGCGCTGGTCGCCTCGAACCGGAGCACCAGCACCGGCTGGGTGTTCGAGGCCCGCAGCAGCCCCCATCCGTCGGGGAACGTGATGCGCACGCCATCGAGGGTGGACACCGGATAGCGGGAGGCGAAGTGCTCCGCCGCCCGGGTCACCACGGCGAACTTGGTCTCGTCGGGGCAGTCCACCCGCAGCTCGGGCGTGGCCACGGTCGGCGGCAGGTCGGCGAGCAGGCGCGACAGCGGGCCGCCCTCCCGGGCCACGTAGCGCAGCAGTCGGGCGGCGGCGAACAAGGCGTCGTCGAAGCCGTAGTAGTCGCCGCCGAAGAACATGTGCCCGCTCATCTCGCCGGCGAGCGGCGCACCGGTCTCCTTCATCTTCTGCTTGATGAGTGAATGGCCGGTCTTCCACATCAGCGGTGTGAGGCCGGCGCGCGAGAGCATCCGGGGCAGCACCTCCGAGCACTTCACGTCGAAGATCACGGTGTGGCCCGGGCCGCGCGCCCGGGCGAGGTCCCGCCCGAACAGCACCAGCAGCTGGTCGCCGAAGATCGGCGTGCCGTGCTCGTCGACGGCGCCGATCCGGTCCCCGTCGCCGTCGAAGGCGATCCCCAGCTCGGCCCCTTCCCGGCGCACCGCGGCCTGCAGGTCGCGCAGGTTCTCGAGCACGGTGGGATCGGGGTGGTGGTGCGGGAAGGTGCCGTCCGACTCGGCGAAGAGCGGAACCACCATGGCGCCGGCGGCGCGCAGGGTCTCGATGGCGATCAGCGCGGTCACGCCGTTGCCGCAGTCCACCACGACCTTCACCGCCCGAGCCAGCGGGGCGTTGCGCTCGAGGATCGCGTCGCGATACGCGGCGAGGATGCCCGGCTCGGTCTGACGGGTGCCGCCCGGCGCCGCGACGAGCCGGTCGCCTTCGATGCGCTCGCGGAGCCCCTGGATGGCGTCGCCGTACACGGCCTCGCCGCCGAGCACCATCTTGAACCCGTTGAACTCCGGCGGATTGTGCGATCCGGTGACCTGGAGCCCGCCGTCCACCGGCCGCACGTGGGTGGCGAGGTAGAGCGCCGGCGTGGGGAGCTCTCCCACGTCCACCGCCGCGCCGCCCGCCGCGACGATGCCGGCGATCACCCCGCCGGAGAGCCCGGGGCCCGACGGCCGGTTGTCGCGGCCCACCGCGAGCCGCGGGGCGCGGCCGAGGCGCTCGCGCGCCAGCGTGGCGAACGCCTGTCCCACGAGCGCCGCGGTCTCCGGGGTCAGCTCGCGGCCCACGGTGCCGCGGATGTCGTACTCGCGGAAGATGGTGGCGGGGAGACGCATCGGCTGGCGGCGGCTACCGGGCGGCCGTGGTCTCCCCCGTCGGCCCGGAGGCGCCCACGGAGAAGACGGCGGTCGGCCGCAGGCTCGCGCCGGTCTCGCGCGCGATGTCGAGCAGCGGTTGGGGCCGGACACCGAGCGCCAGCACGGCGGCGACGGCCGCCGCGACGCTCCAGCGGGTGAGGCCCACGAGTCCGATGTCGCGGTGCGCTCCGTCGTGGGCCGCGGGCTTCATGTAGGCGACCATCAGGACCGGGAGATAGAAGCCGGCGGAGATCACACTGGTGACGACGAGGACGACGGCGAGGGTCCAGCGCCCGGCCTCGACCGCGGCGAGCAGCACGGTCCATTTGCCGATGAAGCCCACGGTCCCCGGGAAGCCCAGCAGCGACAGCATGCAGACCGCCAGCCCGAACGCGATCCACGGGTGGCGCCCGGCCAGCCCGGCGAGGTCGTCGATGCGGACGTCGCTCTCGCCGCCCCGGCCGAGCCAGGCCACGATCGTGAACGCGGCGAGCGTGGTGGCGGCGTAGGCGACGATGTACACGAGGAACGCGGCGGTGCCGCTCGGGCCGCCCGCGGCGGCCGCGACCAGCAGGTAGCCCGCGTGCGCCACCGACGACCACGCGAGCATCCGCTTGAGCGAGCGCTGGGCCAGGGCCACCAGGTTCCCCACGGCCATCGTGACGACGGCGAGGCCCGCCATCACGGCGCCCGCCGCGGGGACGCCGGGGAGCGCCTCGACCAGCACCCGGAACAGTGCCGCGAACGCGGCGGCCTTGACCGCCGTCGCCATGAATCCCGTGACGGGCGTCGGAGCGCCGTCGTACACGTCCGGGGCCCACGTGTGGAACGGCACGGCCGCCACCTTGAACCCGAAACCGACCACGAGCAGGCCGAGGCCGGCGAGGAGCATCGGGTTCCCCGCCAGATCGAGCATGCTCACCTGCGCCCCGATCAGCGCGAGATTGGTCGTGCCGGTGGCCCCGTACAGCAGCGCGATGCCGTACAGCAGGAATCCCGACGCGAAGGCACCGAGCAGGAAGTACTTGAGACCGGCCTCCGCCGCTCGCGGGCTGCGGCGGTCGATCGCCGCCATCACGTACACGCCGACCGACATCGTCTCCAGCCCGAGGAACA
>DASPFU010000042.1:0-23355 GCA_035620935.1 Gemmatimonadales bacterium
GTTCCTCGTGGTCGGCGGCGCTGCGCGCGCACGCCGCCACGGTGACACCGATGGCGAGCGCGGCGATGAGTGGTCTCACGGCTGCCGCGGCGGCTCCGCGGCGCGGGGCGGCTGGTCGTTCCGCTCCAGCATCGCGAGGTAGGCCTCGACCCGGGGATCGTCCGGACGACGCAGGCGCAGCGCCTCCCAGACCCGCCGCGCCTCGAGCCCGTCCCCGGACACGTAGCAGGCCAGCCCGAGCATCGCCGCCGCATCGAGGAAGTTGGGCCGCGCCCGCACGATCACCTCGAATTGCTCGCGCGCCTCGAGCGCCCGACCCGCCTGCAGGAGATACCGCCCCAGCTTGTACCGCAGGTCGTGGAAATTGGGTCCCAGCCCGAGGGCGGCGTGGTACTGCTCGATCGCCTCGCGCCAGCCGCCCGCCTCGGCGTAGGCGTCGCCGAGGGCGGCGTGCTGGTTGGCCAGCCGGGCGGCCACGTGGCCGGGCAGCCCCTGGCGCATCTCCGACGACACCGCGGTCGCCCGGCGCAGGGTTTCCTGTGCCTCCTCGCCCCGCCCCAGCTCGTTGAGCACGATGGCGCGGTGCACCAGGGCCTCGACGTAGTTGGGGTTCAGGGCGAGCGCCCGGTCCAGCTGGGCGAGGCCCGCCTCGGGCTGTCCGACGAGGCTGTACGACACCCCGAGCAGGTGGTGCGCGTCGGCGAAGGCCCGCCCGGTCTCCACCACGTCCGCGAGCAGCAGGATGGCGCCGTGGTAGTCCCGCAGCTGGAACCGCTCGCGGGCCTGCGTCACCAGATGCTCAGGACTGACGTCCATGCGCCTCCTCGTACCAGTCCACGAACCGCCGCAGCCCTTCCTCGATGCTGACCGCCGGCCGGTATCCCAGCTCGGCCCCGGAGCGTCGCAGGTCGGCGGCGGTGAGCGGCACGTCCCCGGGCTGGTCCGGGTGGTGCTCCAGGGTCACCGGGCGCCCGAGGGTCTGCCCGATCAGCGCGATCAGCCGGTCGAGCCGCACCCGGCTGCCGCCGCCGATGTTGAAGGCTCGCGCCGCGCCGCCGCCCGCCGCGGTCCAGGCGAGCGCCGCCACGATGCCGTCCACGCAGTCGGAAATATACGTGTAGTCCCGCTCGCTCGAACCGTCGCCGAACATCCGCACCGGCTCGCCGCGCCGCGCGAGGGCGGTCATCCGGTGGATCGCGAGGTCGGGCCGCTGCCGGGGCCCGTACACGGTGAAGAACCGCAGGCACGCGATGCGCGTGCCGTAGAGGTGCGCGAACGCGTGGGCGAGCAGCTCCCCGGCCCGCTTGGTGGCCGCGTACGGCGAGATGGGGCTCGCCGCCACGGCGTCCTCGGCGAACGGCGCCGGCGTGCTCGTCCCGTACACCGACGACGACGACCCGAACACCACCCGCCCGATGCCCGCCCGTCGCGCCTGGTCGAAGACCCGGGCGGCCCCCGTCACGTTGGCCTCGCAGTACCCCGCCGGATCCTCGAGGGACGGCCGGACGCCGGGGCGCGCGGCCAGATGGACGATCGCCGCCGCGCCGTCCAGCGGCAGCGCGTCGCGCACCACGTCCCCCTCGACCATGCGGAACCGGGGCTCGCGGCCCAGCGCCGCGAGGTTGCGCTCCTTCACGGCGCGCGGGTAGAACGGATCGAAGTTGTCGAACCCCACCACCGCATGCCCCGCCGCGGTCAGCCGCTCGCACAGGTGCGAGCCGATGAACCCCGCGGCGCCCGTCACGACGATCCGCTCGCTCATGCCCCCAGACGCTCCCGGAAGAAGGTGATGGTCCGCCGCAGGCCGTCCTCCAGCCGGACCGTGGGCGCCCAGTCGAGCGTGCGCCCGGCGAGGCCGATGTCCGGCTGCCGCACCCGCGGGTCGTCCACCGGGAGCGGCTTCCGCTCGATCGGCCCGGGCGCGCCGGTGAGCTTCAGCACCAGCTCCGCGAGCTGCAGCACGGTGAACTCGTCGGGGTTCCCGAGGTTGACCGGGTCGGCGGTGCCGCGCAGGAACAGGCGGTAGATCCCCTCGACGAGATCGTCCACGTAACAGAACGACCGCGTCTGCCGGCCGTCGCCGTACACGGTGAGTGGCTCGCCCTGCAGCGCCTGCACGATGAAGTTCGAGACGACGCGCCCGTCGCGCGGGCGCATCCGCGGTCCGTACGTGTTGAAGATGCGGACGATGCGGGTGTCGACGCCGTGGTAGCGGTGGTACGCCATCGTCATCGCCTCGCCGAAGCGCTTGGCCTCGTCGTAGACGCCCCGCGGACCCACCGGGTTCACGTTGCCCCAGTACCCCTCGGCCTGCGGGTGCTCGAGCGGGTCGCCGTACACCTCGGAGGTGGACGCCAGCAGGAACCGCGCGCCCTTCGCCAGGGCCAGGCCCAGCGCATTGTGGGTCCCGAGCGAGCCGACCTTGAGCGTCTGGATCGGGAGCTCGAGGTAGTCGATGGGACTCGCCGGGCTGGCTAAATGCAGCACGCCGTCCAGCGGGCCGTCCACCGCGATGAACCGGGTGACGTCGTGGCGCACGAACTGCCACCGCGCCTCGCCGGCGAGGTGCTCCACGTTCTTGAGGTTGCCCGTGATCAGGTTGTCCATCCCGATCACGTGGTGTCCCTCGGCGAGGAAGCGGTCGGTGAGGTGGGACCCGAGAAAGCCCGCCGCGCCGGTGATCAGGATCCTCATCCGCGAACGACCGCGCGCCCCACGCTGTCGTAGGTGAACCCCTGCGTTGCGAGCCGCGCGGGATCGTACAGGTTGCGGCCGTCGACGATCAGCGGCCGGCGCAGCAGCGTCCTGATCCGGGCGAAGTCCGGGTTGCGGTACTCCAGCCACTCGGTGACCACCGCCAGCGCGTCGGCGCCGTCCAGCGCATCGTAGGCGTGCTCGACGTACCGCACCCGGTCACCGAGCTCGCGCCGGGCCGTCTCGCGCGCCGCCGGATCGTGCGCGCGCACCTCGGCGCCCGCCGCCAGCAGCTCGTTGACCAGCACGATCCCCGGGCTCTCCCGCACGTCGTCGGTGCCCGCCTTGAACGCGAGGCCCCAGACGGCGATCGCCCGCCCCCGCAGGTCGCCCAGGTGCGACCGCAGCTTCGCCGCGAGCAGCCGCTTCTGCCGCTCGTTCGCCTCTTCCACCGCCTCGAGGATGTCGATCGGCACCCCGGCGTCGGACGCGGTGCGGATCAGCGCCTTCACGTCCTTCGGGAAACACGAGCCGCCGTACCCCGGGCCCGGGAACAGGAAGGCGGAGCCGATGCGCCGGTCCGCGCCGATGCCGTGCCGCACGGACCCGACGTCCGCGCCCACCGCCTCGCACAGCACGGCGACCTGATTCATGAACGAGATGCGTGTCGCGAGCATCGCGTTCGCCGCGTACTTGGTCATCTCCGCGGACGGGATGTCCATCACGATCAGCGGATTGCCGGTCCGGACGAACGGGGCGTACAGGTCCTCGAGTGCCCGCCGGCCTTCCGCCGAGTCGGTGCCGATGATCACCCGGTCCGGCTTCATGAAGTCCTCGACGGCGGCACCTTCCTTGAGGAACTCCGGGTTGGAGCACACGTGGTAGGGCACCCCGGTGTGCCGCGCGATCTCGGCCCGGACCTTGGCCGCGGTGCCGACCGGCACCGTGCTCTTGGTGACGACGACCTTCGGCGCGTTCATGTGCTGGCCGATCGTCGCGGCCACGGCCAGCACGTGCTGCAGGTCCGCGGAGCCGTCCTCGCCGGGCGGCGTGCCGACCGCGATGAACACCACCTCGCTCGCCTCGACGGCAGCCCCGACGTCAGTGCTGAACCTGAGCCGCCCTTCCTGCTGATTGCGGACCACGAGGGGCTCGAGCCCCGGCTCGTAGATCGGCAGCCGGTTCTGCGTGAGACCCTCGATCTTGCGCGCGTCCACGTCGGCGCACGTCACGGTGTTGCCGGTCTCCGCGAGACAGGCGCCCACGACGAGGCCGACGTACCCCGTCCCCACGACGGCGACGTTCATGACCGGTTCCTCCGCAGGACATGCCGCGAGTCCACCACGATCGGCGCGTGTCGCGCCACCATGTCGTAGTCCACGCCGGCGTGGTCGGTGACGATGATCACGCAGTCGCTCTGCGCCAGGGTCTCAGGGTTGAGCGGCACCGACTTCAGCTCCATGCCGTCCTCCCGCAGCACCGGGACGTGCGGGTCGTGGAAGGTGACCACGGCGCCGCGGCGATCGAGCAGGCGGATCACGTCGATCGCCGGGCTCTCGCGGATGTCATCGATGTCCTTCTTGTACGCCACGCCCAGCACCAGGACGCGGCTGCCACGCACCGCCTTGCCGCGGTCATTGAGCCGGTCCACCACCTTGCCGACCCAGAACTCGGGCATCTCCGCGTTGACCTCGCCCGCGATCTCGATGAACCGTGTCTTGTAGTTCAGCGCCCGCATCTTCCACGCGAGGTAGTGCGGATCGATCGGGATGCAGTGCCCTCCCAGCCCCGGCCCCGGAGTGAACTTCATGAAGCCGAAGGGCTTGGTCGCCGCGGCGTCGATCACTTCCCAGACGTCCACGCCGAGCTTGTCGCACACGATCGCCATCTCGTTCACCAGCCCGATGTTCACGCTGCGAAACGTGTTCTCGAGGATCTTCACCAGCTCCGCCGCCTCGGTCGACGACACGCCGACCAGCGTCTCGATCGCCGGCTCGTAGATCGCCCGCACCGTCTCGAAGCACGCCGGCGTGATCCCGCCGATCACTTTCGGGGTGTTCCGGGTGTGCCACGTCGGGTTGCCCGGGTCCACCCGCTCGGGCGAGAACGCCAGGAAGAAGTCCTCGCCGACCTTGAGCCCGGTGCTCTCGAGCGCGGGGAGCATCAGCTCGCGCGTCGTGCCCGGGTAGGTGGTGGACTCGAGGACCACCGCCTGCCCCCGCCGCAGCGTCCGCTTCACCGACTCGGTCGCCGCCAGCACGTAGCTGACGTCGGGGTCCTTGGTCTTCGACAGCGGCGTCGGGACGCAGATCGAGATCAGGTCCGGCTCGCGCAGCCGCGACAGGTCCGTCGTCGCCTCGAACCGGCCCTCGCGCACCGCCCGCGCCACGTCTTCCGACGCCACGTCCTGGATGTGCGAGCGACCGGCGTTGAGGCCGTCGACCACCTTCTGGACCACGTCGAACCCGAGCACACGGTAGCCCGCGCGCACGAACTCGACCACCAGTGGCAGCCCGACGTACCCCAGGCCCACCACGCCGCACAACGCCGACCGGTCCCGGCCCTTGGCGATCAGCGCCTCGGCAACGGGGTTCTTCGCGGGGGCGGTCACAGGACCACCGGCGTCCCGCCCTGCGCCAGGGATCGGGTGGCCGCCTCGAGGACCCGCACGACACGGACACCGTCGCCGGCGGTGGCGCGGGGCGCTTCGACCCCGCGGGCCACTCGGACGAAGTGGTTCAGCTCGGCCGCCAACGGCTCGACGTTGGCAATCTTGGGAATGAAAATGTCACCCTCCCGGATGGCGAGGCTCTCGCCGTAGGACCCGTATTCGGGGGGTCGCTCGACCCCCTTGTCGTAGATGCGCAGCTTCTCCCGTGGCTCCATGTCGTCGAACTCGACCATCCGGCGGGACCCCACGACCGTCAGCCGCCGCTCCTTGTGAGGGTCCAGCCACGACATCTGCACGTGAGCCAACACCCCGCTTGCAAACTCCATGCTCAGAAAGACGACGTCCTCGATCCCCGCCTGGATGTAGCTCCGGCCCTGGGCGGCCACCCGCGTGGGGGCCTCGCCCAGCAGGTAGAGCGCGACCGAGACGTCGTGGGGGCCGAAGCTCCACAGCGCGTTCTCGTCGGCCCGGACCTGTCCCAGGTTGACCCGCAGGCTGTACAGATAGAAGACCTGCCCCAGCTCACCCTGGTCGATCATCTGCCGCAGGCGCTCCACCGCGGGGTGGAACAGCAGCAGGTGCCCGGCCAGCACGGGGACCCCCCGCTCGGACGCCAGACGCGCCACCCCCTCGGCGGCCGCTGCGTCGAGGGCGAAGGGCTTCTCCACCAGGCACGGCTTGCCCGCCTCGATGGCCCGCCGGGCGATCTCGGCGTGGGTCCGCGCCGGGGTGGCCACGATCACGGCGTCCACCGCCGCCAGGCACGCCCCCACGTCCGCCGTGACGAGCGCCCCGGGATACTGGCGGGCGAGCCGCTCACGGGTACGCGGGTCGGCGTCGCACACGGCGGCGAGCTGGACGTCGGCCAGCGCGGCCGCGGTCCGGACGTGGTTCTTGCCCCACGCCCCGGCCCCGATCACCCCCAGGTTCAGCCGGCTCACCGGTAGAAGGCGCGGACGACGTCGATCACCCGGTCGAGCTGGGACGGGGTGAGCTCCGGGTAGATCGGCAGCGACACCACCTCGCGGCACGCGCGTTCGGTCTCGGGCAACGATCCGGGCGCGTATCCCAGGTGGGCGAAGCACTCCTGCCGGTGCAGCGGCACGGGATAGTACACGGCGTGCCCGATCCCCTGGGCCTTGAGGTGGGCGGCCAGCTCGTCGCGCCGCTCGACCCGCAGGGTGTACTGGTGGAAGATGTGCTCGTTGGCGTCGTCCACCACGGGCGTCCGCACCGTCGCGAGGTCGGCGAACGCCGCCGTGTAGTACGCGGCGTGCTCGCGGCGCCGGGCGGACCAGTCGGCGAGGTGCGGCAGCTTGCGCAGCAGGACCACGGCCTGCAGCGTGTCGAGCCGCGAGTTGGTGCCCACCTCCTCGTGGTGGTACTGCTTGGCGCCGCCGTGGAGCCGCAGCCGGCGGAGGCGCTCCGCGGTGACGGCGTCGTTGGTGACCATCATCCCGCCGTCGCCCCACGCCCCCAGGTTCTTGCTCGGGAAGAACGAGAACCCCCCGACCCAGCCCACTTCGCCGGCGTAGCGCCACTGCCCGTCGATACGGCGCCGCGCCCCGATCGCCTGGCACGCGTCCTCGATCAGCGGCAGGTTCTGCGGCGCGGCGATCGCCCGCAGCCGCTCCATCGCCGCCATCTGACCGTAGAGGTGCACCGGCATGATCGCACGGGTGCGGGGGCCGATCGCCGCCCCCACGACGGCGGGGTCGATGTTGAACGTCGCGGGGTCGATGTCCACGAACACGGGGCGGCCGCCCGCGTTGTGGATCGTTCCCGCCGTGGCGAAGAAGGTGAACGCGGTGGTGATCACCTCGTCGCCGGGTGCCAGGCCGAGCGCCCGGAGCGGGAGCAGCAGCGCGTCGGTCCCGCTGGCGCACCCGATGCCGTGCGCCGCGTGAGACAGGCGGGCCACCTCCGCCTCGAGGGCGGCGATGGCCGGCCCCATGATGAACTGCTGGGACTCGATGACCTCCTGGAGCGCGGGCAGGACCTCGTCCTTGATCGTGCGATACTGCGCCACCAGGTCCAGCAGGGGGACGTTCACGGGAACTCCTCCGATCTATCGACGCAGGGAATGCCGGGACCGGCCGTCAGGCCGTGCGGGGCGCCGCCGTCAGGCGCAGCACGCCCCCCGTTTCCTCGTAGGCCGCGCCGCACGCGGCGCAGGCGGCCCGGCCCCGCTCCAGGGCCAGCCGCTCGCCGCACTGGCACATCCAGCCGACGCGGCGCGCCGGCACGCCCACCATCAGGGCGAACGCCGGCACGTCCGACGTGACCACCGCGCCGGCGCCGATGAAGGCGAACTCGCCGAGCGTCACGCCGCACACGATGGTCGCGTTCGCGCCGATCGAGGACCCCCGCTTCACCAGCGTGCGGCGGTACGCGTGCTTGCGCGACACGTGGCTCCGCGGGTTGAGCACGTTGGTGAACACGCACGAGGGTCCGCAGAACACGTCGTTCTCGAGCTCGACCCCCTCGTAGATCGAGACGTTGTTCTGGACCTTCACGTTGTCGCCGAGCCGCGTGCCCGGCATCACGACGACGTTCTGGCCCAGGTTGCACCGCTGCCCGATCACGGCCCCCGGCATCACGTGCGAGAAGTGCCAGATCTTCGTGCCTGCGCCGATCACCGCCCCGTCATCGACGAAGCTCGACGGATGCACGTAGTAGTCGGCCATCGTCAGACCCCGATCACCTTGATCTCGAGGGCGAGCTCGACGCCGGTCTTCTTCCGCACCGTCTTGCGGACGTGGTCGATCAGGCGCAGCACGTCGCTCGCCGTCGCCGTCCCGGTGTTCACGAAGTAGTTCGCGTGCTGGGGGGAGACCAGCACGCCCCCTTCCCGGTGTCCCTTCAGCCCGCATTCGTCGATCAGCATCCCCGCCGACCGCGGTCCACCCGGGTTCTTGAACGTCGAGCCCGCGCACGGCTGCTCGAAGGGCGTGCCGGCCTTCCGCCAGCGCAGCAGCCGCCCCTGGATCTCCTTCAGCTTGGCGGGCGACTCCTCGCCCAGTCCCAGCTTGGCCTCGAGCACGATGACGTTGCCGAGGTTGCTCGCCCGGTAGGCGAACGGGACCTGCTTGCGGGTCAGCGTCTTGGTCTTGCCCGCCGCGTCGAGCACCGTCACCTCGGTCACGATCTCGGCGAACTCGGCCCCGTGGCAGCCGGCATTCATGTACACGCCGCCCCCCACCGTGCCCGGGATCCCGATGAAGCGCTCCACGCCGACGAACCCGGCCTCCGCCGTGCGGCGCGCCAGCAGCGGTGTCGGCAGCCCGGCCCCGACGATCGCCGTCGCGCCCTTCATCTCGAAGCGGTCGAGGCCCTTGCCCATGCGGATCACCACGCCCGGGAACCCGCCGTCCCGGACGAGCACGTTCGAGCCGAGCCCGAGCACCACCCACGGCATCCCGACCTCGCGCGCGAACGCCAGCGCCTTCACCACGTCCTCCGCGTCCGCGGGCTGGACGAGGTAGCGCGCCGGACCGCCGATGCGCCACGTGGTGTGACGCGACAGCGGCTCGTGCTCGAGCACCCGGCCCCGCAGCTTGAGCTTCGGGCCGGCCGGGGGCTTCGGCGCCGGCGCGCCCTTCGCCTTGGCGGGCGCCGCCCCCTTGGCCGGGGGCTTCGCCTTGGCGCCGGCCTTGGGCCGGGGCGCCGCCTTCGCCGCGGTGCGCTTCGTTACGCGCGCGCGGCTGACGCTGCGCGCGGCGCCGGCTCGCTTGCCGGCCCCGGCGCGACCACGGGCTCGTTCGTCTTTTCGTGCCATTCCTGGAGGCTCCTCACGCTTCCCGTCCGGCTCCGCAGGGCGATGACGGCGTCACTGGCGGCGCTCGCCGCCGACATCGTGGTGGTGTACGGCACCCGGTGCATCAGCGCCGCCCGCCGGATCGCATAGTCGTCCGCCTGCGTGAACTTGCCGAGCGGGGTGTTGATCAGCAGCTGGATCTCGCCCGACACGATCAGATCGATCGCGTTGGGGCGCCCCTCGTGCACCTTCCGCACGCGCTCCGCGGGGATCCCGCGGGCGCGCAGGTACTTCTGCGTCCCCTCCGACGCCAGGATCCGGAAGCCGAGCTCGTGGAAGCGCCGGACGATCGGCACCACGGTCGGCTTGTCCGAGTCGTTCACGGTGACGAACACCGCCCCCTCGAGGGGCAGGCTGCCGTCGGCCGCGATCTGGGCCTTGGCGAACGCCATCCCGAAGCTGTCGGCGATCCCCATCACCTCGCCCGTGGACCGCATCTCGGGGCCGAGGAGGGTATCCGTTCCGGGCAGCTTGGTAAAGGGGAAGACCGCCTCCTTCACCGCCACGGCCGGGAGGGGCAACTCGTCGGGCACCCCCAGCTCGTCCAGGGTCCGGCCGGTCATGACCGCCGCCGCGAGGCGGGCGAGCGAGTACCCCGTGGCCTTGCTGACGAAGGGGATGGTACGCGACCCGCGCGGGTTGACCTCGAGGACGTACACCACCCCGTCCTTGATGGCGAACTGCACGTTGATCAGCCCCACCACCCCGAGCGCCTGGGCGAAGGCGATGGCATGCTGGCGCATCTCCGCCACCTGCCGGTCGCCGATGAGGTACGGCGGCAGCACGCAGGCCGAGTCGCCCGAATGCACGCCCGCGTCCTCGATGTGCTGCATCACGCCCCCCACCACGCAGCGCCGCCCGTCGGCGATCGCGTCCACGTCCGCTTCGAACGCGTCCTCCAGGAAGCGGTCGATCAGCACCGGGTGCTCGGGAGACACGCGCGCGGCCCGGATGAAGTAGTCGCGCAGCGACCCGTCGTCGTAGACGATCTCCATCGCGCGGCCGCCCAGCACGTACGACGGCCGCACCAGGATCGGGTACCCGATGCGACCGGCCACCGCCACGGCCTCGTCGACCGAGCGGGCGATGCCGTTCGGGGGCTGCTGCACGCCCAGCCGGCGGGCCAGCGCCTCGAACCGCTCCCGGTCCTCGGCGATGTCGACCGCGTCCGGGGAGGTTCCGAGGATCGGTACGCCCGCCGCCTCGAGCCGCTTGGTGAGCTGCAGCGGCGTCTGGCCGCCGAACTGCACCACCACCCCGCGGGGGCGCTCGAGCCGCACGATCTCGAGCACGTCCTCGAACGTGAGCGGCTCGAAGTACAGCTTGTCGGAGATATCGAAGTCGGTCGAGACGGTCTCGGGATTCGAGTTGATCATGATCGTCTTCCACCCGAAGTCCCGGAAGGCGAGCCCGGCGCGGACGCAGCAGTAGTCGAACTCGACCCCCTGCCCGATGCGGTTCGGCCCGCTGCCCAGGATGACCACGCCGCGCTCGCCGAACAGCTCCGACTCGTTCTCGTCGTCGTAGCAGCTGTAGAGGTACGGCGTCGACGACGGGAACTCCCCGGCGCACGTGTCGACGGTCTTGTACACGGGGTGCACGCCCAGCGCCCAGCGCCGCTCGCGCACGGCGTCCTCGGTGGACCCGCGCAGGGCGGCGAGCTGGCGGTCCGAGAAGCCCATGCGCTTCATGCGCCGCAGGGCGGCCGCGTCGGTCCCGGCGAGACCGGCGAACCAGCGCTCCGCCTCGACCAGCTCGGCGAGCTGATGGAGGAACCAGGGGTCGATGCCCGACGCGGCTGCGATCTCGTCGACCGGCATCCCGCTCTGGAGGGCGCGCTTGATCTGGAACGCCCGCTCCGGCGTGGCGGTGCGCAGCGCCACGCGCAGGTCGTCGGGCGCGTCCCCGGTGAGCCGGTCGTCCGCCAGCGTCGCCCCTTCCTGCCACCCGGCGCGCCCCGCCTCGAGCGCGCGCCACCCCTTCTGGAACGCCTCCTTGAACGTCCGCCCGATGGCCATCGCCTCGCCCACCGACTTCATCTGGGTGGTGAGTCGCGCGTCGGCCTGGGGGAACTTCTCGAAGGTGAAGCGCGGCACCTTGACCACGACGTAGTCGAGCACCGGCTCGAACGACGCCGGCGTCGTCCGGGTGATGTCGTTGGGCAGCTCGTCCAGGGTGTAGCCCACGGCGAGTTTGGTGCCGATCCGCGCGATGGGGAACCCGGTGGCCTTCGACGCCAGCGCCGACGAGCGCGACACCCGCGGGTTCATCTCGATCACCAGCATCTCGCCGTCGGCCGGGTTCACCGCGAACTGGATGTTGCAGCCGCCGGCTTCCACGCCGATCTCGCGGATGATGGCGATGGCCGCGTCCCGCATCCGCTGGTACTCGCGGTCGGTGAGCGTCATCGCCGGCGCCACCGTGATGGAGTCGCCCGTGTGCACGCCCATCGGGTCCATGTTCTCGATCGAGCACACGATCACGACGTTGTCGCGCCGGTCGCGCATCACCTCGAGCTCGAACTCCTTCCACCCGATCACGCTGCGCTCGATCAGCACCGTGTGGAGCGGCGACAGCTCCAGCCCGCGGTCCACCATCTCCTCGAACTCCGCCCGGTTGTAGGCGACACCCCCGCCGGTCCCCCCGAGGGTGAACGAGGGCCGGATGATCGCCGGGTAGCCGCTGTCGCCCACCGCCTCCAGCGCCTCCGTCACCGTCCCCACGGTGCGGCCGAGCGGCGTGTCCAGACCGATGCGCCGCATCGCGGCCGCGAACTCCGCCCGGTCCTCCGCCATCTGGATCGCCCGCGCGTTCGCCCCGATGAGCTCGACGCCCAGCCGCTCCAGGGATCCGTCCCGGTGCAGTGCCATCGCGATGTTGAGCGCCGTCTGCCCGCCCATGGTGGGCAGCAGCGCGTCCGGCCGCTCTCGCTCGATCACGCGACGCACCCAGTCGGGCGTCACCGGCTCGATGTACGTCCGGTCGGCCAGCTCCGGGTCGGTCATGATCGTCGCCGGGTTCGAATTCACCAGGACGACGGTGTACCCCTCTTCCTTGAGGGCCTTGATGGCCTGGGTGCCCGAATAGTCGAACTCCGCGCCCTGGCCGATGACGATCGGCCCGGACCCCACCAGCAGGATCGTGCGGAGGTCAGCGCGCCGCGGCATCGAGCACCTGGCGCAGGGTCTCTTCCAGCGGGATGCGGGGCGCCCACCCGGTGGTGGTCCGCAGCTTCGCGGCGTCGCCCACCAGGTAGGGGATGTCCGCCGGCCGCATCAGGTCCGGGTCCGCCTCGGGGATCGGCCGGATCCCGAGCATCCGGGCCATGGTGAACAGCAGGTCGTCGAGGCTGATCCCGACGCCCGAGGCGACGTTGTACACCTCGCCCGCGTGGCCCTTGGTCAGCAGCCGGGCATAGGCATCCACCACGTCCTGCACGTGGAGGAACTCGCGCACCGGCTCGAGGTTGCCGACCTTGACCACCGGGGCGCCGATCCGTTTGGCGAACGAGAGCCGCTCGGCGAACGCCGGGACCACGAAGCGCGGGTCCTGACCCGGTCCGGTGTGGGGGAACGGACGCACCACGACGACGCGCAGGCCGGTGCGCCGCCACGCCTCGAGCGCCGCCACCTCGCCACCCAGCTTGCTGGCCGCGTAGGGCGACAGCGGCGCCGCCGGGTCGCTCTCGCGCCGGGGCACCGGCGCACCACGCCCGTACACCTCGGCGGTCGAGATCACGAGGACGAGGGGGTCGATGTGATCGCGCCGCCGCGCGCGCGCGAGCGCGTCCACCAGCCGGGCCGTCCCCGCCGCGTTCACCATCCAGGCGAAGCCGGCGTCGGCCAGCGCGTCGGTGCCCGAGGCGACGCCGGCCAGGTGCACCACCGCGTCGAGCGGGCGGTCGAGGCACGTCGCCACCGACGGGGCATCGGCGAGCTCGAGGGGCACCCACCGGACCGCCGCGCGCTCCTCGGCGGTGAACGCCGCGACGCCGGGGACGGCCCCGGGACGCACGGCGCCGCTGACCTCACGGCCGTCGTCGAGCAGCCGCCGCACCAGGGCGCGCCCGACGAAGCCGTCGGCCCCGGTCACCAGGACCTGCATCACGCCAGCCGCGCCAGGTCGGCGTCCACCATCATCCGCACCAGTTCCGCGAAACCGATGCGCGGCTCCCACCCCAGGCGTCGCCGCGCCCGGGCCGGGTCCGCCTGGAGGATGTCCACCTCGGCGGGGCGTACCAGCGCCGGATCCACCTCCACGTGCCGGCGCCAGTCGAGCCCGACGTGCCCGAACGCGACCTCGCACAGCTCCCGCACCGAGTGCGTCTCACCGGTGCCGATCACGTAGTCTTCGGGCTCCGTCTGCTGCAGCATGCGCCACATCGCGTCCACGTAATCGCCGGCGAAGCCCCAGTCGCGCCGGGCTTCGAGGTTGCCGAGCGTCAGCCGCTTGGCGCGCCCCCGCGCGATGCGCGCGACGCCGTGCGAGACGCGACGCGTCACGAACTCGAGCCCGCGCCGCGGCGATTCGTGGTTGAAGAGGATGCCGCTCACCGCGTACAGGCCGTAGGACTCGCGGTAGTTCACCGTGATCCAGTGGCCGTAGACCTTGGCCACGCCGTACGGCGACCGCGGGTAGAAAGGGGTCGACTCGCGTTGCGGGGTCTCCACCGCCTTGCCGAACATCTCCGACGAGCTGGCCTGGTAGAACCGCGCCGCGGGATGCGCGAGGCGCACCGCCTCGAGCAGCCGCGTCACGCCCAGGGCGGTGAACTCCCCGGTGAGCACGGGCTGGGTCCACGAGGTCGGCACGAAGCTCTGCGCTGCGAGGTTGTACACCTCGTCGGGCCGGGCCTGCTGGACCACGGCGGTGAGGGAGTGCTGGTCGAGCAGGTCCGCCGGCACGATCTCCACGCGATCGAGCAGGTGGCCGATGTGCTCATACGAGTCGTGGGAGGTGCGGCGCACCATCCCCACGACGTGGTAGCCCTTGTCCAGCAGCAACTCGGCCAGGTAGGAGCCGTCCTGGCCGGTGATGCCGGTGATGAGGGCGGTGCGGCGGCGGGGTTGCCGCCTGGCCGGGCCCCGAGTAGTATTCGCCCGCTTTGCCCCCAGGGAGCCACGGGCTCGGGGGGCGCGTCGTGGACTCATCGCTCTCGCGGAACGTCCGAATGGCCAAAGTGTGCGACATCTGTGGCAAGGCGCCGTCCTTCGGGCGCAACGTCAGCCACGCCAACAACAAGTCCCCGCGCCGCTGGATCCCCAACCTGCAGCGTGTCCGCGCCGTGGTGAACGGCGCCACGCGCCGCATCCGCGTGTGCACCCAGTGCCTCAAGTCGCACCGCGTGGTGAAGGCGGCCTGACAGAAAAACGGGGGACCCGTGGGGGTCCCCCGCCCGCTGCCTCACCCCCGCCGCTCGCTCACTCACCCAGCAGCTCGATCCGGGCCACGTCGGCGCCGTCGCCGGGACGGTGCCCCAGCTTGATGATCCGCGTGTAGCCTCCCGGGCGCGCGGCGAACCGCCGGCCCAACTCCACGAACAACCGGTGCGTCACGTCCTTGTCCTTGATGCGCCGCTCGACCAGCCGCCGCGCGTGCAGGTCGCCGCGCCGCGCCAGCGTGATCAGCCGCTCGGCGTAGGGACGCAGCTCCTTGGCCTTGGCCTCGGTCGTCACGACCCGTTCGTGGCGGAAGAGGCTGGTCGCGAGGTTGGCGAGCAGCGCCTTGCGGTGGCTCGCCGTCCGCGAGAGCTGCCGGCCTTTCGCGCGGTGCCGCATCTACTCCTCCCCGCCCGCCAGGACCTGCGCCACCGGGGGCGTGCCGGCGTCGACCACGCGGAACTCGCCGTCCTGCTCCTCGAGCTTCATCGCGAGATTCAGGCCCTGCCGCCGCAGCAGTTCGGCGATCTCGCCCAGCGCCTTCTCGCCGACGTTCTTGACCCGCAGCAGGTCCTCCTCGCGGTACTGCACCAGGTCAGCGAGCGTCCGGATGTTCGAGTTCTTGAGCGAATTCACCGACCGCACCGACAGCCCGACGTCGTCGATCGAGCGGGACAGCACCTCGGTGAGGCGATCCTCCGGCGCGGCCGCGGGCGCGCCCGTCGCCGCCGCGACCACCGGCACCTTGCCGAAATCGATGAAGTAGCGGAAGTGCTCCTGCGCCAGCGCGGCCGCGTACGCCACCGCGTCCTCGGGCGACAGCGTGCCGTTGGTCTCGACGCTCAGCGTGAGGCGGTCGTAGTCGGTGCGCTGCCCGACGCGCGTCTCCGCCACCGTGAAGTTCGCCCGGCGGACGGGGTTGTAGATGGAGTCGATGCGCACCACGTCGATCGGGAGCGAGCGGTCCATCGGGTGCTGCTCCGCCTCGACGTACCCCCGGCCCTTGTTCACGTACAGCTCGCCCGCGATCTCGCGGTCGTCCTGGACCGTGAACAGCAGGTGGCCGGGCGTCACGATCGTCACCGCGCCCTGGGGCTCGATGTCGCGGGCGTAGACCGGGCCGGCCCGGTCGCGGTGGATGCGCAACACCGCCTCGTCCACGTCGGGCGCCAGCACCAGCGTGAGCTGCTTCAGGCGCTGGATGATCTGGTGCACGTCCTCGACCACGCCCGGGATGGTCTGGTGCTCGTGCATCACGCCGTCGAGGCGGAAGGCCCAGACGGCCGCGCCCCGCAGGGACGAGAGCAGCAGCCGCCGCAGCGAGTTGCCGAGGGTGTAGCCGTATCCGCGCTCCAGTGGCTGGAGGCGGAACTCGGCCGCGTTCGGATTGTCTTCCCGCTTGGTCATCTCGACCACGTGCGGGTGGACCAATCCCGTCAAATCGAGTGTCGTCATCACTTGGAATAGAGCTCGACGATCAGCTGTTCCTGGGCTGCGATCGGGATCGCCTCGCGGGTCGGCCGCTCGGTCATGCGTCCCGTCGCCTTCTCGGTATCCACCGCGATCCACGCCGGCGGCTGCGTACGCGCGAACTGCTCCAGCGCCATCCGCACCCGTGGCAGCTCGCGACTCACCGCGGCGACGCGGACCTCGTCGCCCACGCGCACACGGTACGACGGCACGTCCACGGTCTCGCCGTTCACCTGGATGTGCCGGTGCCGCACCAGCTGGCGGGCGTCGCGGCGCGAGGCCCCGAAGCCCATCCGGTACACCAGGTTGTCGAGCCGGCTCTCGAGCGCGACCAGCAGGGCCTCACCGGTGACGCCCGGCTCGCGCAGCACGCGCTCGAACACGTTGCGGAACTGGCGCTCGGTCAGCCCGTAGATCCGCTTCACCTTCTGCTTCTCGCGCAGCTGCCGCGCGTACTCGGACGCTTTGCGACGGCGGCCCGTGGACTGCCCGTGCTGACCCGGGGCGTACCCGCGCCGCTCGATGGCGCACTTCTCCGTGAGGCAGCGCGTCCCCTTGAGGAAGAGCTTGGTGCCCTCCCGGCGGCACAGCCTGCACACGGGGCCGGTATACCGCGACATGCCTCAGACCCTCCGCCGCTTGGGCGGCCGGCAGCCGTTGTGCGGGATCGGCGTCACGTCACGGATCGAACGGATCTGCAGCCCCGCCGAGGCGAGCGCCTGGATCGCCGACTCGCGACCCGAGCCGGGCCCCTGCACGCGGACGTGCACGCGCTTCACGCCGAGTCCCAGCGCCTCGCGCGCCGCCTGCTCCGCGGCGACCGTCGCCGCGAACGGCGTCGACTTCTTGGATCCCTTGAAGCCCGCCTTCCCGGCGGACCCCCACGAGATCGCGTTCCCCTGCAGGTCCGCGATGGTGATCAGCGTGTTGTTGAACGTCGCCGTGATATGGGCGACGCCCTCCGCCTCGACCACCTTCTTGGCGCGCCGCGCCCCGGTGCTCTTCGCCTGTGCCATGCGCCTATTTCTTGAGTGAGGGCTTCTTCTTGCCCGCGATCGCCCGCCGCGGCCCCTTCTTGGTGCGGGCGTTGGTGTGCGTGCGCTGTCCGCGCACCGGCAGGCCACGCTTGTGCCGCCCGCCACGGTACGTGCCGATGTCCATCAACCGCTTGATGTTCATCGCCGTCTCGGTCCGCAGCGCGCCCTCGACGCGATAGTCCCGCTCGATCGCCTGACGCAGCCGGGCCACCTCGGCGTCCCGCAGATCGCGCACCCGCGTGTCCGGGCTCACGCCCGTCTCCGCGAGGATCTTCCGCGCGTTGTTGCGGCCGATGCCGAAGATGTAAGGGAGTGCGTACTCGATCTTCTTCTCGCGCGGCAGATCCACGCCAGCAATACGCGCCATCCGTTACCCCTGCCGCTGCTTGTGCTTGGGCGTGCGCGTGCAGATGACCCGCACCACCCCGCGGCGGCGGATCACTTTGCAGTGCTCGCAGATCGGTCGAACGCTGGTCCGTACCTTCACGGGTCCTCGCGGATAATTTTTCCGGTTGAGCCGTGAACTATAGACGGCACTTCGAGTTGCCGCAAGACCCGGTGATTCACCCCCTTACACCCCGCCGCTCCGCACCTCGCTCAACTCCCAGCGCTCCCCGGCCCGCCGAAAGCCGAGGAACACGGTTTCGCGCCGCGGGTCCGTGGTCCCCCGCACCACGTACCGCCGCTCCAACTCCACGAACCCCCGCGCCGCCTCGACCTCCCGGACGGTCACGATGGTCACCGACACCTCCGTCCCCGTCGCGAGATAACGCCGCAACAGCTCCTCGGCCTGGGCGCGGCCCACCGGCGAAGAAGGAGCCGCCCCGGCAATCTGCAGAACGATGCCCGAGGACCCCCCCACCAGCGCGGTCACGTCGTGCGCCAGCCACGCCTGCCGCGCCGCGCGCGCCGCGGCCTCGAGCGTGCCGGCCTGCGCCCCAACCGGGCCCGCCCCCAGCACCGCGGCGGCCAGAACGATCCAAGTCCTCATGTGACAGCCTCTTGCAGGCGTCGCCACGCCCGGGCAGGCTGCTCCGCCGCCGTGATCGACCGGCCCACGACCAGGTGGCTCGCCCCCAGGCGCACGGCGTCCTCGGGGTCGGTCACCCGCGCCTGATCCCCGGCGGCGTCGCCGCTCAAGCGGATGCCTGGCACCACGAGCCACGGGTCGCTGCCCAGCGCCTCGCGCAGCAGGGCCAGTTCATGCCCCGACGCCACCACGCCCCGCAGTCCGGCCCGCAACGCACCCCGCGCCAGGCGCTCGGCCTCGAACGCCAGGTCCGGGACACCACGGCCCAGCACCTCGGCGAACCCGGCGGTGTCGTGCGAGGTGAGCACGGTGACCCCGACCAGGGCGAGGTCCCCGGCCGCCCGCACCGCGGCCTCGAGCATGCGCGGGCCCCCGAGGCAGTGGACCGTGGCCATCGCCACGCCCAGGTCGCGCGCGGCGGTCACGGCCCCAGCCACGGTGGTCGGGATGTCGTGCCACTTGAGATCGAGGAAGACGTGCAGCCCCCGGTCGCGGCAGGCCCGCACCAGGGGCGGGCCTTCCCGCACGAACAGGACCGGACCGATCTTCACCCACCGCACCCCGGGCAGCCCGTCCACCAGGGCGAGCGCGTCGCGACCGCTGGGCAGGTCGAGTGCGACGATGACCTCAGCCACGCCGCAGCCCCCACGCGACACGCTCGGGGACGCGCGGATCCGCGAGCGCCGCGGTGCCGATCGCGACCAGCGTGGCGCCCGCCCGCAGGTACTCGCGCGCGTCGGCCGCCGTGCGGATCCCGCCCACACCGATGACGGGGATGTCGACCCGCTCGCGCACCAGCCGGGTGGCCCGCACACCGACCGGCAGCAACGCGGGACCGCTCATCCCGCCGAACCCGTTGCCGAGCGTCCCCGACAGCTCCCCGGGCATCGTATTGACCAGGCTCACGGCGTCGGCGCCGGCGTCCCGCGCCGCCTGCGCCAGCGCGGCGACATCGGGCACCGCGGGCGAGAGCTTCGCCACCAGGGGCTTGACGGTGACCGCCCGGCAGCGCCGGACCAGCTCGGCGAGCACCGGCGCCGATGCCCCGAACTCGATCCCGCCGGCGCTGGTGTTGGGACAGGAGGCGTTGAGCTCGAACGCGACCACGAGGGCGAGGGGCGTGAGCCGCTCCACCACGCGGGCGTAGTCCTCCACCGTCCGGCCGGCGACGTTGACGATGACGCGCGCCCGTTCGAGACGAGCGAGCCACGGCAGGTCGGTAGCGGCGACGTGGTCGAGGCCCGGGTTGGCGAGCCCCACGGCGTTGAGCATCCCGCCCCGGAACTCGGCGACGCGCGGTCCCGGATGCCCGCGACGCGGCTCGGGCGTGACCGCCTTCGTCACGAGGCCGCCGAGCGCTTCGAGGTCGATGACGCCCGCGACTTCCCGGCCGAATCCGGCGGTACCGGCGGCGAGCAGCACGGGGTTCTGGAACGTCGTGCCCAGGACGGGGATCCCGGACGCGGTCACGAGTCCGCCGGCCGTTCGGTGGGCCGCTGGGTCGGACGCGGTGCGGGTCGCCCGGGATCGGGCGGACGGTTCTGGGGTCGCGGTCCCGGTGGACCCACGGGGGCGCTCGCGCTGTCGCCGGGCACGGTGGGACGCCCCGACTCCGGGAAGACCTCGTCCCACCACGGCCCTCGCGGACCGGCGAACGGCGCGCGCCCGGTCGGCCCCGCCGACCGCGCCGCCGTACGCGTGGCCACGCCGAGTGCGCGAGCCAGCGAGTCCTCCAGCCCCGCGTAGCCGGGGCTGATCTCGCCCCGGAGGGCGACGACGTACGGAGAGGACCCGTACGCCCGGTCGAGCACATCGAGGAGCGAGTCGTGCCGTTCGGGCAGGAGCGGCAGCGCGGCGACCAGCGCTTTCGGCGCGAACAGCGACTCGGGATGCCGTTCCGCGAACGCCACGAACAGTCCGCCGGCGAGCGCCGCCGCGCGCAGGGAGTCGCGCGCCAGCTCGGCGCCGCGGAGCTCGGCGGCCTCGCTCGCCTCGGCCGGCGCGACGCGCTGGAGCAGGCGGGCGAACGCCGCCGCTTCGGTCCCGGCGCCACGATCGCCGGTCCGCGTCACCCGCGCCAGGTCCTCTCGCACCGCGCCGAGGTCGGCGGGCGTCGTGGCGAGCGCGCCCGTTGCGCGAACGGCCCGCACGCGCGCGGTGCGGGCCTCCGGCAGCTCGCCACCCGCCTGGCTGGCCTCGAGGTAGCGGTCGCGGGCTGCCGCGAACTCGCCCGCCGCGTACCGGCGGTCCGCATCGGCCAGCAGGAGCCGGGTGCGCTCGGCCGGCGGCACGCGGGCCCGACGCAGCAGCCGGTCGAGCGCCTCCGCGGCTGCGGTTGGCCCCGCCCGCGCCGCGACCGCGGCGAGCATCGCGCTCCACTCGGATTCGACGAACCGGTCCCGCGCCACCGTGTCCATGAGCGCGACGGCGGCCGGGGCCTGTCCGATCTGCAGCAGCGCGTGCACCCGGGCGGGACCGGCGGCCCGCTCCCGCGAGCGCGCGTACCAGGCGATCGCGCCCGCCGCGTCCCCCTGCGCCTGCGCGGTGCGCCCGGCGAGGTACGCGCCCCGAGACCGTCGTCCGCCGTCGCTGGACGCGAGCGCCGGCTGGAGCTGGCGGGCCGCTTCGGCGGGGGCGCCGAGGGCCAGCGCGCACTCGGCCGCGACCAGCGCCATGCGCTCGCGCAGGTCGTCCCCGACCGCCTCCACCAGCGCCTCCCCGATCACCGGCCGCGCCGCGGCGCACGACGCGCCCCGCGCCGCCCCCTCCGCGTGCAGGACCCACGCATCGTCGGCCCATTTGCTGCCGGGGTGTTTCGCGTGCACCGACTCCGCCTTGGCCGCCGCCTGCATCCACGCCGTCCGGGCCACGCCTTCGTCACCCCGGGCCTCGGCCCGGCGCGCCTGGCGCGCGAGCCGCTCGGCGGACCACATGCGGTTGTAGTAGACGCAGCCCGAGACCACCGGTGCCAGGACCACGCATGCCAGCACCGCGCACCACTTCACCGCGTCGCCCCCTGCACCGCCCCGGACTTGCGCTCGTAGTCCTGGAAGTACGCGACGATGCCCGCGGCGATCGCCCGCGCGATCTTGCGCTGACCCAGCGCCGATCCGATGAACGCCCCGTCGTGCTTGTTGGTCGCGAAGCCCGCCTCCACCAGGATCGCCGGCCGTCCCGCCGTGTTCAGCACCACGAACCCCGCCTGCCGCACGCCGCGGTCGTGACCGGGATGCACGCCCGCCAGCTCCCCCTGCACCAGGTCGGCGACCCGGGCCGACTCGCGCAAGTACTCGTTCTGCTGCAGGTCGCGCAGGATGAACCCGATGTCCCCCTCGTCGAGCATGACGTCGGTCTCGAAACGGATGGCGTCGTTCTCCATCGCCGCGACCCGCGCCTCGTCCTCGGTCTTCGCCTCACTGAGGATGTAGGTCTCGACGCCGTTCGCGACCGCCTGCCGGCGCCCGCGCGGCATGGCGTTCACGTGAATGCTGACGAAGAGATCACACGCGGCCCGACAGGCGGCGCCGCGATCGCCCAGGTCGATCAGCGTGTCCCGCGCGCGGGTGAGTCGCACCTCCATTCCCAGCCGCACCAGCTCGGCCCGCAGCTGCCGCCCGATCGCGAGGGTGATGTCCTTCTCCGTCATGCCCTTGGGCAGGTAGCGGCCCGGGTTGCCGGGATCGCGTCCGCCGTGCCCCGGGTCCACCACCACCACGTAGCGGCCCCGCAGACCGGTCACCGGATGGGCCGGCCGCTCGGCCGCCGGGGCGCTGGGGTTCGCCGACGCCGGCGGGGCGGTGACGCCCGCGGCCACCCGCGCGGCCGCGGAATCGGCGGCGGCCGTGACTTCGAGCCGCGCCGCTCCCGCGATCCAGCGGTACCGCCCCGCCCCGGCCCGCGGCACCGCGTCGGCCAGCCAGGCGAGCGGCAGGAACAGCGTGTCACGCGCCCGGTAGGGGGACCCGACCATCGAATACACCACGCCCGACGCCCGCGCGAAGGGCGACCCCAGCTCGAGGGCGAACTCGAGGCCGCCCAGGGTCACCACGAGGGATGCCCCCTGGACCCGCGTCGCGAGACCGAGCGGGCCCGCGAGCCGGGCGGCGGCGAGCACGGGCAATCCCTGCTCCACCAGGACGGGCACCGCCGTCTCGCCGCGCGGCGTCACGATGATCACCGCCGCCGGCGGCGCCACCGCCCGTGCCACGATCCACGCCGCGATCAGCACCGTCATCGGGACCCCCGGCGCACGACCCGCGCCATCTCGCGCTCGGCATCGCGCCGCCGCACGTCGTCGCGCTTGTCGTGCTGCTTCTTGGGCCGCACCAGGGCGATGGCGAGCTTGGCCCGGCCGCGCTCGTTGAAGTACAGCTCGAGCGGGACGACGGTGAGCCCCTTCTGGGTGGTGGCGCCGAGCAGCTGCTTCACCTGGCGCTGGTGGAGCAGCAGCTTGCGCGAGCGGGCGGGCGGCGGGTTGTTGTAGGAGCCGTGCTCATACGGGGAGATCGTGAGGCCTTCGATCCAGACCTCCCCGCCCCGGACGTGGGCGTAGGCCTCGCCGAGGCTCGCCTTCTTGGCCCGCAGCGACTTGACCTCCGGCCCGGTGAGCACGAGCCCTGCCTCCCAGGTCTCGAGGAGGTGGTAGTCGTGCCGGGCGCGGGGATTGCGGGCGATCACGATTCTGTCCACGGCGCGCTCGCAAGATAGGAATGGCCCCCATGAGGGTCAAGCCAAGAGTTGACTTGAGGTTATACCACCGTCTATTATCTTCCGTTCCGCGACACCCGCCGAAGTGGTGGAATTGGTAGACGCGCTGCGTTCAGGGCGCAGTGGGCGCAAGCCCGTGTGGGTTCGAGTCCCACCTTCGGCACCTTCCACAGACGCCACGGCGGCACGACGCCACGACGGCACGGAACAGCGTGGCGACGTGGCGTCTTGGCGTCGTGCCGCCGTGCCATCAGTACCTCGCCATCCCCGGCTCCACCTCGCGCGCCCACGCGTCGATCCCGCCCCGCAGACTCCGCACCCGGGTGAAGCCGGCCGCCCGCAGGATCTCCGCCGCACGTAACGACCGCACGCCGCGGTGGCAGTACGTGACGACCTCGCGGTGGCCGTCCAGTTCGTCGAGCCGCGCCGCCAGCTCGCCGAGCGGCAGGTGCGTGGCACCGCCGATGCGCGCGATCTCCCACTCGAACGGCTCGCGCACGTCGAGTAGCAGCAGTTCGGGATCGCGCTGCCGCAGCTCCGCCAGGTCGGTC
>DASPFU010000043.1:0-9050 GCA_035620935.1 Gemmatimonadales bacterium
ACGGGACTCCGTCAGGCCAACCTGTCCAAGCACCTGCAGATGCTGCACCGCCTCGGCCTCGTCGCGCGCCGCCGGGAGGGCCTGTTCGTGCGCTACCGGCTCGCCGACCCCGCCGTGGTGCGGCTGTGTGACATCATGTGCGGCCGGGTCGCGGCCGAGACGCGGCAGCGCCGTCGCCTCCTCGACTCGTAGCCGTCACGCCGGCCGGTCCGGGCCCGCACTCGGGTGTGCCGTGCAGCCGAACATCCGGGCGCGCCCCAGCATCCGCTCGAGCGGACACAGTCCCGTCAGGCTCGACTGGAACAGGTTGAAGCCGACGAAGGCGGTGAACAGGAGCCACGCCGGATGAACCCACCACCCGAGGGCCAGCGAGGCGAGGACGAAGACGCCGGCGACCCGGCGGATCAGCGATTCACGGCACATCGGGGGTTCCTTTCGTCATATCGGTCAGAAGAACGTCTCGATCGGCAGGACGGCGGCGTGCAGCCGCTCGCCGGGTGCCAGCCCGGCGGCCGCCGCGCGCAGCGCGGCTTCGAGGTCGGCCGCCTGCTCGGGAGGCACGACGCTGAACACGAGCGTCGCGTCGCCGGGCCACGCGCGGGTGCCCTCGCGCCGCCCGGTCGTGCCCACGCCTCGGCCGCGCTCGAGGGCGGTGTACCCGCCCGCGCCGTACTGGTCGAGGAGATCCGTCACGATCCGCGGATCCCGTCCGCTGTAGATGATCAACACCATCTTCATGGCTTGCCCTCCCCTGCCGCGACCGCAGCGGGGGCCTCGCGGCGGCGCAGCTCCCAGTACAACAGCGGTACGACCACCATCGTGAGCAGGGTGGCGACGACCGCGCCGCTCATCAGCGCGACCGCGAGCCCCTGGAAGATCGGGTCCAGCACCATCACCAGTCCCCCGATCACCACGGCCGCCGCGGTCAGCGCGATCGGCCGGAACCGGACCGCCCCGGCCTCGAGCACGGCCTCGCGCAGGGTGCGCCCGCGGGCCTCGGCTAGCTGGATGAAGTCCACCAGCAGGATCGAGTTGCGGACGATGATCCCCGCCAGCGCGATCATGCCGATCATCGACGTGGCCGTGAAGAACGCGCCCGAGAGGGCGTGCCCCGGCAGGATGCCGATCAGCGTGAGCGGGATCGGCGCCATGATGACGAGCGGGATGCGGAACGACTGGAACCAGCCCACCACGAGCACGTAGATCAGCACCAGGACCCCGGCGAACGCGAGGCCGAGGTCGCGGAACACCTCGATCGTCACCTGCCACTCGCCGTCCCACTTGACCGCCGTCTCGTCGAGCCGTTCGGGCTGGACGGCGTTGTAGCGCGCGATACGCGCGCCGGCGACGCGGAGGTCGTCGATGCGGCGGTTCATCTCGAGGATCGCGTACACCGGCGACTCGACGGATCCCGCCACGTCCCCCGTCACGTAGATCACGGGCCGCAGATTCTTCCGCACGCGGACGCTCTCACGCGTCCCCCGCTCGACGGTGACGAACCGCGCCAGGGGCTGGGGGCCCGTCGCCGTGGCCACGGGCAGTGCCAGCAGTCCCTCGACGGTCGAGCGGTCGGCCAGGGCGAGGCGGGGTACGATCGCGGTGGGCTCGCGGGCGGTGGGCGAGCTCGCGCTCCCGGCGGGCGCACCACCCAATGCGAGCGCGAGCGTCTGCGTGATCTGCTCGACGCTGGCGCCAGCCTGGGCGGCCCGTACCCGGTCCACCCGGAAGGTCCGCTTCGGCTGCGGGGCCTCGACGGTCCAGTCGACGTCCACGACGCCCGGCGTCGTCTCGAAGATCTCCTTCACCCGCCGGGCGGTCTCGAGCCGGGTGGAGTCGTCGGCGGCGTACACCTCCGCGACCAGGGTCGACAGGACCGGCGGTCCCGGCGGGATCTCGGCCACCTTGGCCGAGGCGCCGTACGTACGGGCGATGGAGTCGATCGCCGGCCGGACGGCGACGGCAATGACGTGGCTCTGCCGGCCGCGGTCGCCTTTGGGGAGGAGATTGACCTGCACGTCGGCGACGTTGGGCCCGCGGCGCATGAAGTAGTGCCGCACCAGTCCATTGAAGTTGAACGGCGCGGCGGTGCCGGCGTACACCTCGGTGCTGCGGACCTCGGACACGGTGCGCAGGTACGCCGCCACCGCGTGGCCGAGTGCCTGCGTGGTTTCGAGCGTCGTCCCCTCGGGGAGGTCGAGGACGACCTGGAACTCGCTCTTGTTGTCGAACGGCAGCATCTTGACCGACACGGCCCGTACGAGCACCAGGGCCATCGAGCCGAGGAGCAGTGCTCCGACCGCCAGGTAGAACAGGCGCCGCCGCCGCGGCACGTCCATCAGGGGCGTCATGATCCGGCGGTAGATCCTTGCGAACCGGCCCGTCTCCTCGGGCTCGTGCGCCCGGTCGTGCGGGGCGGCGGTCGGCACCACGTGACCGCGCAGCAGCCG
Source organism: Gemmatimonadales bacterium (assembly GCA_035620935.1). Taxonomy (GTDB): domain Bacteria; phylum Gemmatimonadota; class Gemmatimonadetes; order Gemmatimonadales; family GWC2-71-9; genus SZUA-544. The sequence continues at coordinate 2,448 of DASPFU010000043.1, forward strand.
CAGGGCGAGGTACGGGGTGACGATGAAGGCGACGGCGAGCGACGCGAGCATCGCCACCGAGGCGCCGACGGGGATGGGACGCATGTATGGTCCCATCAGGCCCGACACGAACGCCATCGGGAGGATCGCCGCGATCACGGTGAAGGTGGCGAGGATGGTGGGGTTCCCGACCTCGTCCACCGCCTCGACCGCCGCGACCTCCGGCGCGCGATCGCCCATCTGCAGGTGCCGGTAGATGTTCTCCACCACGACGATGGCGTCATCCACCAGGATGCCGATCGAGAAGATCAGGGCGAAGAGCGTGATCCGGTTGAGGGTGTAGCCGAAGGCGTAGTAGACGAACAGGGTGAGGGCGAGCGTCACGGGCACCGCGACGAGCACGACCACGGCCTCCCGCCAGCCGAGGAACAGCCAGATCAACGCCGTGACCGACAACGTGGCGATCAGCAGATGGAGAATGAGCTCGCTCGCCTTCTCGGCCGCGGTCTCGCCGTAGTCCCGGGTGACTGCGAGGCCGACGCCGGCGGGGAGCAGGCGCCCGCGCGCGGCGTCCACTCGGCCGAGGACCGCGTGCGTCACGCGCGTGGCGTTGGCGCCGCGCCGTTTTGCCACGCTGATCGTGACCGCGCTCTCGCTCGGGCCCTCGCCCGCGGCATGCGATACGTAGGTGCTCCGCTCGTCGAAGGCCTCACGCACTGCGGCCACGTTGCGGAGGTACACGGGGTGGCCCCCTCGCGCCGAGACGACGACGCTGCCCACCTCGTCCGCGGTGCCGAGCGGGGCGCCGACGTCCACGCGATAGACGGCGTTCGCGCTGGCGAACTCACCGGCCTGCAGCCGGGCGTTGGCGCCGCGGAGGGCGACGGCCACTTCGCCGGGGGTCACGCCGCTTGCGGCGAGCCGGGCGGGGTCGATCGTGACGAGGATGCGCTTCGGCTGACCGCCCACGATGGTCGTCTCCGACACGTCCGAGACCGTGCGGATCTCATCCTCCAGATGGGTGGCGATCTGGCGCAGCTCGTCGGAGCCATAGCCGCCGCCGTGGAGGGTGAGCGTGAGCACCGGCACGTCGTCGATCGAGTGCGGCTTGACGAGCGGCGGCAGCGCCCCCGGGGGCGCCGCGTCCATGGCGGCGAACAGTTTCGCGTGGACCTTGGTGACGCTGATCTCCTGGTCCTCGCCCACGGCGAAGCGGACCGTCACCAGGGCCCACCCCTCGCCCGCGGTCGCATAGACGTATTCGACGCCCGGGATCTCCCACATGCGCCGCTCGATGGGGCGGACCAGCAGGTTCTCGGCCTCGGCGGGCGACGCGCCCGGCAGCGCGGCCAGCACGTCGATCATCGGGACCGAGATCTGCGGCTCCTCCTCGCGCGGCGTGGCCAGGATGCCGAGCAGGCCCACGGCCAGCGCCGCCGCGGTGACGAGTGGCGTGAGCTTCGACCGGAGGAACGCCTGCGTGATGCCGCCCGAGATGCCCACGATCAGCGATCCTCGGGCACGGCGCGGGGGACGACCACGTGCTCGCCGGCGCGCAGGCCCGCGACGACCTCGATCAGGTCGCCGAGCGGCGCGCCGACGCGCACCCAGCGGATGTCGTCGCCGTCCGGGGTGCGAACCGTGACGCCGACGAGGTCGCCTTCGCGGCGTAGCGCCGCGATCGGTACGACGATCGCCGGCCGGCGCCCCTGCGGGAGGGCGAGGGTGGCGGCGCTTCCGGCGAGCAGGGCCCCGTCGCGGTTGACCACCACCGCGTTCACCGCGTAGAGGTTGCCGGCGGCCGCCGGGATGACGCCCTCGACGATGGCCGGAACGGGACGGCCCTCGACCGTCGCGGTCACTGCCGCGCCGCGGGCGAGGCCGCGCACGGCATCCGGCGCCACCATCACGGTCACCCGCAGGCGGGAATCGTCCTGCACGGCGACCAGCGGCGTGCCCGGCGCGGCGAAGGCGCCGGGGTCGACGAAACGCCGCGTGACGACGCCCGCGAAAGGCGCCCGGAGCAGCGTGTAATCATCGAGGGCGTCGAGCTCGGCGGCCCCGGCGTGTGCCGCCTGCAGGGCGGCTGCGGCACGGTCGAGGCCGGTCTCGGCGGCATCCAACTGGGCGCGGGTCGCTGCGCTGTCCGCGTACAGCGCGCGGATCCGGCCGGCGTGGGTGGCGGCCTCGCGGTGGGCCGCTTCGGCTCCCGCGACGACGGCATCCACCTGGGTTCGCCGGGCGGCGACGTCGCGCGCATCGAGACGCACCAGCGGCTGACGGGGAGCGACGCGATCGCCTTCCCGCACCAGCACCGCGACCACCGTGCCCATGAGCTTCGTACTGAGCGTGGCCTGCGCGTACGGCTCCGCCGCCCCCGCGGCGTCCAGCATCGCGTCGATCGTCGTGTCGGGGACGACCCAGGTCGTGCCGGCCGCGGGCTCCGCCGCGGCGGAGCGGACCTCCACGCCCGGGGACCCGCAGGCCGCCGCGAGCAGGATCCCGGCGGCGAGCAGTGTCACGGATGCGGATGTCGTCATCGAGCGTTTCCTCGGGGTCATGGGTCGATTCCGGGGCCGGGCGCATCGAGTGTCGCGAGCGTCCCCGGATCGCCGCCGGTCGCCCGACGGCGAGCGGCGGCGGCGGCAATAGTGGCGAAGCGCGCGTGCGCGAATCCGAGCGCGCTCGCGGTCTCGGTGGCGGCGGCGTCGAGCAGCTCGACCACGCCGGCCAGGCCACCCTCGTACTTGCGGGTCACGATGCGGTGCGCCTCGCGCGATTGGGCGACGCCGCGCTCCGCGATGTCGAGGCGCGCGAGCGCCACCTGGACCGCCGCGCGGGTCTGCGCCAGCTCGAGTTCCGCGCGTGCCGCCGCGGCCTCGGCCATGGCGCGCGCCGCCGCTTCGCGTCCTCCGGCCGACCGGATGTCGCCGATCTCGGAGCCGCCGGCGAACGGCGTCCACGAGAGCATCAGGCCCACGGTCCAGCTGTCGTCGCCCGCGTAGAGGCCGGACGGAGAGTTCCAGTCGAGGCGCGCGAAGGAGTTCACGCGCGGCAGGTAGGCCGACTTGGCGCGGAAGGCGTCGGCCTGCGCGGCCGCGAGCCCGCGCTCGGCCGCATCGACGTCCGCGCGGGCGGCCAGGACCGCGGCCGCGGTATCGGACGCCGTGAGCGCGCGGATGCGATCGGCCGCCGGCAGGCTCGCGGGCAGCACGAAGGCCGTCTCCGCCGGCGCGCCCAGCAGGACGGCCAGTTGCCGCCGGGCGTCCTGGGCGTCCGCGTGCGCCTCCGCCAGCTGCGCGTCGACCTCGCCGGCCCGTACGGCGGCGAGCAGTGCGTCCGAGCGGGTCACCAGGCCCTCTCGCACCATCGCCTCGGCCTGGCGGACGTGGCCGTGCGCGGCGGTGGCGGCGGCGGTCAGCGTCGCGACGCGCTCGGTCGCGAGCACGGCGCCGTAATACGCGCGGATCACGTCGGTGCGGGTACCGAGACGGGTCCACTCGCCCGCCGCCGCGCCGGCGGCGGCGCCATGGTCCGCCGCGCGGCGTCCCGCCCAGGCGTCGAAGTTGACCAGCGGCACTTCGGCGACGAGGGCCGCGCCCCAGTTGCCGGTCGGCGGCGGGTAGTTCAGGCGGGCCGGGTCGAAGCTCGCGAGCGAGACCTCACGCTGGCGCAGGGTCGCCGCGAACGCCCCCAGCGGCTCGGTGGTGCGGACGAAGCCGCCCTCGGCGCGCAGGGTCGGGAGGATGCCGCGCAGCGCCGTCTGGCGTTGGCCGGCGCGGTCGGCGTGCTGCCCGGCGGCGATGCGGTTGGCGTAGGCGCCGCCGTCGGCGCGGCGCAGCGCCTCGGCGAGGGTGAGTTGCTGCGCGGCGGCGGGCGCGGCAGCGAGGCCGAGGCAGGCGACGAGCCAGGCGCGGGCGGGTCGGGACGGTCGCATCGTCACTAACTATATGACCATATAGCTATATAGTCAACTAGTCCCTCCCTTCTTCCAGGAGGGCCTCAACGCACGCGGCGGCCCCCTCCAGCTCGGCGAGCCGCCGGTGGTCCAGGGGGGCGAGCAGCGCCGCGAGCGCGGCCACCCGGCGCCGGCGCCCGCGCCGCACGGTGGCGCGCCCCCGGGGCGTGGGGTGGATCACGAACGCGCGGCGGTCCGTGGGGTCGGGCTCCCGGCGGGCGAGGCCCGCCCGCTCGAGCCCCGCGACGATCCGGCTCATCGTGGGGAGGCGCACCTGCTCGGCCGCCGCCAGGCGGCTGAGGGACCGGGGCCCGCCGAACACCAGCACCGAGAGCGCCGAAAGGGCGGCTGGGCCCACCCCCAGCGCCGCGTCGTGGCGACGGACCCGGCGCAACAGGTGGATGGCAGCCGAGTGCAGGCGGTCGGCGACGGCCCTTGCGCGCGGGGTCATGGGCCTCCAATATACTTAGCACTGCTAACTATCGCCAGCGAGGACCCATGACCGCCACCCCACCGGCCATCGAGCGCATCGGCCAGGTCTACGTCACCGCCCACGACCTCGACCGCGCCGTCCGCTTCTACCGCGACACGCTCGGTCTGTCGTTCCTGTTCCAGGTGCCCCGGATGGCGTTCTTCGATTGCGGTGGCGTCCGCCTGATGCTGGGGATTCCGGACGCGCCGGAGTTCGATCACCCCGCGTCCATCATCTACTACCGGGTGTCCGACATCGCGGCCGCCCACGACACGCTCGTCCGGCGCGGCGTCACGTTCCGCCAGCCGCCCCACCTGGTGGCCAAACTCGCTACCTTCGATCTCTATCTCGCCGATTTCCACGATTCCGAAGGCAACGCCCTGGCCCTGATGAGCGAGGTGGCGAAGGCATGAGCGCACTCTTCCTTCTGTTCGTCGCGGTGCAGGACACGGTGCGGTTCACCCCCACCGTCGGCCACCCCACGTTCGCCGTCCGCGAGCCGGTGCTCCGCGTCACGCCGGGCACCGTGATCGTGTCGAACACCATGCCCGGGCCCTACTACACGGAGCAGGGCGGCGCATTCCCCGGCGAGGTCGGTCCGATCTACGTGGAAGGGGCCACCACGAAGGACGTCCTGGTGGTGCGGATCCTCCGGGTCCGGCCGAACACCGATCTCGCCGCGGCGCAGCTGTACGACGACTTCGGCGGGCTCGCGACCGACAGCCGCGTGCGGCTGCTCAACGACCCGATTCCGGCGCGCCGCTATCTCTGGCGGCTCGATCGCGACCGCATGACCGGCACCACGACGCTGCCGGATTCCCGTCTCGCCACGGTGACCGTGGACCTGCGGCCGATGCTCGGGCGGGTGGCGGTGGCGCCCCGCGGTGCCGAGGCGTTCCGCGGCCTGTGGCCCGGCGACTTCGGCGGCAACATGGACGCGCCCGAAGTACGCGAAGGGGCCACGGTGTACCTGCCGATCTTCCACGACGGCGCCTATTTCTACTTCGGCGACGGCCATGCGCGGCAGGGCGAGGGCGAAGTCGCTGGCACCGGGCTGGAAACGTCGATGGACGTGGTGCTGCAGCTCGACCTCATCCGGGGCCGGACGATCGACTGGCCGCGGATCGAGGACGCGGACTATGTGATGGTGGCCGGGAGCGCCCGGCCGCTGATCGACGCGTTCCGCCTGGCGCACGTCGAGCTGATCGAGTGGCTGATGGAGGAGTGGGGGTTCGGGAAGTGGGACGCCTATGCGCTGGTGGGGCAGGTGGGGGAGAGCACCGTGGCCAACATCGTGGATCCAGCCTACACCGTGGTGGCGAAGTTCCCGAAGCGCTTCCTGCCGCGCTGACGCCTGCGCGAGGGTTGATGTACGGTCGCCCCGATGCGACCTTACCCCGATCCAGGGCGCCGTAGCCAAGTGGTAAGGCAGAGGTCTGCAAAACCTCCATTCGCCGGTTCGATTCCGGCCGGCGCCTCTTTTTCTGTGGCATGGACGCAACACCGGTGCAAAACGGAACGGGCCCATTGACACCGTTCGGGGCGCTCGATTCATTGCAGCGGTTTCACCATGATCCAAGAGACCTCACAATAGGGGGCACCATGGTTCGCAAGTTCGTTGCGGTGTTGTTCGCGCTGGCGTTGATCGGCGCCTCGGCGAGCGCCGCGCAGATCGGCATCGGCCTGAGCGGCCAGTACCTCAGCCTCGGCGGTGACGATTTCTCGGGCACGGACGCTGGGTTCGGGGTTGAAGGCAACGTGCTGTTCCCCGTCGGCCAGTCGATCAAGCTCGGTGCCAGCGGTCAGTGGAGCACCCACGATGCCGGTGGCGACAACGTGAGCCTGATCGGCGCCCTGGCCGAGGGCCGCTACATGTTCGGCGGTGGCGCCAAGATGACTCCCTACATCGGCGCGCGCGGCGGCTGGACGCAGGCGAGCTCGGACGTCACCGGCCTCGGCAGTGTGAAAGCGAGCGGGTTCGCGTTCGGCGGGGGTGTGGGCGTGATGATCGCGATGTCGCCGACGCTGGCGATCGATCTCAACGGGATGTTCCACACGGTGTCTCTGGGCGACGCATCGCTCGACGGGACGACCCAGCCGGGGACCGAGTCGAGCGGCACGGCCCTGCAGATCCGCGCCGGCATCAACTTCACGCTCGGCGGCGGCCAGTAAGCACGATAGCGCCGGTCGCGCG
>DASPFU010000044.1:0-2630 GCA_035620935.1 Gemmatimonadales bacterium
TGCAGCAGGCCGTCCGGCCCCGCCGCGACCTGCTCGACCTCGGGGGGACCGGGCAGCGACGTGAAGACCACGTCGGCCGCCTCGGCCACCGCGCGCGGCGTGTCCTTCCAGACCGCCCCGGCCGCCAGATGCGGTGCGGCCGCCGCCTTCCGGACGTCGTGCACGCAGAGCGCGTGCCCGGCCGCCTGGAGGTTCGACGCCATGCTCGCGCCCATGAGACCCAGCCCGATGAAGCCGACGTTCATGTGAGATCGCCTCCCGTCGCGCATCTTGGCACGCGCCGGCGCGCCTTGTCGACGGGGCCGCCCGGGCCGCGTGGATCCTCGGCTGTCGCTGGTCAATGAGAATGTCCTCCCTGACTGCTACGTGAAAATGTCCTCCCCTTCTTAGCGAGGTGGCGACGGATGTCCAGCGCGATCGCGTGACGCCAGGGATGCGAGGCGCGGGGGCGGCTGCCGGGGCGCGGGGGTGACGCGGGCCGGGGCCGCGGCGCGTGGCGGGGGACCGCGGCGCGCGGGGCGACGCCGGGCCCTTGGCGCGGTTTGAGGATGAACGCGGGGCCGGGCGCGGGTTGCGTGGCGAGCACGGCGCCATCGTGGAGCACGACGAGGGTGCCGTCGAGGAGTTCCCGGACCTCGACCGCGCGGCCCGCCAGGGCCCGGCGCGGGGGCAGTTGCAGCCAGCGGGGGCCGAGGCGGACCGTGTTGTCGCGCGCGACGACGCGCCAGTAACGACAGCTGAGCAGCAGCGGCAGGGTCCGCGGCGGGCGGCGCCAGACGGCGGTCGGCGCGGCGGGCGGTTTGCCGAAGCGGCGATTGAAGTCGGCGATGAAGGCCGGCACGTACGCCTCGGCGGCCGCGACGGTGGCGATGCGGCGCAGGCGCAGCTCGCTGACCAGGCGGTCCTGCAGGGTGGCCCAGAGCCGTTCGATGCGGCCTTTGGCCTGCGGGGAGTGAGCGGCAATGTAGCCGATGCCCAGGTCTTGGAGCATGCGGCCGAGATGGGTCGGGCCCTGCGCCCCCGCAAGTTGCTCGGCGAGCGACCAGTGCCGATCGTTGCGGACCAGGAGATTGAGGCGATCGCCGTAGACGGCCAGCGGCAGGCCGTGGCGGGTGAACAGCTGGCGAAAGAGGGTGGCGTAGCCATGGACATCCTCGGTGGGGCGAAAGTGCAGCGCGAGGATCTCGCTGGTGGCATCGTCGACGGCGCCGAGCAGCATGCCCGCCGGCCCGCGCCCCTCGAGCCAGGCAAACGGGCTGCCGTCGATCTGCACGAGGGCCCCGCGCGCGGCTTCCGGGATGCGGCGCCGGCGGCCGCGGGGCGCGGCGCGGGCGCGGCGGGCGGGCCGGCCCAGGGCACACCGCAGGCGGCGCACGGACTCCCGCGAGAGCGCCAGGCCGTGCGCCTCGCGGAGCTTCTCGGTCAGATGCGTATCGTTGAAGCCCGCGTAGACGGTGGTCATCAGGCGCACCACCTCCGCCCGCAGGGCGGGCAGCAGGCGGCGGGGTGACGGGCGCCCCCGGCTACGGTGGCCCAGCGCCGCCGCCCCGCCGGCTTCCAGCCGGCGCTTGAGGCGCCGGACATGGCGGACGGTCAGGCCCAGCGCCCCTGCCACCTGGCGATTCGTGAGACGCCCTCCGAGCGCAGCCTTCAGCAACCCCGGGCGATGCAGTTCCTTGCGGCTCAACGTGAAAGTCTCCATGGGGGGAAGACACTCTCACGTAGCAGTTACCCCAGGACATTTTCATGTAGCAGCAGCACGCCTGTGATGCCGCGTTGACGATTCCCCGGCCGTGGGCTACTGTCGGCCTGCCCACGGGCCACGGCTCAAACCACGACTCGCCGAGGGAGGGGAATCGCCATGCCGTTCTACGAAAGAGGACCGGTCCGCATCCACTACGAGGAGGTCGGCTCCGGCTTCCCGCTGCTGCTCATCCCGGGCGGCGGGCTCAACTCGGCCCTGTCGTCCTGGCAGACGGCCTCGCCCTTCGATCCGATGGAACGGTACAAGGACGACTTCCGCTGTGTCTGCGCCGACCTGCGCAACGCCAACCCCGGCCAGTCCACCGGTCCGCTGGAGATCGATCGTCCGTGGGACGCCTACACCGACGACCAGCTCGGGCTGATGGACCACCTCGGCATCCGGGAGTTCCTGGTCATGGGCTTCTGCATCGGCGGGCCGATGATCCACAACCTCATCCGGCGGGCGCCGGAGCGGGTCGTCGCGGCCGCGATGATGCAGCCCAGCGGATTCCGGCCGGAGATGCCCGACCTCTTCTACCAGAACAACATCAAGGGCTGGGGACCGCAGCTCTGCGCCAGACGCCCCGACGTCACGATGGACATGGTCCACGCCTTCCTCACCAGCATGTACACCGACCGCGCCGACTTCGTCTTCACCGTGTCGCGCGAGTTCGTGCGCTCCATCCAGACGCCGCTGCTGATCGCGCCCGACGACGTGCCCGCCCACCCGTACAAGGTCGCCATGGAGGTGGCCAGCCTCGCACCGAACGCGGAGGTGACCATCTATCCATGGAAGGACTCGCCGGAGCACATCGACACGGTTGTCGAGCACGCGCGGCGCTTCTTGAAGGCGCACGAACCCGTGCGAGCCTGACGCCAGCCGTGAG
>DASPFU010000045.1:0-13691 GCA_035620935.1 Gemmatimonadales bacterium
CGGGTGATCCAGTTGTACTCGATGGGTCGGCCGTCCTGATACCGCGGCGCGACGTACAGGAACCCCAGGCTATAGGGACCGAGCAGCCACTTGTAGGTCGCGGCGACGAGCATGTCCGGCCGCACCGCGGCCATGGGGAACGGCATGGCGCCGAGCGACTGGGTCGCGTCCACCACCAGCGCCGCTCCGACCTCGCGCAACCGGGCCGCCACGCGCGGCAGGTCGATGAGCGCGCCGTCGGTCCAGTGCAGGGCCGGGAGCGCCGCCACCGCGGTACGCTCGTCGATCGCCTCCAGGATCGCGCGGGTCCAGTCGTCGTCGGCCGGCCGGGGCAGCAGCACCGCCGTGGCACCGAGCTCGCGGGCTCGCTCCCGCCACGGCAGGATGACCGAGGGGAACTCCTCGTCCAGCAGCAGCACCGTCCGGCCCCGGCCCAGCGGCAGGTTGGCGCAGGCGACGGCCATCCCGTAGCTCACCGACGGCACGATCGCGACGTCGTCCTCGCCCACGCCGCTTCCAAGCAGGGTCGCGAACAGGCGGCGTGCCCGCTCGACCTCCGAGAAGAAGTCCGCCGGGGTGATCGCCCAGGGCCTGGCCTTGCGAGCGACCGCGCGCTGCCCCGCCTCGGTCACCCGCCGCGGCAGCGGCGACATGTACGCGCAGTTGAGGTAGGCGACCTCCTCGGGGATGTCGAACAGGTGGCGTTGACACGGGAGCGGGGGCGACGGCTCATTCATGCTGCTCGACTCGATCGCGGCCCAGGGACTTGGCGCGGTAGAGCGCCTTGTCCGCGGCGCCGAGCAGCATGCCGAGGCGTTCCATCGCCGGGGAGTGCTGTGCCACGCCGAAGCTGCAGGTGAAGCGCAGCACCACGCCGTCATAGAGCACGGCCTGCGCCCCGACGTCGCGGCGCAGCCGCTCGGCCAGGATCACGGCGGCGTCCGCGGTCGTCTCGGGCAGCAGCAGCGCGAACTCCTCCCCGCCGAGGCGCCCGGAGATGTCGGCCGCGCGGGCCGCGCGCCGCAGGCGCTCGGACACCGCTCGCAGGACCGCGTCCCCGGCGGCGTGACCGTGGGTGTCGTTGATCGGCTTGAAATGGTCGATGTCGCACATCACCAGCGACAGCGGACGGCCGTAGCGCAGCGCCTGGTCCAGCGCCGCCGTGCCCTGCTCGAGGAACGCGCGACGGTTGGCCAGGCCGGTCAGCTCGTCGGTGCGGGACTGCTCCTTGGCGCGCTCGTACGCCAGGTGCAGCGCGTGCGACAGCTGGAAGGTCTGATGCAGGAAGTACGCGAAGTTGCGCGTGCTGCGCAGGGCCGCGAACAGGTAGAGCAGGCCACCCAGCGCGAGCACGCGCAGCTCCAGCACGTTCTCGAGCGCGAACCCCACCGTGGCGGGCAGCATCAGCGCGCAGATCGCCATCGCGCTGGCCACGGCGTGCGCGGCGTACGTCGCGACCGCGCCGCCGGCGATGCCCATCAGGAAGAAGTACACCAGCGCCTGGTGGAGCAGGGAACCGTGGGGCATGATCCACCACCCCCCCGCACCCCACGCGAGGCAGATCGCGGCGAGGGACACGATGAACGCCTGCTCCCACCACGGCATGTGCTCGGCAGCCGGGGTGCGGCGGTGGAACTGCAGCGACAGTGTGAGGCGGACCAGCGTGATGGCCGTGACGGCCGCGAACCAGACGCCGAGGCGGGCGCGATCGCCCACGTCCCACAAGGCATAGGCGATCAGCGCGGCCGCGACCAGGGTCAACAGCTGCGCCGCCGGTGCCTGCTGGAACACGAGGCGCACCTGCTCGGCGCGGATGTGGGCGTCGAGCGAGCCCACGGAGGGCCACGGCACCACCGGGGTGAGGCGGTGGCGGGTGGACGAAGGTCGGTCGCTCACCGGCCGGTCGCGTGGAAGTGCTGATGGGGCATCGCCATAAGATGTCGTCCGGGGCGCCGCCCGGCGAGGACGCGTGAAACGCCGCGGGGGCCTCATGCGTCGGTCCTTGGGACCCCCATCCAGAAGGCCCGATGTCCCGACCGTCCGCCTGCCTCGCCCTGTTGTGGAGCGGTGCCCTCGCCGCGCAGACCGCCCCGGCGCCGGACGTCGCCGATTGGCGTGCCGACCTGCGGCTGCTCGCCACCGAGCTGCCCCGCCGGCACCCGGCGCCCTTCCTCAGGATCACCGCGGCCCAGTGGGACTCCGCCACCCGCAGTGTGGACCAGCGGCTCGGGAGCCTCACCCGCAACGGGATCGTGGTGGAGTTCTACCGGCTCGTGGCCCTGATCGGTGACGCGCACACGGTGATACAGCCGGATCTGGTGCTGGGGCTGCGGTACTACCCGCTCGAGCTGTACGCCTTCGACGACGGATTGTTCGTGCGCCGGGCCGACTCGGCGTACGCCGACCTGGTCGGCGCCCGGGTGCTGCGGATCGGCCGCGTGTCGGCGGACTCCGCGCTCGCGGCCGCCGGCACGATCCTGTCACACGAGAACGAGCAGTGGGTGCGTGCGTGGGGGCCCTTCAACCTGATGATCCCGGAGCTGCTCGACGGGCTCGGGCTGGCGGAGGACGTGCAGCGCCTGCCGCTCGTGGTCGAGCGCGATGGCCGCCGGTCCACCGTGGTGGTCACCCCGGCCGGGCGGTTCCAGCGGCACATGCCCGACCCCGTCGACATGAGCCGCTGGATCTCGATGCGGCAGGGCGCGGCGCCCCTGTGGGAGCAGCATCGCGACGAGATCTTCTGGTGGACCTGGTTGGCCGACAGCCGCACGTTGTACGTCAGCATGCGGGCGGTCGCCCCGGCGCCGCGCTCGAACACCAACCGCGCCCACTGGGACGCCGTGTTCGCCCTCGCCGATTCGGTGTCACCCGAGCGGCTGGTGCTCGACATCCGCGAGAACCTGGGCGGCAACGGGTTCCTCAATCGCTACCCCATCCAGGAGATCCTGCGACGGCCCGCGCTCGACCGGCGCGACCGGCTGTATGTGATCATCGGCCGCCGGACGTTCTCGGCGGGTCAGCAGTTCGCCAACCAGCTCGAGTGGTGGACGCAAGGCACGCTGGTGGGCGAGCCGACGGGCCAGCGGCCGACCCAGTACGGCGACCATCGTCCGCTCCCGCTGCCCAACAGCCGGCTCACCGTCCAGATCTCGAGCGCGTTCCATCAGGCGCCGAACCCGTTCGACGAGCGGCCGTTCGTCGCCCCCGTGCTGTACACACCGCTCACGTCTGCTGCCTATCGGAGCGGCGAAGACCCGGCGCTCGCGGCCGTCCTCGCCGCCGCGATGGCGCCGCCGGTGGCCGAGCAGGTCGAGCGGGCGGTCATCGCGGGCGACACGGCCGGCGCCGAGCGCACGCTCCGCACGGCGCAGGACGCGGTGCTCAACCGCTATCGCAGCTTCGAGGCGGAGATCAACAGCCTCGGCTATCGGCTGCTGGCCGAGGGGGCGGTCGACCGTGCCATCGCCGCGTTCGCGATCAACACCCGCGTGTACCCGCGATCGGCGAACACCTGGGACAGTCTTGGCGAGGCCCTGCTGGCGGCGGGGCGGCGCGACGAGGCGATCGCGGCCTACCGCCGCGCCGTGGCACTCGATCCGGAGTTCCGGTCGTCGGTGGAGGCGCTGCGGCGGCTGGGGGTGCATTAGGCGGGCGCAGCGGCATATTGATGGGGTCATGTCCCGCGCATTCGTGAACGAAGACGCGTCGGGCCCCGAGCCCCGCTACCACCTGCCGCCGCGGGACGATCCGGGTTACGACGCGGCAGCCGCCTGGGCGCTGCTCGCCGGCGCCAACGTGGGCGACTCCTACGGCGCCGAGCGGGCGACCGGGTACGCGTGGGGCGAGCCGCGGCTGCGGCCGCACGTCGAGGGCATCCTCGCCGACGCCGTGCGGGAGGGGAACGAGCGATTGCGGCAGCTCGCCGAGCGGTTCCTGAAGCGGGCGGGCTAGCGACCGCTCGTCAGGAGCCGGCCTGCTCGTCCGCGGCGGGCCGGTACTGCACGGTGACCGGCGCGGACAGCCGGATGCGCAGCTGCACGCCCCTCGGCAGGACGATCTGGTCGCCCTTCGTGGCCACGGCGACACCGGTGCCGATGACGGCGCCCGCCACCGCGCCCTTGAGCACGTCCTTCCGGCCACCCAGCAGGCCGCCCACGAGGCCGCCCGCCACCGCGCCGCCGCCGATGGTTGCGGCGCTCTCGGCGGCGTCGTTCTTGCCGCGGACGCGGAACGGGTCGCTCGCCAGCGCATAGATCTCGTCGTCGATCACCAGCGCGTTGAACCGCAGCGTCAGCTCCGGCGTGCCGGCGATGCGGCCGCCGCCCTGGGCGTGGGTCACCTCGCCGTGGACCGTGGCACCCGCGGGGATCTCGCCCCCGTCGGGAAGCCGCACCGGCTGGACTGTCTGCAATACGACCGGGTCACCCACGCGATCGTGCTCGGTCGAGATGGACCGCTCGAGCGCGGCGACGAGCGTCGTGCCCGCGGGGATGATCGCCTCGCGCCGCTCCGGGCGAGCGCCGAGGATCACCGCGGACCCGATACCGACACCGAGCACCACCGGAACCGCGATGTACAGGGCCTTCTGGGTCACGTGCAGCATGGTTCGCACCTCCTGTCGTCGGTTCCTACACCCCAGGTTTGCCAGAGTGCGCGCCCGACGTGCGACCGCCGCATCCGTGCGTCACATCACATTATCGCGGGTCAGTCATTTCAAGGAACCGAAAACTTGTGACCGAAGTAACAGCCACGAACGGGAAGGCGATCGTATGATCGTCCTTTCCTTTTCCCTCAGCGTCCGGGAGGACCAACCCCATGCACCACCACCCTTCACCGTGGTACGCGCTCCTGCCAGCCGTCATCCTCGCGGCCAGCGCGTGCCAGCCGTCCGCCGCCGTTCGTGCGCGGCTCGCGGCGGCCGACTCGATCAGTGTGCAGAAGGACAGCCTGCTCCAGGAGGTGGCCCTGCAGGCGCGCGTGCTGAGTGACGTCAGCGCCGAGATCGCGACCGTCCGCGTGGAGAACCTGAGGGTGACGAGCGAGTCACCCCGCGCGGCCCAGCACGATTCCATGGTCCAGAAGGTCCGCTACATCGTCACGCGACTGAGCGACACGGAGCAGCGCCTGCGCGGCAGCCAGCAGCGGGTGCGGTCGCTCTCCCGCCTGTCGGACAGCCTGCGCAACACTCTCGAGGCGACGATCACCAACCTTCAGGACGTGATCGAATCGCAGAAGCTGATGGTCGCGTCGCTCACGGCTCAGCTCGACACGCTGCAGACGCAGAACCTCGCGCTCGGCGCGGAGAACGTCGCCCTCAAGGACACCGTGGCGGCCGAGACGATGGTGTACTACGTGATCGGCACCAAGGACGAGCTGAAACGGAAGGGCCTGATCACCGAGGAGGGCGGCAGCCGGGTGCTGTTCGTGCTGTGGCGCACCGGTGAGACCGTGACGCCGGCCCGCGACTTCGACGAGGCGTACTTCGCCGCCATCGACCGGCGGACCACGAACGAGATCCCGCTGCCTTCACCCCAGGGCCGCTACCGCATCGTGTCGCGGCACGACTACACATTGCTCGCGACGCCCCACGACGAGCGGGGTCGCGTGCAGGGTGCCGAGAGCCTCCGCATCAGCAACTCGGCGGAGTTCTGGCGGCCCTCGAAGTTCCTGATCATCCTCCAGGAGGAGCCGGGGGCCCCGGTGCAGGGGACCGACTGACGGCTGATTTCTGTAGGCTGTGGGCTGTACGGTGACGCCCACAGCCTACAGCTCACGGAATCAGCTGCAGCGCAGCGTACGGCCCTTGACCGCGCACTTCACGGTCCGTTGCGATGTGGCGCTGCCGTTGGTGCCGGTCGCCGTGAGCGTCACCAGCCAGGAGCCGGCCGCGAAGGTGTGCGACACCGGGCTGCCGATCGCGCTGTCGCCGTCACCGAAGGTCCAGCCGTAGGCCGGGCCGTCGAGGCCGGACGAGCTCGCCGTGAAGCTGCACGTGGCCGAGTTCGCGCAGGAGTACGTGAACGAGGCCGAGGGTGCCCCGCCGCTGCCTCCTTCGTTCAGGGCGCTGTTGGTGACGGCACGATAGCTGTTGAGGCGGCCGTTGCCGAACTGCTGATCGTATCCCCCAGCGCCCTTGTCGTCGGCCGAGCCCAGCAGGCGCGTCCGCAGGTCCGCGCCCCGCAGCCCCGCCTTGGACGCCACGATCCCCGCCGTCCCGGTGACCTGCGGCGCGGCCATCGAGGTGCCCTGGAGATAGCGGTATCCCCCGCCCGTATACGCGCTGTAGATACCGCCTTCCTCCGTTGTGTTCGAATAGAGCTGGCCACCGGGCGCCGTGATGTCCAGTCCGGGACCCCAGTTCGTGTAGTACGTCAGGGCGTCCTGCCAGTTGGTGGCGCCGACCGAGATGGCGAGCGGGTCGCACGCGGGGCAGCTCACCGTGCCGGTCCCGTCGTTGCCCGCGGATGCGATGACGAGCACGCCCCTGGTGTTCACCGCGTACGCGATCGCATCCTTCTCGGCCTGCGACTCCGAGCCGCCGCCCAGGCTGAGGTTCATCGCCACCATGCCGGGGTAGTCCGCCGCCGCGTTGATGGCATTCGCGATCGCCGAGCTGGGGCAACCGAGCGGGCCGCAGACGCGCTGCACGTAGACCCTGACGTTCGCGCCGGCACCGGCCACGCCCGCCACGCCGACCGTGTGACCGGCCATCGTGCCCGTCGTGTGCGTCCCGTGGCCGTTCTCGTCGGCCGGATTGCCGTCGCCGCTGTACCAGTCCTGTCCCGCGATCAGCACCCCGCCCGAGAACTCGCTGTGGCCGAAGTCCACCCCGGTGTCGATGGAGCCGATGACCACGGCGGAACCACCCGACGCATATCCCTGGATGTTGTCCTCGTCGGCGTCGGCGACCGACGCGAAGCTGGTCACCGGCTTGCCCTTGTTGCGACCGCTGGTGAACGTCACCGTCAATCCGCCGGGATTGTAGAACGCCCACAGCCGGGGATCGATGGCGGTGGTCTGCCGGAGATAGTCGGGCTCGGCGTACACGACGCGGGGGTCAGCGGTGAGTCGCGCGGCCACCGCGCGCTCGTTCCCGGCCGCAGCGCCCTGCAGTATCAGGAATGCGTCGCGATGACCCCGTCCCGCGACCGCGAGGCCGTGGGGACGGATCACATCCTCGGCGCGGACCCCCGGCCCGAGCTTCACCAGAACCCGTCCGGGCATCACCCGGTCGGCGCTCGCCTGGGCGGTCACCGGCGCCTGGACCTCGGCGTCGATCGGCCCGGCGGGGGTGGTGGGGTCCTGGCAGGCGGTGAACGCAACGGCGAGCAACAGGGCGGCGGCGCGCTTCATCAGGGGTCCTCGACGGCTTGCGGGTGAACGGTGAGCCGGCGCGGCGCCGGCCCATCCCAACGGTATTGCCCAAGGCTCGTTCCAGCAAGAAACAGGCCGGATTGGCTAGCGTGCGATGAGCGCCAGCGCCCGGTCGCGGATCTCGCGGAATCCCGCCGCGCTCTCGGCCTCCCGGGCGTCGTTGCGGGTGTTGAACGCCGCGATCACGATGGCCCTGGTGGCCGGGTTGAGATAGGCGAACGCCCGGAACCCCGCCTGGCTTCCCGTGTGACCCACGAACCGTACGCCGTGCCGCCACAGGACGAAGACGGACAACCCCACCGAATCGGGCGCTACCGCGGCACCCGCCACCGGGTCCGTCGCGAGGTAGCGCGCCTGCCACATCTCGCGGAGCGATCGTCGGGCGAGCACCCCCTCGTACCGCCGGGCGAGTGCGCTGTCAGCGGGCGCCGCCCCCGCCAGGAACGCGAACCACCGCGCGATGTCGTCCGTCGGCGCGTTCCAGCCGCCGTTCGGGATGGTGATGCCCGGATCGAACTCCCGCCCGTTGGCCACTACCCGTTCGGCGCTCATCGAGTCCCGGACCACGGCGTAGTTGTTCGACCGATCGGCCTCGAGATGATGGGGCGTGCGCCCGAAGTAGCTCCGTGAAAGGCCGAGGGGGCCGAAGAGGTCCTTGTACACGTACGACTGCCACGCGTCTCCCGTGATCCGCTCGATCACGCGGGCCAGGTAGATGAACGCCGGATTGGAGTACCCGTACCGCGACCCGGGGGCGAACCACAGGCGCTGGTACGGCAGCATCGCGACGAGTTGCTCCCAGCGCGTGGGCTCGAAGGGCTCCCACGGCTCCCCCGTGGTCCAGGGCCACGTGGGGCCCTGGAAGCCGGCCGAGTGCGACAGCAGCATCCCGATGGTCACCTCGTCCATCGAGCCCCAGGGGTTGTGCACGTCGCGCAGCTCGGGGACGTAGCGGGTGACCGGCTCCTCGAGCGACAGCCGACCGCGGTCCCGCAGCTGCATCACGGCCACCGCGGTGAGCGTCTTGGTGATCGATCCCCAGTGGTAGATCGTATTGCTGTCGGCCGGCTGGCGCCGTTCGCGATCGGCCCAGCCCCGGTCGTGCCGCGCGATCACCCGGCCGCGCTCGACGACGAGCACGCTCGCGCCGACCACGCTGTCGCCCGCCGCGTACGCGTCGAACGAGCGCACGAACGTATCCCAGCCGGCGGGACGCTGAGCGGTGGCGGCCGCCGCGGTGAGCGACGCGAGGGCGGCGAGCCCGAGCGCGCGCATCACGGTGCCGATCCGCCGCGGGCCCGCAGCTGATCGCGCCGCAGCAGGCCGGCGTAGCGGGCGCGCAGCGCCGCGATCTCGCGGTCGGCGTCGCCCGTCGGCATCATCACCGGGAAGAACCCGACCCGACGGGTCACGTTGTCGAAGTACACCGGTGCGATCGGGATGCCGGCCGCGTGCGCGATGTGATAGAACCCGCGCTTCCATTCGGTCACGGGCTTCCGCGTTCCCTCCGGGGTGATCGCGAGGAGCACCCGCTCGCGCTGGCGGAGCGCGTCCTGCAGCTGTCCGACCTGGCCCCTGGGGCTGCTGCGGTCCACGGGGATCCCCCCGAGCCAGCGCATCAGGACGCCGACCGGCCCACGGAACAGCTCCTTCTTCCCGATGAAACTCGCGTCGAACCCGAGCGCGAACATCACCGCCACGCCGACGAGGAAGTCCCAGTTGGATGAATGCGGGGCGACGATCAGCACCATCTTCGGCAGGTTGGGGAACTCCCCGGTGAACTCCCAGCGCAGCAGCCGCAGGAGCCCGCGTCCCAGCCACCGCGTGAAGCGGTTGCCGCGGCGCGGCACGAGCGGGGGAAGGACCGTGGAGGGGCGCGGCATCGGATCGCCGATCGGCGGCCTGTAGGATACGGGGCGCGCGCCACCGGGGCCAGGGTGCATATTGTCCCGCATGGCGAACGAGCACTTCTATCCGCCACTCGAGCCCTTCGCGTTCGGCCGGCTCGCCGTGGACCCGCCGCATGATCTCTACTGGGAGCAGTGCGGCGTCCCCCACGGCATCCCCCTCCTGTTCCTGCACGGCGGACCGGGCGCGGGGTGCTCCCCGTTCGATCGCCGCTTCTTCGATCCGGTCGCCTTCCGCGTCGTGCTCTTCGACCAGCGTGGCGCCGGCCGCTCCCGGCCGCCGGGCGAGCTGTACCACAACACCCCGGACCACCTCGTCCACGACATCGAGCGGCTGCGCCGCGAGCTCGGCATCGATACGTGGCACGTCTTCGGCGGATCGTGGGGCAGCACGCTCGCCCTGCACTACGCGGAGCGGCACCCCGACCGCGTCCGCAGTCTCGTGCTGCGCGGGATCTGGCTCGTGCGGGCGGCCGAGCTGCGATGGTGGCTCTACGACCTGCGCTGGGTGCATCCCGAGCTGTGGCGGGCCTTCGCGGAGCACATCCCGGAGGCGGAGCGGGGGGACCTGCTGGAGGCGTACTGGCGCCGGCTCACGGGCGACGATCACGAGGCGGCGCTGGCCGCGGCACGCGCCTGGAGTATCTACGAAGGCGCGAGCTGCACACTCCTGCCGAACCCCGAGTTCGCGGGGATGTTCGCCGAGGACGCCATGGCCTGGAGCCTGGCGCGGCTCGAGGCGCATTATTTCCGCAACAACGCCTTCACCCCCGACACGCTGCTGCTGGATCAGGTCGGCCGCATTCGGCACATTCCGGCGTTCGCCGTGCACGGCCGCTACGACGTCGTCTGTCCGGTGCGCAATCTCGATGATCTGCGGCGCGCCTGGCCGGAGCTCGACTGGGAGATCGTGCCCGACGCGGGCCATTCCTCGCACGAGCCCGGGATCACCCGGGAGCTCGTGGCCGCCACGCGCCGCATCGCCGCGACCGGCAGCCCGGTGCGGCCCCGCCCGGCCGGGGCCTAGTCGGCCCCCTGCGGTGGGCGGCTCGTCTCCGCCGACAGGTCCCGGCTGGCTTCACTCAACGCCAGCATCTCCGCGCGTTCCAAGCCGATGTGGCCCGCGAGCAGGTCCCGGAGCGTGGCGCGCAGCATGTCGGCCGCCCGGCGCGCCCGGAGGCGGGCGAGGACCTGGGCCGGGTCCTCGGCGGCGGCCGCCGTCACCAGCGCCCAGATCCGGTTGCGCAGGTCATCCACCGCGCTCTTCAAGTCCAGGATGCCCTCGGCCGGGAACCGGCCCGACGAGAGGATCCAGTCCACATCCTGGATCTTGGCGCGCACCTCGGCCAGCGTGTCGTCGGTCATCGCAGCAGCCCTCGAAACCGTGAATCGGGCGCCCCCTGGGTCCGCGGTCAGGTGAGGTCGAACGCCAGCTTCGCGCCGAGGTCGAGCAGCAGCCGCCGATTCCAGAAGTAGTCGCTGCCCAGGATCCAGCGCTCGCCGATCAGCTGGAGCACGGACGCCAACTGTGCCGGCAGCACCCCGAACCGCCCGCTGAACGAACGGCCCCCGACGGAGACATCGAGCTGGTACAGCGGCGTCGTGAACGGACCGACCAGGGGATAGAAATCGGTCTCGCTCGAGTCCGGCCGCCGTCCCTGGACCGCCCCCGGTGCCGCATACGACACCGGCGCGCCCGTGTCGAGGAACGCCTCGGCGGCGGCCTCCCCGTGCCGGATCGTGACCTCCGGAACGGCGTATCGCAACTCGAGCGCCAGCTTCACTCCGCCGCGCTCGTTCGACTTCGCGCCGAACGTGACGCGCCGGCCGGGTCCATCCACCAGGACGGGCATGGTCGCCAGGATGTCGACGCCCACGAGCCAGTCCACCTGCCGGCCCAGCCAGGCGCTGATCTGCGCCAGCACGGGAGAGTCCGAGGCCGGTTCCCAGGTCCGGCCGGCCAGTCGGAGCAGCCCACGCCGGCCGATGCTGGCGGGCGAGCCGGTGTCGAGCAGGACCGTCAGTCCGCCCACCACGATCACCAGATGCCGCTTCACGTCCAGTAGCGGGTAACTCTCCATGTGCCGCAATATGAGAGGGCGTCCGTCAAGAGACCGTCATTTCAAGATGAAGAAACGGTGTGACACCGGGGGGTCGCGTGAGTCCAGGAAGGCGGGCGAAACGGCTCCAGCCGCGCGCGGGACCGGCGTACAGCGTCTACGTCATCGAGCTGCACCGGGAAGCCGTGCCGGCCCGGCTCGCGCGGACGATGGTTCGCGGGTGCGTGTACGTCGGCCAGACCGCCCGCACGCCGGAGGAGCGCTTCGCTCAGCACATGCGTGGCGGCCGTCTCGCCAACACCAAGGTCTACAAGTACGGTGTCCGCTTGCGGCCCGACCTGTACGGCGCATGGAACCCGTTCGGCACGAGGCGCGAGGCGGAGGAAGCGGAACAGGCGCTGGCGATGGAGCTCGAGAAGCGGGGCTACGTGGTGTACTGGGGCTGAGCCGGCTCAGCGCGGCACGGCGACGAGCGCGAGGGGCACCGTTCGGAGACCGGTCCACCGCATCGCGTCGGCCCCCGTCCCGATCTGCATCTGGCTCGAGATCCCGCCGTCCAGCATCACGGCATGCCGCGCGCCGAGCGCGCCCATCAGGGCGGCCATCTCGGGCGTGGTGAGCCCGAAGGGGACGAAGTCGAATGCGGTGCCCGCGCCGTCGAACCGGGTGAGGGCGACGAGCAGGAATCCGTCGCGCGTCTGGCCGACGGCGAGGCGAGCGTCCCGGTGGGCCAGGTCGACGCCTCTGCCCGGCGCGCGCAGCGGATCCGGCACGGTGCCGTCAGCCGCGAGGAGCGTCGGGTACGACTGGAACGCGGCTACGGCTCCGCGGCGCGTGACGGGGTCCGCGAGCGCGTCCCCCGCCATCCAGCGCACGCCGCCGGCACTGTCGATCACGAGCGCCGTGGACAGCGGGGCCGTCCCGGGCGGCAGGAACTGGCGGCCATCGAGCACCACCCAACCCCACGGCATGGTGCGCACGAACTGACCGGCATTGACGGCGAACACCGCCTCGGGCCGGGCACGGGCGACGGACCACGCCGCGCGCCGGCCGCCGCGCGCGAACGCGGTGTCGAGCCGCAGCCGCACCCGCCGCGGATCGATGCGCGCGACGATCACGCGGGTGCGCCACGCTTCGCCGGTGCCCGCGAGCCGCAGCTCCGCCCACGTGACGCCGTCGGCAGCGGGCCGCCAGTGCAGCGCGGCGGCGACCCCGGAGTCCCCGGAGGCCCACCGCACCGGGGCCGCGGGCGACCGCCACCACTCCCGCCACGCGCTCCCGGTCCAGACCGCGAGCGCGGATGGCGGCAGTGCCGGCGGCGCGGGCGATCCGCCGATGCCGAGCGCGAGTGCCGCCGCCGCGAGACGCTTCACAGAAGCTCGTCGAGCTCCGCCTGCTCGGCCTTGAGGGCGGCCCGTTCCGCCGGGCTGAACCCGCACAGGGCACCCTCCGCCGCCGCCTGCGCCAGGAACATCTCCGCGCGTTCCTGGCCCATCGCCATCTGCCGCGCCGTCAGCCCGCTTGCCCCGATCGCGACGGAGTCGGCCTCCTGCTCGCGGCGCCGTAGCTGGGCATTGAGGCTGTCCTGGAGCGCCCGGAGCGAATCGAGCTGCGCGATCGACGCCGGGGGTGCCGGCAGGCGGCCGCAGTGCCGGTCCACGGCGAGCGTGTCCTCGCGCGTCGGGCCCTCGAGGAGGGCCGCGGCCTGCCGGGAGAGGCGCATCATCTCGGCGGTATCGCCCTTCTGCTGCGCCTCCGCCACGCGCTGTGACAGCTCGGCGGTCTGCCGCATGAAGTCCGGATCGCTCATCACGCGCTGCATGCTGGCCTGCTGGTTGGCCTGGCGTCTCTCGTTGAACGCCGAATCGCGGCACTGGGTGATGCGGTTGAGGCGCTCGCGGTAGGCGTCCATCTCCGGGCCCTTGCGCTCGAGGAGGTCCGCCGCGGCGTTGGCGGCGGCGTCACGCTGGGTCACCATCGCGTTCCAGCTGGGCGCGCCGCGACGTCCGTTCAGGACCTGTTGGCGCGCGCGCAGGCCCTTCAGCACCTGTCCCAGGCGCGGCGAGGTCAGTTCCAGCACCACGCTGTCGAATACGACCGTCTTCACGCAGGGATTGGGCTGGGTGTCGACGCGGGCGGCGCGGGTGGCGGCGTCCTGGACCCGGCGCGGTACGCCGGGGATCTGCCCCGCGGCCGGGCGCGGCATCAGGGCGGCGCCGAGCAGGCCGACGAGCGCGATACGGTGGATGACGTGACGGCGGGGACGGGTCGACGCGCAGGTCATGGTGGGCACCTTCGTGCTGGGTGTGGGGTGAAACCGGCGGTCGCGCCGTCGCGTATCAATATGTAT
>DASPFU010000046.1:0-9907 GCA_035620935.1 Gemmatimonadales bacterium
AGCGATGGTGGCCGTCGGCGATATACAACGGGGACGGGGGAAGGGGGAGGGGGGACGGGTCCCCTCCCACCACCCACAGGCGGATCGACACGCCGTCCAGCTCGGCGGTCACCGCGGCCGGGGCGGCCGTGATCGTCGACAGCGCCGTCGCGAGCTCGCCGTCCCGGTCCGGCGCGATGAGGAAGATCGACTCGAGATTGGTCCGGGTCGCCCGCAGCAGGGCGAGGCGGTCCGCCTTCGGTCCGCGGTGGGTCCGCTCGTGCGGCCGGACGCGCCGGGGGCCGTACCCTTCGGCGGCGACGGCAGCGAACATCCCGGTGCGCGTGCGGCGCTCCCCGGTGGGGAGCGTGAACGTCTGCGCCATGACGTAGACGGCTGGCCCCGCGTCGCGCACCAGCACCTTGCCCGCACGCCACGCGGCGAGCAGCTGGGCGGCGTGGCGGTACTTGTCGCCGCCGCCCGCCGCTTCCGGCAGCATCACGTGCACGATATTGTGCTCATCGCGGGCGGCGAACCCGGCCCGCTGCTCGGCCGCGATCACGTCGTACGGCGGCGCGATCAGGCGCGGCAGCCGGTCCGTCGCGCGGTAGCGTTCGCCCCGAAAGGGCGCCACGAGGTCAGGCTGCGTGGCCATGTGATCCAATCCCGCTAGAGGTTCGCGTGAGCTTCCGTGAAGCGCAGGACACCATCGACCGCTGGATCGCGCAGTACGAGGAGGGGTACTTCTCCCCCCTCACCAACCTGGCCCGCCTCACCGAGGAAGTGGGCGAGGTGGCCCGCGAGATCAACCATCGCTTCGGGCAGAAGCCCAAGCGTCCGGACGAGGCCGAGGGCTCGATCGCCATGGAGCTCGCCGACGTCCTGTTCGTCGTCATCTGCCTCGCCAACTCCCAGAAGATCGACCTCGATCGCGCGTTCGACCAGATGATGACCAAGGTCACTTCGCGCGACGCCGACCGCTGGACCAGGAAGGCACGTTGATCTCCGCGTACAGCCGCTCGTAGGACCCGAGCCGGTCGGCATCGATCCGGCCGGCCGCGGCCGCGGCGCGCACCGCGCAGCCCGGCTCGGTCAGGTGGCGGCAGTCGTCGAACCGGCAACCGTCCAGATAGGGCCGGAACTCGGGGAAGCACGCGGCCAGGGCGTCGGCGTCGAGGCCCCACGTGCCGACCTCCCGGATGCCGGGCGTGTCCACCACGAACCCGCCGATCGCCAGGGGGAGCAGCTCCGCTGCGCTCGTGGTGTGCCGGCCGGTGCGCCATTTCTCGCTGATCTCCCCCACCCGCCGCCCCAATCCGGGCTCGATCGCGTTGAGCAGGCTCGACTTCCCGACCCCCGACGGTCCGGCCAGCACCGATTCGCGGCCGCGCAGCAGGTCCCGGAACGCCGCCAGTCCCTCCCCCGACCGCACCGAGGTCGCGAGCACCTGATACGCGGCGGCGGCGTAGCGCCGCGCCAGCCCCTCGGCCGCCGTCCGGTCGAGATCGGTCTTGTTCACCACCAGCACGCCGGGGAGACCGTTCGCCTCGGCGATGACGAAGAGCCGGTCCAGCATCCGCGGGCTGGGCTCGGGATCACGCGTCGCCGCGACCACCACCACCTGGTCCACGTTGGCGGCGATGGGCTGCGCGCGCCGGTCCCCGCCCGCCGCCCGCCGCGCCAGCACCGACCGCCGCGGGTGCTGCCCCGTGATCGCGGCCGGTCCGTCGGCATGGACCTCGACATCCACGACGTCGCCGGGGACCACCCGGTCGTCGTCGGCCCGCCGCACGCGCCCGCGCAACACCGCGATCACCTCGCCGTCGTCCGTGCGGACGCGGTACTTCGCGCCGCTCCGAACGAGGACGACCCCGGTGGTGGGCGTCACGGCTCGAGCCCCCCCCGGTCCCGCGCCCGCGCGAGGCAGGCATCGAGATGGGCCCGGACCTCGTGCAGGGTGAGGGCGAGCAGCGGCGCGAGCGCTTCGTCCGGTGTGGCGCCGAACGCGAGGTAGTCCGTCTCCACGTGGCCGACCGGGCGCTCGCCGGCCTCCGACCACCGCACGAAGAGCAGGGCCGCACCGTGCCGCCCGTCCGCGCCCGGCAGCTCGTCCACGAAGGTGGAGGCCGTGTAGGAGCGGCCATCCGTCCCGCCGAACGCCGGCGGGCGCCCGTGCACCTGGTGGTAGCCGCCCAGCGTGCCGTCCGCGGTCAGGTCCGTCGGACCGACTCCTTGAGGATGTTGCCGACGATGAACGCCATGTTGGCCGGCCGCTCGGCGAGGCGCCGCATCAGGTACGGGTACCAGTGCGTGCCGAAGGGCACGTACACGCGCACACGATAGCCGTCGCGCCGCAGCGCGGTCTGCAGGTCGCGCCGCACGCCATACAGCATCTGGAACTCGAAGCGGTCGCGCGCGATGCCGTTGCGCTGGGCGTACGCCCGCGCGTGCGCGATGATCGCTTCGTCGTGCGTCGCGATGCCCGGGTAGTGCCCCTTGGCCAGCAGTCGTTCGAGGCACGCCACGAAATTCGCGTCTACGTCGCGCTTCTCGGGAAACGCGACGTCCGCTGGCTCCTTGTAGGCACCCTTGCACAACCGCACCCGGGCGCCGAGCGCGATCATCGCCTCCGTGTCGCCTGCGGTGCGGCGCAGGTACGACTGCAGGACGACGCCCACGTGGTCGCGCCCGAACGCGGGCAGCAGGCGGTCGGTGAACAGCCGCAGCGTCCGCTCGGTGTACGCGGAGCTCTCCATGTCCACCCGGACGAAACTGCCGTGCGTCCGCGCGCGGTCCACGATCGCTTCGACATTCGTGAGACAGAGCGACTCGTCGAAATCGAGCCCCATCTGCGTCAGCTTCACGGAGACGTTGGCGTCGGCGCCCGTGGCGCGGACGCGATCGAGGAGGTCGAGATAGCTGTCGCGCGCCTGCCGCGCCTCCTCAGGGCGCGACACCGACTCGCCGAGCAGATCGAGCGTGGCCGACATCCCGGCCGCGTTCAGGTCGCGCAGTGCTCCCACGGCCGAGTCGACCGTCTCGCCCGCGACGAACCGCGCCGCGAAACGCTTGGCGACGCCGTTGTGACGGACGAACCGGAACACCCGGGGTTGGTCGCTCAGCCAGAGCAGCCCGGCACGGAGCATCGGACTCACGCGGGGTAGAAGCGGGACTCGCGTCGTGCCAGGTCGCGCAGCATCTCGCAGGGCGCGAACCGGGGTCCGAGCTGGTCCGAGAGGCGCTGCAGGTCGTCCACCAGCCGGGCGGCGCCGAGATCGTCCGCGTGCCGCAGCGGCCCGCCGCGGAACGGCGGGAATCCGAAGCCGAACAGCGCGCCGATGTCCCCGTCGCGGGGCGTGCGCACGACGCCTTCGCCGACCGCCCGGGCCGCCTCATTCAGCATCGCCAGCACCAGCCGCTGCACGATCTCACCCGGTCGCTGGCCGCCGTTCGGCTGGCGGCCCAGGACCGCGTACACCGATTCGTCCACGCCGCGCTTGTGGCCCTGCTCGTACCGGTAGAACCCCCGGCCCGCCTTGCGGCCGAGCCGACCGGACTGGACGAGGCCCGCCAGGGCGGGGGCCGGCGCCAATCGCTCCCCGAACGCCGCCTGCAGCACCCCGGCCGCCTTCTCCGCCACGTCGAGCCCGACTTCGTCGAGCAGCGTGATCGGGCCGACGGGGAACCCCCACTCCACCATCACGCGATCGACCTCTTCGATGCGCGCCCCCTCGAGCAGCAGGTGCGCGGCCTCGTTCACGTAGGGTCCGAGGATGCGGTTGATCCAGAACCCCGGCGCGTCCTTCACCACGATCACGGTCTTCCCCATGCGGCGGCCGAAGGCGACCGCGGTGGCGACCACCTGCGGCGCGGTGCGCGCGCCCGGGATGATCTCGAGCAGGGGCATCTTCGCGACGGGCGAGAAGAAGTGCATGCCGATCACCCGGTCGGGCCGGGCCGCGGCTTCCGCGATGCGGGTGATCGGGATCGTGGAGGTGTTCGACGCGAAGATCGCGTGGGCTGGCGTCCGCGCCTCCACCTCGCGCAGCACCTTCTGCTTGACGGCGAGGTCCTCGAACACCGCCTCGATCACGAGGTCGGCGCGACCGAACCCGGCGTAGCTGTCGGAGCCCGACAGCAGCGCCACCACCCGCTGGTGCTCGTAGCGGGTGATGCGGCGGCGCTTGAGCCGGTCGTCGAGGATCTCGCGCGCGGCCTTGAGCCCGGCAGCGACTCGTGCCAGATCGGCGTCCTTCATCCGGACGTCGACGCCGGCCTGCGCCGCCGCGGTGCCCCCGATCCCCGCGCCCATGAACCCCGCGCCGACGATCGCCAGCCGCTTCACCTCCGCGGGTGCCGGCGCACCCTCGACGCCGGGGTCCTTCTTCAGGGCCGTGGTGGCGAAGAAGAGCTGGACCAGCTTGCGGGACACGTCCGTGACGGCCAGCTGCCCGAACAGTCGCGCCTCGCGCTTCAATCCCTCGCGCACGCCGGCCGAAAGACCGTGTCGCACCGCCTCGATCGCGAGGAGCGGTGCGGGGTAGTGGCCGCCGGTGCGCCGCAGGACCTGGCGGCGCGCGGTGCGGAACACGAGCGCCCGTCCCGGCGGGGTCCGATCGAGCAGCAGGCCCGCGAGCCCGCGCGGCCCCGCGCGCCGGGGCCGCCAGCCGTCCATCATGCGCTTCGCCGCGGCCAGCGTGACCGAGCGGAGCAGCGCGGGGTGCACCAGCTCGTCCACCATCCCGAGCCGGAATGCCTTCTGGGCGCGCTCGGTCTTGCCGGCGAGGATCATGTCGAGGGCGGCGCGCACCCCGACGAGCCGCGGCAGGCGCTGGCAGCCGCCGGCGCCCGGGAGAATGCCGAGCTGGATCTCGGGCAGGCCGATCTGCGTCTTCGGGTGGTCGGTGGCGACCCGATAGTGGCACGCCAGGGCGAATTCGAAGCCGCCGCCGACGCAGGCGCCATGGATCCCGACGGCGACGGGCTTGGGGAACCGCGCGACCCGGTCGAGCATCTCCTGTCCGTCGGCCGCGAGCCGCTCGGCCTCGGCCGCCGAGCCGATCCGCACGAACTCCTCGATGTCGGCACCGGCGATGAAGTTGTCGGGCTTCCCCGAGAAGAACGCCACGGCGCGGACGCGCGCGTCCTGTTCGAGGGTCTGGAAGCAGTCGATGAACTCCTGCTTGACCGAGCTCGAGATCGTGTTGACGGGCGCACCGGGCAGGTCGAGCGTGACGACGGCGATGCCGTCGCGGATCTCCCAGGTCAGGGCGGGCGCGGTCACGAGCGGCGCTCCAGCACGATCGCCGAGGCCATGCCGCCCTGCGCGCACACCGACACCAGGCCGAAGCGCACGTCCCGGCGGTTCATCTCGTTCGCCAGGGTGGTCACGAGGCGGCCGCCGGTCGCGCCGAACGGATGCCCGATCGCGATGGACCCGCCCATGACGTTGATGATCGCTTCGTCGATCTCCCAGCCGCGGGCCGCCCACCCCTGGAAGTTCGAGAGTACCTGCGACGCGAACGCTTCGTGGACCTCGATCAGGCCGAGGTCGCGCCAGTCGATGCCCGCGCGCTCGAGCGCAAGCGGCACGGCCTTGATCGGCGCCTGGAGCAGCTGCCACCCGGGATCCACCGCGGCCACGGCGTAACTGCGGATCCAGGCGAGGGGCTCGTACCCGTGCGTCCGGGCCGCGGCCTCGCTCATCAGCAGGACGGCGGACGCGCCATCGGTGAGCGGCGAGGAGTTGGCGGCGGTCACCGACCCGTACCGGCGATCGAACACGGGCTTGAGCGTGGCCATCTGCTCGAGCGACGTGTCCGCCCGGATCCCGTTGTCGGCGGTCAGCGCGGGCGCCCCCGGGCGGTCGGGCAGCCAGGGCGCGATCTCGGCGGTGAGGCGCCCGTCCGCCGTGCCCTGCGCCGCACGCTGATGGCTCACGAGCGTCCACCGGTCCTGCGCCTCGCGCGTGATGCCGTTCTCCTTCGCCATCTTCTCGGCCGACTGGCCCATCGACTCCCCGGTCGAGGGCTCGGCGATCGCGGGGGCGACGGGCACCAGGTCGCGCGGCCGGATCCGGGCGAACGCGGCCAGGCGCGCGCCCAGGGTCTTCGCCCGGCTCGCGTCCACGAGGATCTCGGAGAGCCGCCGGGAGGCGAGGATCGGGATGTCGGACAGCGACTCCGCTCCGCCGGCGATCACCACCTCCGCGTGCCCCAGCGCGATCTGGTCGTGCGCTGCGGTGATCGCCTGGTTGGCGGAGGCGCAGGCGCGGTTGAGGCTGAACGCCGGGATCTCGCGGGGGAACTGCGGCAGAAGACTCACCTCGCGGGCCAGGTTGGGCGCGAGGGCCGACGGCACCACCTGGCCGAATACGACCTCGTCCACGGCGGCCGGGTCGAGGTCGGTGCGCTCCAGCAGCTCGCGGGTCGCGTAGCGGGCGAGCTCGACGGCCCGCGCGTCCTTCAGGGCGGTGCCCGATCGGCAGAACGGCGTCCGGCAGCCGGCGATGACGACGACACGGCGGCCGTCGGGAGTGGTCATGTGATCACGCGTGGTGGCATTCCGGCAGGAAACCTACCACGAGCGAAAGCCGCCCGACAACGCCGGAAGGTGAGGCGTGGATGAAGACGCCGTGAAAGCCGCGCGTCAGAACACGATCTGCAGGCCGGTCGTGAAGACGCGGTCCGTGTCCTTGAACCCGGGTTCCGGCTGATTGTCGAACCGGATCGTGTACGTGGCCTTCAGCGCGATCTGCTTCGAGATCGGCGCGGTGAGCGCCGTCTCGGAGAGGAGCCGCTGGTCGTCGGTGTCCTCGAGGTTGGTGACCCATTCGAGCGCCTGCGTGAAGGCCGTCGACGCGCCGAACAGGTGCTTGTAGGCGAGGCTGGCCCGACTCGCGGCGAAGGTGGACTGCACCAGCGCCAGATTGGTTTCCTGGTTCGACGTGATCGCCGCGTCGAGGCGGAGCGTGTCCCGTGCCGCCTGGATCGTCCGCCACCCCAGGCCCACCCCCTCGACGAAGCGCGACGTGATCCCGGCAAACGTGTTGCGATACCACGTGGCGCCGGCGAACGCGAGGAAGTGCGGACCGAGAGAGTACTCGGCGCGCAGCGCGGCGTCGTACTGTTCGGCGGTCGAGCTGCCGTCGGTCTCACCATAGATCGCGGCCGCGGCCTGGCCGAACAGCCACCGGCCGGTGCTGTAGGTGAGCTTCTCGCCCATGTTGAACGTCGTCACCGCCGTGTTGCCGGAAGTGCTGACGAACCCGAGATCGACCGTCAGCCGGACAGGATCCGGGTCCTGCGCCGACACGCCACGGCCCACGAGGGCGACGAGCGCGGCGACGACGAGCGTGCGGGCACGGAGCGGCGACACGGGAGTCCCTCCTGGGTGTCGAGTCGTTAGCTTTCCAGCCGGTCTGCGACCCGAAACCTAGCGCGCCACCTCCGGTAGAGGGAGCCGATGCCCGACTCCGCCCTGTCCCACGTCACGCGGGCCGCCGCGCTCAGCGCGATGGCGGCGGAACCGGTGGACCTGCTGGTCATCGGCGGCGGGATCACGGGGGCGGGCATCGCGCGCGACGCCGCGCTGCGCGGCATCCGCACCGCCCTGGTGGACAAGGGCGATTTCGCCGCGGGGACGTCGTCGGCCTCGTCGCGGCTGATCCACGGGGGCCTGCGGTATCTGGACACCGGCGACTTCCGGCTGGTGTTCGAGTCGAGCCGGGAGCGACGCGTGCTGCTCGGGATCGCCCCGCATCTCGTCTGGCCCCTGCCCTTCCTGTTCCCCGTGTACCGGGGCGCGCGCGTGCCGCCCTGGAAGCTGCGGGCGGGGATGTGGCTGTACGACGCGCTCGCGACGTTCCGCAACGTGCACCGGCACCGCTGGCTCGGCCCGGCGGCCACACGGCGCCTCGAGCCGCAGCTGCGCGACCGCGACCTGCGCGGCGCGGCGCTCTACTACGATGCGCAGACCGACGACGCGCGGCTCGTGCTGGCGACCCTGCGGAGCGCCGCCGCCGCCGGCGCGCTCGTCGCCAATTACGCCGCGGCGACGAGCCTGCTGAAGCCCGACGGGCGGGTGCGTGGCGCGGTGGTGCGGGACGCGTTCACCGGGGACGCGCGGACCGTCCGCGCCCTCGTCGTCGTCAACGCTACCGGGCCCTGGTGCGACGGGCTGCGCCGGCAGGACCGCGCGGGCGCCCCGCCCCTGCTGCGGCTCACCCGCGGCGCGCACGTCGCCGTCCCGCGCGCCCGCATCGGCCACAGCCACGCCGTCACGCTGACCTCGCCGCTCGACGGCCGGGTGATGTTCGTGCTCCCCTGGGGCGATGTGAGCTACATCGGGACCACTGACATCGACGACCCGGGCGACGCCGACCACGTCCGGGCGACGGCCGCGGACGTCACCTATCTGCTGCGCTCGGCCAACGCCTACTTCCCGAACGCCCGGCTCACGCCGGCGGACGTGATCGCGACGTGGGCGGCGCTACGCGCCCTCGTGACGACGAGTCCCCAGGCGCGCGCGTCGGCGGTGTCGCGCGAGCACGTCATCGAGGAGAGCGCGAGCGGCCTGCTCACGATCGCCGGGGGCAAGCTCACCACCTACCGCACGATGGCGACGGAGCTCGTGGACCGGGTGGCGGTGCGGCTGCAGGACGTGGACGGGCGACCGCGCGCGCCCGCGCCGCCGACCGACCGCGAGCCCCTCCCCGGAGGCGAGACGGCGCGCCCTGACGTGCTCGAGCCCGCGCTGCGCGAGCAGGGCGCGAGCCCCGGGACGGCCGAGCACCTGGTGCGCTGCTACGGCAGCGAGGCGCCCGCCGTGCTCAATCGCGCCAAGCGCAATCGGGTGCTGCTGGGGCCCATCGCGGAGGGACGGCCCGAGATCCGCGCCGAGGTCGAGCACGTGGTCGAGCGTGAGATGGCGATGCGGCTCGGCGACGTGCTGATGCGGCGCCTGCATCTCTTCTGGCAGACTGCCGACCAGGGGTTGGGCGCGGCGCCCGCCGTCGCCCGCAAGCTGCGCGAGCTGCTGGGATGGGATGCGGAGCGGGAGGCGGCCGAGCTGGCCGCGTATCGCGACGAGGTCGCGCAGGCGCGGGCCTGTCTCGGGCCCGTCGCGGCGGCCGGCCCGGCGGCGGACTAGACGAGCGCGCCCCCCGCCCCGCCGTCGTCGATCGATCTGCGAAACAGCACCACCCGGAAGGTTTCTTCGTAGCCCAGCGCCCGGTGGGCGCGCTGACCGCCTTCGTTCGCCAGCTCGACGTCGGATGCCATCTCGCGGCAGCCGCGATCCCGCGCCCAGCGCTCCGCCGCCCGGACGAGCGCGGCGCCGATGCCCCGCCCCCGGTGGCCGGGCGCAACGTACCACCCCTCGATGTACCCCACGGGACTCGAGAGACAGCCGTCGACGTGCGCCCGCAACGAGGCCTCCAGGAACCCTGCGAGCTCGCCGTTGACGTCGGCGACGAGCACGGCGTTCGCATCGGGCGCCGCCGCGATCGCGGCCAGCTCGGCATCGTGCATCGCCTCGGCGCAGTCAGGCCAGAGCGCGCCACGCAGGGCGCGGCACGCGGATTCCTCGCCGGGCCGCATCGGACGGACGATCACGGCGGCCGCACGGCCGCGAGCCGGTCGCGGTAGTGGGCCAGGTTCTCCCGGGTGATCCGCGTCAGCTCCGTGGGGATCTCGTCGGGCGCGAACCACCCGATCGCCGCGCACTTGCCCGGCTCCCGGATGACGGGCGCGCCGCGCGTCACCCGGCAGAGAAACGTGGGCGAGACCCAATGCTGCCCCTCGTCGGGCAGGATGTGGTCGACCACGTCCAGCAGGTCGCCCACGGCGATCTCGACGCCGAACTCCTCGCGCATCTCCCGGCGCAGGGCGTCGGCCAGCCGCTCCCCGAGCGCCACCGAGCCCCCCGG
>DASPFU010000047.1:0-10196 GCA_035620935.1 Gemmatimonadales bacterium
TTCTGGTGGACCTTCGCCAGCGCCACCCCCGCGTATCGTTGGAGCAGGGCGGCGAGGCCGATGGCGGGCTCCCCGACGAGCTGCGCGGCGATGCGTGTGTCGAACACGCGGCGGGCGTGAAAGCCGTAATCACGATCCAGGATGCGCAGGTCGTAGTCGGCATCGTGGAAGACCTTCTCGACCGTGGGGTCCGAGAGGAACGCGCCGAGGGGGCCGAGGTCGGTCGCCGCCAGCGGATCGACGAGGGCGGTGCGGGACCCGGTCGACAACTGGACCAGATAGATGCGGTCCAGGTATCGATGGAAGCTCGCCGCCTCGGTGTCCACGGCCACCGTCGGTGCGGAGCGGGCCTCGTGGAGAAACGCCGCGAGGGCCTCGGCGGTCGTGATCCGGTCAGGCACGCGCCGCTAGTCCTCCACCCGCCCCAGCTGCTCGAGGCCGGCCGCGACCTCCTCGAGCGCCTTGGCGAGCGTGCGATAGAATTCGGGGTCGGGGGCCTGCGGCGGGCCGCCCAGGGGATCGCCTGCACATTTGCGGGCTGCCCGGGCGGCATGGCGGATGTAGTCGGTGGACACACGCATCAGGGACGCTCGTGTCGGAAGAGTTGACCGCAAAGATACGGACGGCGTTCGGGTCCTGCAGCCTCGGCCGCTGGCCGACGCCGCTCGAGCCCGCGCCCGCGCTCGCGGCCGAGTCGGGCGCGGACGCGCTCTGGCTGAAATTGGAGAGCGCCTCGTCCGGCCGGTATGGCGGCAGCAAGGTCCGCGGCCTCGAGTTCCTGCTCGCGGGGGCGCCGCCCGACGCGGTGTTCGTGACGATCGGTGGCACCGGGTCGACCCATTGCCTCGCCACCGCGGTCCACGCGCGGGCGCTCGGGCGCCGGTCCGTGCTCGCCCAGTTCCCGCAGCCGGCCACGGCCGCGGGGGACGCGCTGGCGCGCGCGGCGGCACGGGCCGCCGATGTGGTCGAGCGGCCCGGCACCCGGGCCGGGTTCCCCGTGGCGGTGGTGCGGGCGTGGCGGAGCGCCCGCCACCTCGGCGCACCGCAGTGGATCCCCGGCGGCGGCGCGCACCCGCGCGCCGTGCTGGGCCACGTGCTCGCCGGGCTCGAGCTCGCGACGCAGCTCCCGCACCGACCCGATGCCGTGGTGGCGCCGTTCGGGTCGACCGGCACCGCCGCCGGCCTCGTGCTGGCGATGCGATTGCTCGAATGGCCGACGACCGTCGTCGCCGTCCGCGTGGCGCCGGCAGTGGTGGCCAATCGGTGGCGCGCCGCACATCTCACCCGAACCACAGAGCGCCTGCTCGGGAACATCGGGGTGGTGGTGCCCCGCTCCGCTGCCCCGGTGCCGCTGATGATCCTCAACCGCCTCGGGCGCGGGTACGGATATCCGACTCCCGCGGGAGAGGACGCGGCACGCCTGGCGGCGCGCCACGGGATCGCGCTGGACCCGACCTATGGCGCGAAGGCGTTCGCCGCGGTGCCCGAACTCCCGGGTCGCGGATACCGCCGCATCGTCTTCTGGCATACGTTTGCGCCACCGCCTGATCCCGCGGAGCCCGGTTCGTGAGCCTGCGTGACGTCGACATCCGAGTCTACCCCTACGAGTGTGATGCGTTCGGTCACCTCAACCAGGCGGCGTGCCTCCAACTGCTGGAACGGGCGCGCTGGGAGAGCCTCGCGGCCGGTCCGGGGGCGGACCTGTTCACGCGGAACGGGGTCTGGCCGGCGGCCCGCCACACGAGCATCGCCTACGAGGCCAGCGCGCTGCCCGGCGACGTGTTGCGCGTCGAGACCGAGACGATGAAGCGCGGGACCACGAGTTTCACCCTCCGGCAACGGGCCACGCGGACCCGCGACCAGACGCTCATCGTCGAGGCGGAGCTGACATTCGTGTGCGTGGACCGGATCGGCCGCCCGACGCCCGTGCCGGACGAGGTGGTCCGGTCGCTGGGGATGCCCACGGGCGGGCGAGAGGTGCGACGGCTGCGGGTCGACGGCGGCGAGCTTGCGGTGGAGATCCGCGGGAGCGGACCAGCCCTGGTGTTCGTCCACGGCTTTCCGTTCGATCGGTCGATGTGGCGCCACCAGATCGCGGGATTCGCGCGCTGGCAGCGGATCGCGCCCGATCTGCGCGGCTTCGGCCACTCGGCGAGTCACGGCGAGCCGGTCGGGAGCCTGGCGCGGCACGCGGATGATCTGGCCGTGACGCTGGACGCGCTGGGTGTGCACCGTGCGGTCCTGTGCGGGCTGTCAATGGGAGGGTACGTGGTGTTCGAGTTCTGGCGCCGGCACGCCGATCGGGTACGGGCGCTGGTGCTGGCCGACACGAAGGCCGAGGCCGACACGGCTGACGGAAGGCGGGCTCGCGACGAGTTGGCGGCGGTGGCACAGCGGGAGGGCACCGTGGCGGTGGCGGAGCGCCTGCTGCCCCGGATGCTCGCGGCCGCGAGCGCGGCGGCGCAGCCGGAGCTGGTGACCGCCATACGCGAGATGGCCGGCCGGGCGGCGGTGAGCGGGATCGTGGCGGCGTTGGCGGCGATGCGGGATCGGGCCGACAGCCGGGAGCTGCTGGCAGGCATCGGCGTGCCGACGCTCGTGGTGGGGGGTGCGGAGGATGCGCTGACGCCACCGGACGTGATGCAGGCGTTGGCGGACGGGATCCCGGGCGCGCGTTTTGTGGCCATCCCGGCGGCCGGTCACCTGGCGCCGCTGGAGCAGCCGCTCGCGGTCAATCGCGTGCTGTCGGACTTCCTCGACGCGCTCCCCGCAGACGACTGACCCCGGGAGGGCCCGGGGTCGCTGGGGTGTCAGGATCCTTTGGGCTTCGGTTTGCCGGGCGGGTTCGGCCCGGTGAACGCGTCGCGGTTCTTCGCGATGTAGTCCTTCCATTGCGGCGGCGTGTCTTCCTCGGGGAAGATCGCCGTCACCGGACACTCAGGCTCGCAAGCGCCGCAGTCGATGCACTCGTCGGGATGGATGTACAGCATGTCATCGCCTTCATAGATGCAGTCCACGGGACACACGTCCACACAGGACCGATCCTTCACGTTGATGCAGGGCTCGGCGATGATGTAGGGCATGGCGAGCCGAAACATAGACCTGCGTCAGGTCGAGTCAAGGGATTTCAGTCGCGCTGCGGTAGTGGCGCGCGAAGCGGAGTGCGGTGTCGGCGGGCACGCGCGGACGATCGATGGCGCGGTGACGGGAAGCCGTGCAGCGACCGCCGGCTGGACGCGCGCGGCCGCCTGTGCGAATGGGCCGCGCGGATCGCAGTGGCCACGTCTGCGGGGTCGCTCACGGGTCGTGGAGCTGGTATTGACGGTACCATTCGGTATCTTAGATACTGATGAGAATCTTTAGGCTCCTAGAACCCGGCACGAGCCCCGACCTGGTGTTCCCCTGAGCTCGTCGCGAAACCCGGCACCATTCCAGGTACCAGGTGTTGATGCTAGTCAGTATCTTAGATACCAATGGGAATCGTCCAACAACGCCGCCGGGCCGAGACGCGTGCGCTCCTGATCGAAGCGGGGCTCCAGATCCTCGCCGAGCGCGGGCTCGACCTCGCCTCGCTCGACGACGTCGCCGCTGCGGCGGGGTTCACGAAAGGCGCCATCTATCGCCAGTTTCCGTCCAAGGGTGCGTTCGTCCTCGCGTTGTTCGAGCAATACGCGGCCGTCGCCCGCGCCGGGCCGGGCGGACGCCGGGCCGGCTGGTTCGTTCCCCTGACCCTGCAATTCGCCGCCCAGGCGATGCGCGACCCGCTGCTGCGGCGGCGGTTGGCTGTCGTGTTGTCGGATGCGCGGGATGGGGGCACCCCCGAAGGTCGCCTGCTCGCGGCCCTGGCGGGTGTGCTGCCCGGCCCGCAACCAGGCGCCCCCGGTCCTCCGTAGGACGACCGTGACCCCTTCGCTCCGGGTCGGCCTCGCCTCGCTCGCGCTCAACCCGTTGCGGACGGCGCTGTCCACCCTCGGCATCATCGTGGGGACGGCGGCCCTGGTGGCGGTGCTCGCTCTGGGTGACGGCGTGGAGCGCTACGTGCGGCGCCAGATCGAGCGGACCACCGATCTCCAGGCCATCGTCGTGACACCACGGACCGGGCGCATCGTGGACGGCCAACGCATCCCGCGCAGCGACTACCCCGTCTTCACCGCCGTCGACGTCGACACGGTCCGTGGATTGCTCGGCCCGGGCGGGGCGGCGGTGCTCACCGTGACCGGGCCCGCGCTCGTGGCCGTCCCGGATTCGGCGGCGCGGGCGGCGCTCGTCACCGCCACCGAGCCGGGGATCACGGACTTCCAGGAACTGGAGCTCGCGCAGGGTCGATTCTTCAACGCCGCCGAGGCGGCGCAACCGGCGGCCGTGGCCGTCGTGTCATATCGCCTCGCTGCCGAGCGCGGGCTCCGGGTGGGCGACTCGCTGCGGCTGGGAGCCCGGGCGTGGGCGGTCGTGGGCGTCCTCGCCGGGGACTCGGACGAGCGGGTCCTGGTGGCGTTCGTGCCGCTCGCGCTCGTGCGGGACGCGCTGGTACCGATCGGCGAACCGCCCCCCGCGGCGCTCATCGCGAAGGCGGAGCGCGTCGAGGACGTCGACTCGGCGCGCGCGCGGCTGGAGGGGTGGCTCGCGCGCCGCGCCGGGGCCGACTGGCCGGACAAGGTGTCGATCGGCACCCGCGCGGGGCGCCTCGCGCAGGTCCAGCAGGGCATGCTCGTCTTCAAGATCCTGATGGGTGCCATCACCGGCATCTCGCTGCTCGTCGGCGGCATCGGCATCATGAACGTCCTGCTCGCCTCGGTCGCCGAGCGCACGCGGGAGATCGGCATCCGCAAGGCGGCCGGCGCGCGGCGCCGCGACATCCTGTGGCAGTTCCTGGTGGAGTCGGTCGCCATCACGGGGGCCGGGAGCGCGGTCGGGGCGGCGATCGGTCTGGCCGGCGCCTTCGCGGTGACCGCCGTGATGCGCGCCCGGACGGAGGCCCTGGTGTACGCGGCCTTCACCTGGGGCACCGTCCTCGTCGCCGCGGCGGCCGCCGTGGCGGTGGGGATCGCCTTCGGGATGTACCCCGCCCTGCGGGCCGCGCGGCTCTCGCCCATCGAGGCGATTCGGCACGAGTAGGCCGCGCGGGCGTGCCCCGCCCTTCCGTCGGCGGTGGCGAGGCGGTATCTCCGTACGACGATGCGCACCCTTTCGCAACTGTTCGAGAACAACCGCCGCTGGGCGCACCAGATGACGACCGGTGACCCGGAGTTCTTCCGGTCGCTGGCCGGGCAGCAGGCGCCGCACTACCTGTGGATCGGCTGCTCCGACGCGCGGGTGCCCGCGAACGAGATCGTCGGTCTGCCTCCCGGCGAGCTGTTCGTGCACCGCAACGTGGCGAACGTGGTGAGCCACACCGATTTCAACTGCCTGTCGGTGATCCAGTATTCCATCGAAGTGCTTCGCATCCGCCACATCATCGTGTGCGGGCACGATGGGTGTGGCGGCGTGCGGGCGGCGATGGAGGAGCACGAGCTCGGGCTGATCGACAACTGGCTGCGGCACGTCCGGGACGTGTTCACCGCGCACCACGAGGCGCTGCAGCGGATCCCCGATGACGCGGCGCGCCTTGATCGCCTGTGCGAGCTGAACGTGCGCGCGCAGGTGCGCAACGTGTGCGATACCACCATCGTGCAGGCCGCCTGGCGGGCCGGGCGCCGGCTGAGCGTGCACGGCTGGATCTACGGCCTCCACGACGGCCTGCTGCGCGACCTCGACGTCACGGTCACGGGCGGGGCGTAGCGCATGTTCCTCGGGCACTTCGCCGTGGGCTTCGCGGCGAAACGGGCGGCGCCCCGCATCTCCCTCGGCTGGCTCGTCGCCGCGCCGCTGCTCCTCGATCTGCTGTGGCCGGTGTTCGTGCTGCTCGGGTGGGAACGGGTGAGCGTGGTCCCGGGCGATACGGCGTTCACGCCGCTGCGGTTCGACGCCTACCCGATCACGCATAGTCTGCTCACTGCCGCGGGCTGGGCGGCGCTGTTCGGGGCGGCCTGCTGGGCGGCTTGCCGGGATCGCCGCGGGGCCGTGGTGGTCGCCCTGGGGGTGCTCAGCCACTGGGTCTGCGATGCGATCGTCCATCGGCCCGACCTCCCCCTGTATCCGGGCGGGCCGCTCGTCGGGCTGGGGGTGTGGAACTCCGTGCCGGCCACGCTCGTGCTCGAGGGGACGGCGTTCGTCACGGGCGCGGTGATCTACACCCGCACGGCCGGTGCGCGGCGCGGCGCCGCGCGGCTGGCCTGGGGCGGACTGCTGGTCTTCCTCACCGCGAGCTTCCTCGCGGCGGCCTTCGGACCGCCCCCGCCCTCCGCGGCGGCGGTGGCCGTGACGGCGCTGGTCGCCTGGATCTTCCCGGTGTGGGCCTGGTGGCTCGATCGCGGGCGGGGCGCCGCACCGGCCGGAGCGGTCGCATGACCCGGCGTTTCGTGGAGCTGAGCCACGAGATCGAGGACGGGATGGTCACCTACCCCGGTCTGCCGGCCCCCGTGATCTCGGACTGGCTCACCCGTGCGGCCTCCCGCGCCCGCTACGCCCCGGGCACGGAGTTCCACCTGGGCAGGATCGAGATGCTCGCGAACACGGGGACGTACATGGACGCGCCGTCGCACCGCTTCCCGGACGGCGCCGACATCGCGGGGTATGCCCTCGAGCAGGTCGCCGATCTTCCCGGGATCGTGATTCGAGCGAGCGGACGGGCGGTCGCCGCGGCCCAGTTCGCGGGAATCGACGTGCGCGGCCAGGCCGTGCTGGTCCACACCGGCTGGGACGTGCACTGGCGCTCCGCGCGATACGGTCGCGGGAACCCCTACCTCACCGCCGATGCCGCCCGGCACCTCGTCGCCGCGGGGGCTGGGCTGGTCGGGATCGACTCGCTCAACATCGACGACGTGGACGATGGCACGCGGCCGGCGCACACCACGCTGCTGGCCGCGGGCGTCCCGATCGTGGAGCACCTCTGCGGGCTGGGCGGTTTGCCCGAGGCGGGGTTCCGCTTCTTCGCCGTGCCGGTGCGGGTGCGCGGGCTGGGGAGCTTCCCGGTCCGGGCGTTCGCGATCGTCTAGCGGCGCGACCATCCGGCGACCTGCCGCGTCTTCTCTGCGAGGGGAATCACCCCCGCTTCCTCCACCCCATCCCGGAGCCTGTGTCGTGATCCGTATCGTCCCTCTCACGGCGGTCGTCCTGACGCTCGCCGTGGCCGCTCCCGCGCCCGCACAGCAGCCGCCGCCGGACCCGGACATGACCGTCGATGCGGCGCAACGGCAGATGGTGATCGATGGCGTCCTCGCCCGCCTCAACGAGGCATACGTCTTCCCCGACACGGCGCGCGCGATGGAGCGCGCCATCCGCGCGCGCCAGGGCCGCCACGAGTACGACGGCCTCACCAGCGCCCGTGCCTTCGCCGAGTCGCTGACCGCGCACCTCCAGGCGGTGAGCCGGGATCGCCACCTGCGGGTCCGCTACAGCGCGGAGCCGCTACCGGAGTCCCGCGCCGACCAGGGGCCGGGTCCCGAGGAGGAGGCACGTGCCCGCGCCTTCGGGCGACGCGTCAACTACGGGATCGAGCGGGCCGAGCGGCTCACGGGCAACGTCGGCTACCTCGAGCTGCGGAGCTTCGGCTTCGAGCCGGAGTGGGCCGAAGCGACGGTCGCCGCGGCGATGACGCTGCTCGGCAACACCGACGCACTGATCGTCGATCTGCGGCGGAACGGCGGGGGATCGCCCGCGTACGTGGCGCTCGTCTCGAGCTACCTCTTCGGACCGGACTCGGTGCACCTCAACAGCCTGTACTGGCGTCCCGAGGACCGCACCGACGCGTTCTACACCCGCGTGGAGGTGCCGGGGACGCGCTACGGTCCGGACAGGCCCGTGTACGTCCTCACCAGTCGGCGCACGTTCTCCGGGGCCGAGGAGTTCGCCTACAACCTCCAGACCCGCAAGCGCGCGATGATCGTGGGCGACACCACCGGGGGCGGCGCGCATCCCGGGGGGCTCCGGCGCGT
The DNA here is from genome assembly GCA_035620935.1 of Gemmatimonadales bacterium. Classification (GTDB taxonomy): domain Bacteria; phylum Gemmatimonadota; class Gemmatimonadetes; order Gemmatimonadales; family GWC2-71-9; genus SZUA-544. The sequence goes on from DASPFU010000047.1 coordinate 8,034, forward strand.
GACGCCGCACTTCGGCGTGTGGGTCCCCTCGGGCCGAGCCATCAACCCGATCACCGGCACCAACTGGGAGCGAGTCGGGGTGCGGCCGGACCTGGCGGCGCCGGCGGATTCCGCGTTGCGGGTGGCGCAGCTGGCCGCCCTGCGCGACCTCCTCCGACGCGCGGCGGATCCCGCGGATCGGGGGCGCCTCGAGGACGCCCTGCGGGAAGTCGAGGGTCCGCCGTCCCGCTAGGCCCCGGGGATCCGGGCTGCTGGCCCGGGTGTTGCACAACTTGGGGAGGCCGCCCCCCCCTCAGGGGGGCCCGTCGGGCCATCTCATCCCGGGACTGCGGGGCCCTCATGCCGGTTTCGCACCGTCTGGCCGTCCTGATGCTCGCCACCGGCGTGGCGGCCGCGTGCGGGTCCGAGCGCGGCCGCGATGCCGCGTCGCCCGATGCCGGCGTGGACGCCGCGACGCGCCGGGCGGTGGTCGAGGGTGTCGCCGCCCGTGTCCAGGCGAGCTACGTCTTTCGCGACCGCGCGGCGGTCATCGCCCGGGCGATTCGCGCGCGGTCGCGCCGAGGCGACTACGACAGTGTGACCAGCGCGCGGGCGCTCGCCGATTCGCTCACTGCCCATCTTCAGGCCGCCGGCCGGGACCGCCACCTGCGCGTGCGCTACAGCCACGACGTCCTGCCGGCGCAACCCTGGCGCCGCAGCGCGACGACGGGGGAGGACAGCCTGCGGGCGCGCGGGCGGCGCGCCAACTTCGGCTTCGGCCGCCCGCGCCGGCTGCTTGGCGACATCGCCTACGTGGAGATCCTCGACTTCGGCTTCGAGCCGCAGTGGGCCGAGGAGACCGTGGCGGAGGTCCTGAGCAAGGTGGCTGACGCGCCCGCGCTGATCATCGATCTGCGCCGCAACGGGGGCGGCTCGCCGCGGATGGCGGCGTTCGTGACGAGCTATCTCGTCGGCACCGACTCGATCCACCTGTCGACGCTGTACTGGCGCGGCACCCGTGTCGAGCGGGTGTACACGAGGGCGTCCGTGCCCGGCCGGCGGTACGGACCCGACCGGCCGGTGTACGTGCTGACGAGTCGCGCCACGTTCTCGGCGGCCGAGGGCTTCGCGTACGGTCTGCAGGCGTTGGGCCGCGCGGTGATCGTCGGCGATACCACCGGCGGAGGCGCACACGCCGGCGGCCTGCATCGGGTCACCGATCATTTCGGCGTGTGGGTGCCGGGCGCGCGCGCGGTGAACCCGATCACGCGGCGCAACTGGGAGCGGGTGGGCGTGCGACCCGACGTGGCCGTGCCGGAGCGCGAGGCGCTCGCGGCCGCGCACGCGCTGGCGCTGCGGCAGGTGCTCGAGCGGGAGCCCGACGCCGAGCGGCGTCGCCGGCTCGAGCGGGCCATCGCCGAGGTCGAGGGGCGCTAGCGGGCCGCCACGGTGCGGGACTCCTCCCCCGTCCCGCGTCCCGGCTCCCCGTACTTCCGCTCGATTTCCCGCGTGATGTGCATCGAGCAGAACTTCGGTCCGCACATCGAGCAGAACTCGGCAGACTTGAAGTACTCGGCGGGCAACGTCTCGTCATGCAGCTCGCGTGCCCGCTCGGGATCGAGCGACAGACGGAACTGCTCGTTCCAGTCGAATCCGAACCGGGCGCGCGACAGAGCGTCGTCGCGGTCGCGGGCGTGCGGACGCCGGCGGGCGATGTCCGCCGCGTGGGCCGCGATCTTGTAGGCGATCACGCCCTCCCGCACCTCCTCGGCGTTCGGCAGGCCGAGGTGCTCCTTGCGCGTCACGTAGCACAGCATGTCGGCACCGTGCCAGCCGATCATGGCGGCCCCGATCGCGGACGTGATGTGGTCGTAGCCCGGCGCGATGTCGGTCACCAGCGGCCCGAGCGTGTAGAACGGCGCCTCGTGGCACAGTTCCTTCTGCAGCCGGACGTTGACCTCGATCTGGTGCAACGGGATGTGCCCGGGGCCCTCGATCATCACCTGGACGTCCCGCGCCCACGCGCGCTCGGTCAACTCGCCCAGCACCGCGAGCTCGGCCAGCTGGGCCCGGTCCGTCGCGTCCGCCAGCGATCCGGGTCGCAGGCCGTCGCCCAGCGAGAGCGTCACGTCGTGTGTCCGGGCGATGTCCAGGATGTCGTCGAACCGGTCGTACAGCGGATTC
>DASPFU010000048.1:0-4616 GCA_035620935.1 Gemmatimonadales bacterium
TGCGGACCGGGACGCTCTCCCTGACGTGGGCGTATTAGCTTTCGGCATGACCGCCATCCCGACTCCCGCCTGCCGCTCCGCCCGGGGCGCGGCGCTGGCGCTGATCACCACACTGGCCGCGTGCGGCGGCCGCGAGGGCAACCGCGCCGCCGCGTGCGGCATCGCGCAGCTCGCCGGACCCGCCATCGTCCAGCAACAGCTGGACAACGCCCGCCAGATCCTCACTGCCGCCCCCATCGGCCTGCCCGCCGAGCTCCCCGCCCGGGTCGTGGGGCAGCGCGAGAGCCGGGTCGCGGTGTCGTACGTCGACGAGCGGCTCGCCGTGAGCTACGGCGGCGAGGGGTTCCCGGTCGATCCGCAGGTCGGGTTCGGCCTGCTCGTGGTGGACGATACGTCGCAGCGGGTGGTGGGCGTCCTCATCTACGACGCCGTGGTGCCGCAAGGCCGGCCGGAGCTGGGGTACGTGACCAGCGGGGAGCGCTCGGTGCCCCTGTTCGGGGTGCGGGTTTCGTGGATCGACGTGAGCAATCCGCGCTGCCCGCTGCTGGGGGACACCGCCCAGGCGGGCCGCTCCTGAGCGGTCCCGCCGGCGGGCTGCTCGCCTTCCCGTCGGCGGCGTGGGTCGCGGCGTGCGCGGCCGCCGTGAACGCGAGCGCGGAGTACCGGGCCGCCGGCGCCGACTGGGTCCACGGCGCGGTGACGCTCCTGATCCGCACCCTGCCGGACCGCACGGCGCCGGAGCCCCTGGCCATCTGGCTCGATCTCGCCCGCGGGGCGTGCCGCGACGCCCGGGTGTCCCCCGCCGCCGCTGCTCCCCCCGCCGCCTTCGTCCTCGCCGCCGAGTACGTGGAATGGAAGCGCATCCTGCGCCGCGAGATGACCCCCGCGGCGGGCCTCCTCACCGGCCGGCTCGCCGTGACGGGCTCGCTCGCGATATTGCTGCGTCACGCCCGGTCCGCGGATGCTCTCGTCGGGGCGATCGCCGACGTCCCGACGTGGTTTCCCGACGACTAGGGCCGGGTCACATCAGCCGCAGGATCTTGTCCGGGGTGACGACGTCCGGGAAGAACACCCGGTCACTCAGGTGATTGAGCGCCTGACGCAGCGCGGGGAACCGGTCCGCGACCGACCGGTAGAGGGCCGCCGTCCCGAACCGGTCGGCGAGCGGGTGGCGGGCCGCGAGGTCGTAGCCCTGCCGCCCCAACTCGTCGTAGTATGGAAGGTCGGGACCGCCCGCGCGCGCACGGCGCGCGGCGATACGGTCGGGGAAGAGCCCGGCCAGCCAGAGGCTGTAGTTGCCGAGATGCACGCGCAGCAGGAATCCGCGCTCGCCCTCGTCCGTGGCCAGGTCGGCGACGAGGTCGACGAGGTAGTGGTAGCTCTGGTCGTCGTGGCGCCCGATGCGCGCGTGCCGGTCATGATCGCCGAACTCGAGGACCAGCGCCGCGAGATAGTCCGCCACCTCCGGGTCGTCGAGGCCGCCGCTCCGCAGCGTGTGGCGCACGGCGACGTACACGAACAGGGGCGCGGACGGCTCCGCGAGCGAGCGCAGCTCCCGCAACGCGGCGACGAGGTCCGGCTCGTCGAGCACGGCGTCGGGTCCTTCGGCCGCGAGGCGCGCCTCGTAGCGGGAGCGGCGCTCGGGATGACGGTGGGCGAGCGCGCGCACGGCCAGCTCCAGATCGGCCGCGCGCAGACGAGAGCGAACGTTGGCGAGGATCATGGCAGCCACACCCTCCCCTGATCGCGATACCCCCCTCGACCCGGCCGGGATCCTGGCCCGGCTCGGCGCCCTGTCCCGCGAGTTCGCGGGCAGTTTTCGCGTCGCGCCGCTGGTCGAGTTGACGGTGCGGGCGCTCTCCGATCTGCTGGCCCCCGACCGCGTCACGGTCCTGCTGTTCGATGCGGCGAGCCGGCAGCTCGGCGTGGTGTACGACCGCGCGCCGACGCCGACCGCCGTGGACGACCCCCTCCTGCAGCTCGCCTTCCGGGAGGGCCCCCTGGTCCTTCCAAGCAACGTACGTGCCGCGGCCCGCCAGCGGGGCGTCGAGACCGTTGATCCCCCGGGGTCCTGGATCGGCGTCCCCCTCCTGGCCGCCGGCCGGGCCATCGGGGCCGTGTCCCTGGGACGCGACCGCCCGGATGCGTACGGCGAGGCCGAGTTGCTGTACGCCAACGCCGTGACGGCCCAGGTCGCGGTGGCGCTCGAGAACGCCCATCTCCTCGAGCTGCTGTCGATCGGCAAGTACGAGTGGGAGATCACCGTCGACAGCATCCCCCAGGCGATCTGCATCGTGGACGCGCATGGCACGGTGCGGCGCGGCAACCGCGTGTTCGCCTCCCTGATCGACGCGCCGGTCACCACCCTGCCGGGGCGGCCGTGGACCGCCCTCGTGCCGACCGCCTGGGCGGCCCCGTGGGCCTCCATCCTCGCGGCGCCCGGCGGGCCACCAGTCGAGCTGCGCACGGGCGACCGCTTCTTCCTGGCCTCCGCCTTCCCGATGGCGATGTTCGGGGGCGCGTTCGTGCTGCTGGACGAGGTCACCGAGAAGCGGCGCCTGCAGGAGCAACTGATCCAGTCGGAGAAGATGTCGGCCATCGGGCAGCTGATCGCCGGAGTGGCGCACGACCTCAACAACCCGCTCGCGTCGGTGGTCGGGTTCGCCGACTTCCTCTCGGAATCGGTCGAGGTGCCGCCGGGGCTGGCCGAGCCGCTCCGCGTGATCCGCCAGGAAGCCGAACGGGCGGCCAACATCGTGCGGAATCTGCTGACGTTCGCCCGGCGCCAGGAAGCTCAGCGGCAGCGGCAGGCGGTGGGCCCGCTGCTCGAGTCCACGATCGCCCTGCTGCGCAACGAGCTCCTCGCGCACGACGTCGAGGTGACCCTCACGGTCGAACCCGACGCGCCCGAACTGGAGCTCAACGCCAACCAGATGCGACAGGTGTTCCTCAACCTGCTGAGCAACGCCGTGCACGCCATCGCCGGCACCGGCCGGCCGGGGACGATCCACGTGCAGGTCCGGCCCTGGCTCGAGGGCCTCGCGGTGCACGTGACCGACGACGGGCCGGGGATGACGGACGCGGTGGCGGCGCGCGTGTTCGAGCCCTTCTACACGACCAAGGCCGAAGGCCAGGGCACGGGGCTCGGCCTGTCGATCAGCCAGGGGATCGTGAAGGAGCACGGCGGCCGCATCACGCTCGAGACCGCGCCGGGCCGCGGGGCGACCTTTACCGTCGAGCTGCCGGGCGCCGCGGGCGAGGCGCCGCTGATCGCCCCGCCGGCGGTCACGAACTTCGGCAGCGGCGCGCGCCGCGTCCTCGTCGTGGACGACGAGGAGCCGATCCTGCACTACATGCGCGCGACGCTGACGGCGTGGGGCCACACGGTCGAGGTGGCGCGCGACGGCCGCGAGGCGTACCGCCGCGCCACCACCGAGCCGTTCGACCTGATCATCTGCGACCTCCGCATGCCGCAGCTGGGGGGCCGCGAGCTCTACGATACGCTCGCCCGCGAGCACCCGGACCTCGCCGCCCGCGTCATCTTCGCGACCGGCGACACGGTCCGCGGCGATACGCTGCAGTTCCTCGAGGGCCTGGGCCGCCCGTTCCTCCACAAGCCGTTCGCGCTGGCGGAGCTTCGCCGCGTGCTGGGGATCGCGCCCGTCGCTTCGTGACTGCCGGCCGGGCGCCGGGACATCCCTCACACCGGATCACCCCCTGCGCGCGGGGGTAGACCCAGGGGCACCGGCACCGCCGCGGGATTCCCCTCGACACCCCTCCGCGGGCCCTCACCCGAGCCGCGGACCCCCTTTCAGAGCCGTTCCAACGAGCCGGGACGCGAAGCCGGAGTGGGTACGGGCGCCGGCGACTTGGCATGGACGGTTGGAACGGCACTAGATTGCACCGCGATGATCTACGTCTGCGTCCCGGTCTTCAACGAGGCCCCTACGGCCGGCCTGGTGCTCTGGAAGGTGCGCCAGGTGTTCACGGCTTTCCCCCGCGAGTATCAGATCCTCGCCTGTGACGACGGGTCGACCGACGACACGGCGGAGGTGTTGGCCCGCTACGCGCGGGTCCTGCCGATGACGGTGGTCACCCACCGGGAGCGGCAGGGGTACGCGCGCAGCCTCGAGGAGCTGCTGCGCATGGCGCTGCAGCGGACCGACCGGCCGAAGCGCGATTGCGCGGTCACCCTGCACGGCGACTTCCTGCATCCCCCGGACACCATGGAAGAGATGGCGAAGCGCCTCGAGTCGGGCGCCGACCTGGTGGTGGCGGAGGTCACCCGCCAGGCCGGGGAGGTGCCGCGCGGCCTGCGGTGGGCCCGCCGCTGGGCCCCATACCTGCTGCGTGTGACGGGCGTGCGCGACACCATGTCCGGGTTCGTCGCCTTGCGGCTGGTGGCGCTCCGCCAGGCCGTGCGCCAGGCGGGCGGCGGTCCGCTCCTCGCGACCGACGGCTGGTGCGCGAACGCGGAGCTGCTCGCGCGGCTCGCCCCCCACGCCCGGCGCCTCGAGTCGGTGGCGACCACCGCGCGCTACGACCTGCGCCAGCGTCCGTCGCGCGTGCGTCCCTTCGCCGCGCTGCGGGACGCGTGGCGCGCGCGTCCGCTCATC
>DASPFU010000049.1:0-2294 GCA_035620935.1 Gemmatimonadales bacterium
AGGGCCCGGCGGTCCAGGACCCCGGGGCCGCGCCCCGTGGCCGAGAGGCGGCTGCGCCGGCCGAGCCGGCGCCGCGCGCGCGCCTGCTCGACCACTACGAGCAGCGGGTGCGGCCGAAGCTGCAGCAGCAGTTCGGCTACGCCAACCCGCACCAGATCCCGCGGCTCACGAAGATCGTGCTGAACGTGGGGATGGGCGACGCGCCCAAGGCGCCCAAGGCGCTGGAGGCGGCGGTGGCCGAGCTCGGCGCCGTGAGCGGCCAGCGGCCGGTGGTGACCCGGGCCAAGCGGGCGATCGCCAACTTCAACCTGCGGCAGGGGATGGCGATCGGCTGCGCGGTGACCCTGCGCGGCCAGCGGATGTTCGAGTTCCTCGACCGCTTCATCACGATCGCGGTGCCCCGGATGCGCGACTTCCGCGGGCTGCCGACGCGGAGCTTCGACGGGCGGGGGAATTACACGCTGGGCATCAAGGAGCAGATGATCTTCCCCGAAGTCGACTACGACAAGGTCGAGCGCATCCACGGGATGGACATCACGTTCGTGACGACCGCGCGCCGCGACGACGAGGCGCAGGCACTCCTCAGGGAGCTGGGGCTTCCGTTCCGGGGCGAGTCCCCGGTGGCGATCGGCTAGGAGCAGCGAATGGCGAAGAAGTGCTGGATGGAGCGAGTCAAGCGGAAGCCCAAGTTCGGCGTGCGGGCCTACCAGCGCTGCCAGCGCTGCGGCCGCAGCCGGGGGACGCTCCGCAAGTTCGGACTGTGCCGCATCTGTTTCCGCGAGCTCGCCCTGCGCGGGGAGATCCCCGGCGTGCGCAAGGCCAGCTGGTAAGCGAGGATACGCGAGCATGAGTGTGACTGATCCCGTCGCCGATATGCTGACACGGGTGCGCAACGCCTGTACGGCGGGCCACCGCCGCGTCGATATGCCGGTGTCGAAACTGAAGGTCGAGATCGCGCGGCTCCTCCGCGATAACCACTACGTCCAGGACTACAAGGTCCTCGACGACGGCCGTCACGGCCTGCTGCGGCTCTACTTGAAGTACCACAACGACGCGCCGGTCATCCGTGAGCTGCACCGCGTCTCGGCGCCGGGACTGCGCCGCTACGTCAAGGCGCGCGAGATCCCGCGGGTGAAGAACGGCCTCGGCATGGCGATCCTGTCGACGCCGCAGGGCCTGATGTCCGACCGCGACGCGCGCCGCGCCCGCACCGGCGGCGAGCTGCTCGCCGTGGTCTGGTAGGAGGAGCGATGTCGCGAATCGGCAAGAAGCCCGTGCCGCTCCCCCAAGGCGTCACCGCCACGCTCGACGGCCGCACCCTCACGGTGAAAGGCCCCCGGGGCGAGATCCGCCGGACCTTCCACCCCGAGATGGCGCTCGCCATCGAGGACGGCCAGGTCGTCGTGCGGCGGCCCTCGGACGAGGGACGGCACAAGGCGCTGCACGGCCTGACGCGTACGCTGGTCAGCAACATGGTCGAGGGCGTCACCAAGGGCTTCGCCAAGGCGCTCGAGATTCAGGGCGTCGGCTACAAGGCCGAGGTGACCAAGGACGGCGTCCAGCTGATCGTGGGATTCTCGCACCCGGTGCGCTACAAGACGCCGGCGGGGATCACGGTCACGGCCGCCACCCCGACCCAGGTGAAGATCGAGGGTGTGGACAAGGAGCTGGTGGGGCAGGTCGCGGCGGAGATCCGCAGCGTCCGGCCCCCGGAGCCGTACAAGGGCAAGGGCATCCGGTACGTGGGCGAGAAGGTCCGCCGCAAGGCGGGCAAGACGGCCCAGGCGGCCAAGTAGGCGGGGGCGACATGCGGACGGTACGAGAGACGAAATCCAAGGAAGGGCGCCGGCGCCGCCGGCACCTGCGCGTCCGGAAGAAGGTGCAGGGGACGCCGGAGCGGCCGCGGCTGGTCGTGTTCCGCTCGTCCAAGCACATCTACGCGCAGGTGGTGGACGACAGCCGCGGCGTCACCCTGCTGGGCGCATCGGACCGCTCCGAAGGGATCGCGGTCGAGGGCAAGGGCAAGGTGGCCAAGAGCGCGGCGCTCGGGAAGCTGGTCGCCGAGCGCGCCAAGGCCCAGGGCATCACCCGCGTGGTGTTCGACCGCGGGGGCTTCCAGTACCACGGGCGCATCAAGGCGGTGGCCGACGGCGCCCGCAACGGCGGATTGGAGTTCTGATGGCGACGGAACAGGAGCAGGAGCCAGGCGCCGCACCGGCGCCGCAGCCGGCCCCCGAAGCGGGCACCGAGACCGCCGCACCCGTGGCGGGGACGGCTCCCGCTCCCGGTCAGGG
>DASPFU010000050.1:0-8943 GCA_035620935.1 Gemmatimonadales bacterium
CGGACCCTCCGGTGCGGCAGTGGCCGGGGCGGCCACGGGTGCGGGCGTCGCCACGGCGGCGGCCGCAACGGCTCCCGGCTCCCGGCTCCCGGCTCCCGAATCCCCGACGTTCTCCCCCGCCGCCCCGATGTACCCCACCACCGTGCCCACCGCGACCGTCTGTCCCTCGGCGACCAGGATCTTCACCAGGTGGCCGTCGGCGCGGGCGACCAGCTCCATCACGGCCTTGTCGGTCTCGACCTCGGCGAGTGAGTCCCCCGCCTTGACCGCGCCGCCCTCGGCCGCGAGCCACTTCACCAGGCGCCCTTCCTCCATCGTGGGCGAGAGCGCCTCCATGTAGACCTTGGTCGCCATCGCTCAGTCGAGGTAGAGCACCCGACGCGCGGCCGCCACCACCTTCTCCGGCGACGCCTTCGCCGCGCGCTCGAGCTGCTTGTTATAGGGCATCGGCACGTCGGCCTGGGTGACCCGCTGCACCGGGGCATCGAGGTGATCGAACGCGTCGCGCTGGACGATGTCCACCACCTGCGCGCCGATCCCGCAGAACGGCAAGCCTTCCTCGACGACCACGCACCGGTTGGTCTTGACGACCGACGCGAGGATCGCGGACTCGTCCATCGGGCGGAGCGAGCGCAGGTCCAGCACCTCGGCGCCGACGCCCTGCTCGGCGAGCTGGTCGGCCGCCTTGAGCGCCACCGCCACCGTTTTGGAGTGGCAGATCAGCGTGACATCCGCTCCCGGTCGCCTCACCTCGGCCTGGCCGATGGGGACGAGATGCTCCCCGTCGGGCACCTCGCCCTTCAGGTTGTAGAGCATCTCGCCTTCGAGCACGATGACGGGATTGTCGTCGCGGATCGCCGACTTGAGCAGGCCCTTGGCGTCAGCCGGGGTCGCCGGAGCGACGACCTTGAGGCCCGGGATGTGCGCCAGCCAGGACTCCCACGCCTGCGAGTGCTGGGCGGCGAGCTGGAGCGCGGCCCCGTTGGGCCCGCGGAACACCATCGGCATGCGGAACTGCCCGCCCGACATGTACAGCATCTTCGCGGCCGCGTTGACGATCTGATCGAGCGCCAGCACCGCGAAGTTCCAGGTCATGAACTCGATCACCGGACGCAGACCCGCCATCGCCGCTCCGACGCCGATGCCGGCGAACCCCAGTTCGGCGATGGGCGTGTCCACGATCCGCGTGGGCCCGAACTCCTCGAGCAGACCGCGGCTCACCTTGTAGGCGCCCTGATAGACCCCCACTTCCTCGCCCATGAGGAACACGTCGGAGTCGCGCTGCATCTCCTCGCGCAGCGCCTGGTTCAGGGCGTCCCGGTACGTGAGGGTGGGCACCGTCACTCCGCCAGGACGTGGGCGGTGAGCTGCTCCGGGCCGGGATCCGGGCTCTCTTCCGCGAAGTGGACGGCCGCCTCGGCCTCCGCCAGGACCTCGGCGTCGAGGGTGTCGTAGGCCGCCTGGTCGAGCGCGCCCTCGGCCTGGAGCTGGGACGCGAGGCGGACGATCGGGTCCCGCCGCTTCTCCTCCTCGACCTCTTCCTTGGTGCGGTACACGCCGTGCGTCGGGTCCGACATCGAGTGCCCCATGAAGCGGTACGTCCGGACCTCGAGCAGGGTGGGGTGGCCGTGGCGCCGGGCGCGGGCCACGGCGCGCTGCGCCGCGCCGTACACCTCCAGCACGTCCATGCCGTTGACCAGCTCGGCCGCCATGTCGTAGGAGCAGGCGTGCTCGGCGACGTCGGTCACCGCCGCCACCCGCTCGAACGCGGTCCCCATCCCGTACTTGTTGTTCTCGCACACATAGATGACGGGGGTCCGGTAGACCGAGGACATGTTCAGCGCTTCGTGGAATGCCCCGATGTTCACGGCGGCATCGCCGAAGAAGCACGCGCACACCTGGTCGCCGCCCCGATAGCGGATGGCGAACCCGATCCCCGCCGCGAGCGGCAGGTGCCCGCCCACGATGCCGTGCCCGCCCATGAACCCGCGGTCCCGGTCGAAGATGTGCATCGAGCCGCCCTTGCCGCCCGAGCATCCGGTGGCCTTGCCGAAGAGCTCGGCCATCACCGCGTTCGGCGCCACGCCGCGGGCGAGGGCATGGCCGTGCTCGCGGTAGGACGCGATGACGTAGTCGTCGTCGCGCAGGGCCGCGCTCACGCCGACCGCGACCGCCTCCTGGCCGATGTAGAGGTGGCAGAAGCCGCCGATCTTGCCCAGCGCGTACGCCTCGGCCGCCTTCTCCTCGAACCGGCGGATGAGCAGCATCTGGCGCAGCATGGCGCGGCGCAGGTCGACGGGCACGTCGGACACAGGGGCGGGGGGGGTCGCGGTCGCCATGGGATCCGCTAGGGGGCCGCGGCAGCGGCCTGCTCGGCCTGCTCCCACGCGTGGTAGCTCGAGCGCACCAGCGGCCCCGCCTCCACATGGCGGTAACCGAGCGCGCGCCCGATGCGGCGCAGCTCGGCGAACTCCTCCGGCGTGTACCAGCGCGCCACCGGGAGGTGGTCGGCCGACGGCCGCAGGTACTGCCCCAGCGTCAGGATCTCCACCCCGTGCGCCCGCAGGTCCCGCATCGCGGCGATCAACTCGTCCCATTCCTCGCCCAGGCCGCAGATGAGGCCCGACTTGGTCAGCACCGCGGGCGGCGCCGTCTGGCGCGCGCGGCGCAGCAGCTCGAGCGCGCGCGCGTACCGCCCGCCCGGACGCGCGATGCGGTACAGCCGTTCGATCGTCTCGAGGTTGTGGTTCAGGATGTCGGGACGCGCGTCGATCACCAGCTGGAGGGCCGTCGCGCTGCCCTTGAAGTCGGGGATCAGCACCTCGACCGACGCATCGGGCAGGCGTCGGCGGATCTCGGTGATGCAGGCCGCGAAGATCTCGGCGCCGCCGTTCGGGAGGTCGTCACGGTCCACGCTCGTGATCACGACGTGACGCAGCCCCATGCGCGCCACGGCCTCGGCCAGGCGGACGGGCTCGTGCGGGTCGAGGGGGGCCGGTGTGCCGTGCGCCACCGCACAGTACGCGCAGTTGCGGGTGCACACGTCCCCCAGGATCATGAACGTGGCCGCCTTGTGCTCCCAGCACTCGCCCACGTTGGGGCAGTGCGCCTCCTCGCAGACGGTGTGCAGCCGCAGCTCGCGCATCATCCGCTTCACGTCGGCATACGTCGCCCCGCCGGGCGCCTTCACCCGGAGCCACGGCGGCTTGCGGTCCAGCGGCTGGGCCGCGGGACGGCGGGCGATCTGGACGAGGGGCAGCGACATCGGGGGTCCGGGGACTCGGGAAAGGTCGGAAGATACCCGCCCTGGGAGGACGGGGGTAGGAAGGGCTGGGGCTGAATTCAACTTTTCAGTTGATTTATCCTCAGGCTCAGGTCCGGGGCCGCATCGATGCCCAGTCGATCTCCGTCGGTTCCGCCTTGAGCAGGGCGCCGATGATCTCGCCGGTGAGCGCGGCCAGCAGGATTCCCTGCCGTCCGTGACCGGTGGCGTACCACAGGCCCTCGACACCGGCGTCGGGTCCCACCGACGGCCGCCCGTCGGGCGCGACGGGGCGCAGGCCCGCCCAGGACCGCGTGAACGGGCGGTCGGCGAGCCACGGCAGCAGCCGGTTGACCGCGAGGCGCAGGCGGGCGAGGCCGTCCTCGGTCACGGAAGCGTCGAACCCGACGTGCTCCATGGTCGAGCCCACGATCGCCTCGTCGCCGCGGGCCAGGGCGTACGAATGGCGGTCGAAGACGACCGCGCGGGGCGCGCCGCCGGGCCAGGGCAGGCTCGCCATCTGGCCGCGCACCGGGTCGACCGCCAGGTCGAGCGGGAGCCCGGCGATCTGGGGGGCCCATGCGCCGGCTGCGAGCACGACGTGCGCCGCCGCGAGGTCGCCGGCGGCGGTGGTGACGCCGATGACCCGTGCGCCGTCCCTGCGCACTGCGGTGACGCGCACCGGTCGCCGCTCGGCGCCGTGTCGTGCGGCATCGGCCATGAGCGCGCGATGCAGCGCGTCGGGGTCGAGCGCGCCGTCCTCGGGGGCGAACAGCCCGCCGAGGCACTCGGGGGCCACGCCCGGCCAGCCCTGGCGGATCTCGCCGGCCGTCAGCCAGTCGCACCGCAGGCCGGCCTGACGCTGCTGCGCCACGGCTGCCTGCAGCTCGTCGACGCGCACCTCGTCGAAGGCGACGGAGAGGATGCCGGCGCGCCACAGCCCGATGTCGATGCCCGTCGACTCCCGCAGCTCCGCCGCCAGCGGCACATAGAGGTCCCGGGCGCGCACGGCGAGGGCGAGCATGGCGTCGTCATCCGGCTCGATCTGGGCCGCGAGCATGCCGGCCGAGGCGGGCGACGCCGCGCCGGGCAGGGGACCGGGGTCGCAGACCACCACCCGGAGTCCGCGGCGCGCGGCCGAGCGGGCGCAGGCGGCCCCGATGATGCCGCCGCCCGCGATCACGACGTCGGTCCCGTTCATACGCTGGCGTGCCTGAGAAACCTCATGTACCCTTCCCCCGTAGGGACGATACTACGTCTGTCACCACGGAGACGTCCATGTTTCGGAGTATCCTCGGGTTCGCGATCCTCGCCGTGGTGGCGTGGCTCGCGCTCAAGATCGTCTTCGGCCTGCTCTCGGGGTTCATGGGCTTGCTGGTCACGCTGCTCTGGCTGGCGGCGATCGGCTTCGTCGTGTACCTGGTGTTGCGGGTGGTCAGCCCCAGCACGGCCAACAAGGTGCGCGACATGATCAAGGGGCGGCCTGCCGCGTCCTGACGATCACGATTCCCAGGGGAGGGGCTGGCTGGAGTGCAGGTGCACGATCCTCCACCGCCCCTCCACCAGCTGGCATACCACGGTCGCCCGCCCCGTCGCGATGTTGTTCGCCTCCACGTTGACCCACCGGTAGTCCAGCAACACCCACGCGAAGCGCCCTTCCATCGTCGCCGAGACCGACGCGATCGTGATGCGGCCCCCGTACCCGACGCCGGCGAGGCGCGGCGTGCGGAGCCGCACGCGGGCGTTCGCGATGACGAGGGCCCCCGGGGTGTAGAGGGTGTCGGCCGAGGGGTCGCCGTCCGCGTCGGCGCGCAGCGCCGAACGGACGACCTGTTCCACGGCGTCGGACGTTCCAGGCCCGCTCAGCGCCGGGACGATGGTGGACGTGCGCTGGCTGACGCAGGCGGACAGCGCGAGCGCGAGCAGCGCCGCGCCGCGGCGCGCTCCTTCAGGCGGCATCGAGACGGTCGAGCACCGCCCAGCAGAGCAGGGGGAGCAGGATCTCGTGGTGCCCCGTGAGCTGCACGCCCCGGCCGCCGGCCTGGGTGGGGCGCTCGACGACGTTGACGCGCGGCCGATAGTGGCGCTGCATGTCGCAATCGACCGCCGTGAACCCCGCCGGGCGGCCGCTTTCGAGGTTGCGCGCGATCGTGAGGGCCTTGAGGAACACCTCGGGCATCATCACGGCGCTGCCGAGATTGAGGACCACGCCGCCGTCGTGGAGCGCGGGGAGGGCAGCCGCGAGTCGCCGGAAGTCGCGGTGCGAGGTCTCGCCGAGCACGGCGCCGTCGGCGGTGGGGTGCTGGTGGATGATCTCCGCGCCGATGGCGGTGTGGACGGTCACCGGCACGCCGTGCGTCTCGGAGGCCACGAGGATCGAGGCCTCGCCGCCGGGAAGGGCGGGGCGGAGGGTCAGGGCGCGGGCGAGGGCCTCGCCCGCCCCGGCACCCGCTCGCGCACCGGCGGCCAGGGCGGCGTTCATCTCGCGGCCGGTCTCCTCGGCCATCCCGAAGGTGCCGTCGCCCAGGCCGGCGGCCACGTCCTCGCTCGTGCCGCCGAACGCCGCCAGCTCGAAGTCGTGGATCGCGGCGCTGCCGTTCATCGCCACGTGGGTGATGACGCCGCGGCGCATCAGCTCCCGCAGCAGCGGCCCGAGCCCCACCTTGATGACGTGTCCGCCGAGCATCACGACGACGGCGCGGCGCCCGGCCGCGGCGACGATGCGGTCCACGACGAACCGCAGGTCCCGGGCGGCGAGGACGTCGGGGAGCGCGCCCCAGAACGCCGCGAAGTGCCGGTCCGCCCCGGGCAGGCGGGCGAGGAGCGAGGGGTCGACCTTGTTGGCCCGTTCCGCGATGGGGACCGTGCGCACCCGCGAAAGGTCCGCCTCGCGGTAGTCCGTCACGACGGCTCCGGGATGTGGTACCGCTTGAGTTTCAGGGTGACGGTGCCGAACGAGAAGGTGGACACGATCGCGAGCACGACGTGGGGCTGCTCTTCGGAGATCCAGATGCGCGCATCGGACTTCTCGGCGAAAATGCCCCGCCCGTGGGGGATGACGGGCCGCACGACGAGCGCCCGCCACTTCCTGCCCGCGACCTTGATCTCCTCCCGCTTCAGCACGGTGAGGATCACCGGATTGCGATCGGGCCGGAAGTACCGGGCATACTCGTACCGCTGACCGACTTCGAGATCCAGGGTGCGGACCCAGTAGAGGAACGCCGCGTCGTCGAGCGGGTCGGCGACTGTGGCGAAGGTCGTGTCCCGCCCCTCTTCCCGGTAGTAGCCCGAATCGGGGAAGATCTCGTACGCCCGCACGCGCTGGCGGCCGCGCTCCTCCGTGTCGGCGCGATAGCGCCGCGACCGGAAGTCGTACAGGCCGACCCACGATTCCTGCAGCTGGGTCAGCTGGTACCACAGGGCGCCGCCCTTGATGTGGAACCGAAAGCGGATGGTCTCTTCCCCGCGCACGGTGTCGAGACTGGCGACCTCGATCGTGGACTCGCCCACGCTGAACGGCCCGAAGCGTGCCTGGTAGGTGAACTGCTCGCCGATCGGGAACGGCACCGCGATCACGCGGGCCGTCGCGGAGTCGGCGGCGGCGGTATCGCCCTGGGCGCCGAGCGGGAACACGGTGGCCGCCGCGAGCGCGAGGGCCGCCACGGCCGACCGGGCGGCCCGGATGACCGGCCGCGCGCGCCACGCGTCCCGCAGCGCGGTCAGGGGGCGCACGCGCGACGGCCGCTGGCGCAGGTCGTAGCGCGCGGTCGTGGCCACCGATTCGAGGCGGCGGGCGTGCGGAGCGAGACGCGCGAGGAGCTCGGCGTTGGCGCACCAGCCGTCGGTCGCGAGCAGCGCCCCGTCGCCCGTCTGGCGGATCGCCTGCCGCAGGGCGACCAGGCGCAGGGCCAGGAACCCCGACATCGTGTCGCGCACGCCGGCCACACGGAGGAGTCGCGGGGCCCAGCGGCGGGCCCAGCGCAGGCCGCGCGGCGCCTCCCCGGCCTGGCGCGTGACCTCCGCCACCACCAGATCGGCCCCCGACTCGAGCCGCTTCGCCATCTCCTCCATGGTGTCCGGGGGATGCAGGAAGTCGCCGTGCAGGGTGACCGCGCAGTCGCGCTTCGGCCGGTCGGTGCGCTGCAGCGCCATGCGGAGCAGCTCCTCGAGGCTGCGCGCGTAGCCCTGACGCTCGCGGTGCGTGACCACCGTCATCGGCAGGACGCGGGCGTAGCGGCCGAGGACCTCCGCGGTGTCGTCGGTCGACGCGTCGTCACACACGAGGATCTGGTATTCGCGCGGGAAGGTGGTGAACACCTGGCGCACCTTCCACAGCACCAGACCGGCCGTGGGGCCCTCGTTGTGGACGGGGATGCAGACGTAGATCATCGCGGTGCAATCTAGTGAAGTTGCCCGGCGAGCGCCCCGTACAGGGCCTCGAACGCCCGTCCCAGCGCCGCGGCGGTGTAGCGCTCGGGGAGGGGGACCGAGGGCGGCGCCGCGAGGGCGCCGGTGACCGCCCGGGCGAGGGCGTCCGGGTCCCGCGGCGGCACCAGGCACGCCGCCGGCAGCACTTCGGGGATTCCCCCGACGCGCGTCGCGACGACCGGGGTGCCGAGGGCCAGGGCTTCCAGGATCACGTTGGGGAGTCCTTCCCCCACGGATGACAGGACCACCACGTCGCTCTCCCCGATCAGGGCCGGCACACGCTCCACGTGCCCCAGGAGGTGCAGCTGGTCCGCCACGCCGAGGCGCGTCGCCTCCGCCTCGAGCAGGCCGCGCCGCTCGCCTTCCCCAGCGATCGTCCAGTGCAGATCGGGCCGGACGGACCGGGCCAGGTGCGCGGCGCGGATCAGCGTGAGCTGGTCCTTCTGGCCCACCAGCGCTCCGACGTTGGTGGCGAGCGGCGTCCCGGGCGCGAGGCCCAGCCGCTCGCGGATGCCGAACGGGGGTGCCGCCGCCGCGTGGAGCTCTTCCGCGTCTACCCCGGGCGGCACGGTCGTGATCCGGTCGGGCGGCAGGCCCGCCGCGACCAGCACGGCCCGGACGGCGTCGGAGACGGCCGCCACGTGGTCGGCACGGAACCAGTTCGATCCCGGCCGGATCGGGAAATCGACCAGCCGGTATGCGAGCACCTTCGGGCGGGGCCGGCGCGCGACGCGCCGCGCGACAAGCGCCAGAGCGAGCGCGTGGCTGTCGTGGGCGTGGAGCACGTCGGGTCGCCAACGCCGCACCTCGCGCACCAGCCCCCAGAGCGCACGCGGGTCGAGGCCGATGGTCCACGGCACCGGTATCAGGGGGAGCCCCTCGGCCCGGGCGCGGGCCGCGAGCGGCCCGGCCGCGCTGGTCACGAGGCGCACGTCGATACCCGGCCGGTCCGCGAGCGCTCGGGTGAGCAGCCGGACCTGGTTCTGCCCGCCGCGCCATTCCCGGCCCGCGTCGATCTGGACGACGCGGACGACCGTCACGGCGTCGGGGGTTCGTCGCCCAGCACGCGGCGCAGCTCCGCGAGCGCGAACGGCTTGTGGAGGAACGGGCGTCCGAGGCCCTCGAGGAACTGCAGCGTATCGCCGCGGACCGTGTCGCCGGTCGCGAAGATGACGCGGGCGGCGAGGTCCGGGTGCTCGCGGGCGAGCGTATCGTAGAGCTCGCGGCCCCCCAGCTGCGGCATGCGGAGGTCG
>DASPFU010000051.1:0-9998 GCA_035620935.1 Gemmatimonadales bacterium
AGGCCCGCCTTGGCCGCGGCGTAGTTGGCCTGGCCGACCTTCCCCCGCAGGCCATTGATCGAGGAGATGAGGACGACGCGGCCCGCAGGGGAGCGGCGCAGGTGCGCGGCGGCCGCGCGACTCACGTGGAACGCCCCGCTGAGGCTCACGGCGAGCACGTCCTCCCAGTCGGCGTCGGTCATCTTCCAGCTGATACGGTCGCGCACGATGCCGGCCGCGTGCACGATCCAGTCGATGCCGCCACGCTCGGCGGCGACGGCGTCGACCGCGCGCAGGACGGCGGCGGGCTCGCGGACGTCCGCCTCGATGCCGGCGGACGCCGCCCCCTGCCCTTGGGGGAAGGCGACGTCCACCGCGGCGACCCAGGCATCGGGTGCGAGCGCGTCGACGACGGCGCGGCCGATGCCGCGCCCGCCGCCCGTCACGAGAGCGGTGCGCCGCATTGCCCGCAGAACCGGTGGCCCGCCGGCAGCGTCTGCGCGCCGCATTTGGCGCAGGTCCGCACCGGCGGGCCCCAGGGGGTCTCCGTCCACTCACCGCGCGCCGCCCGTTCCCGCAGCATCTCGTAGCGCGGTGCCCGCTTCTCGACGAACGCCTGCATGCCCTCGACCGGCTCCCAGCACGTGTAGTGCAGGGCGAGCCAGTCCTGCGCGTGGCGCACCGTCTGGTTCCACGCGAAGTCCTTGAGGACGTTGGTCTGCTGCTTGGTGTAGCGGACGCATTCGGGGAACGACGCGAGCAGCCGGCGGGCGAGATCGTCCACCATCTCGTCGAGTCTGGTGAGATCGAGGCGGTAGCCGTCCTCTCCCTTCTCGGCCTTGCGGATTTCCTCGGGGGTCGCGGCCTCGATCCACGCCTCGCCACGGCGCACCGACGGCGCCACCCAGTTCACGAGGCCCCAGTCACGCGCCTTGAGGGCCGGGACCGGCTCGTTGAGGAACAGGATCTCGCGGGCGCGCTTGTCCCCGACGACCAGCGGCAGCCATTGGGTGGCACCGCCGCACGCCACCGAGCCCACGTGCGTGCCGACCTGCTTCACGTAGGTGTGCTGGGCGATCACGCTGAGGTCGCATGCCAGCTGCGTCTCGTTGCCGCCGCCCACGGCCATGCCGTTGATGCGCGCGACCACCGGCTTGCCGGTATTGAGGATGCTCTCGATGTAGGCGCGGAACAGCGCCATGTACTTCCAGTAGTCGTGCGGCCGGCTCACATACTCCGCGGCGTACTCCTTCACGTCGCCGCCAGTGCAGAAGGCGCGGTCGCCGGCGCCGGTGAGGACGATCACGCCCACCGCGTCGTCGAACGTGGCATCGCGGAAGGCGGTGGCGAGCTCCTCCAGCGCGGCGGTCGAGTAGGCGTTGTAGCGCGTGGGACGGTTCAGCGTGATGCGCGCGACGCCGTCCCGCTTGGCGTAGAGCACCTCGCGGAACCCGAGCGCCTCGGGGGCGCGCGGGGCGAGCGGGCGACGGCCGTCAGCGGCGGGCGAGGCCGCCGATGAGGTGGTCGGCGAATTGGGCGCCGAGCTCTGGGGCATGGAGTGAACCCTCCGGGCGATACCAGCGCGCGATCCAGTTGATCGCGCCGAGGATGACGAAGACGGGGACCTTGGGATCGAGCGGGCGGAACTCGCCGTCGGCGATGCCCTGCTCGATGATCTCGCGCAGCGCGCGCTCGTAGCGGTCGCGGCTGGCGATCACCTCGGCCTGATGCGCCGGGGCGAGGGCGGTGACCTCGAACGCGAGGGTGGAGCCCTCCAGCGTGTCGGTCATCACGCGCACGTGCTCGCGGATCACGTGCGCCAGGCGGTCACGGGCGGCGGCGTGGCTGGCGCGGGCCTCCTCCACGTGGCGGTGCACCTGCGTCAGGCTCTCACGGTGGCAGGCGTAGAGGATCGCTTCCTTGTCGGGGAAGTAGTGGTAGAGCGCCGTCTTGCGGACGCCGAGTCGGTCAGCGATGTGCTCGAGGGTGGTGGCGTGGTAGCCGTGCTCGCGGAACGCCCGCCGTGCGGCGGACAGGATCTCGGCCCGCCGGCGCTGGCGCTTTTCGCGGACGTGCTTCGAGCGGGGGACGGGGCCCGCAGCAGGCATCGGATCTCCGAGCGAATCGCTAGGAATTTAACTCTTATTCAAAAATCTACTGTATGTTCAAATTTGTCAAGAGTGGCTGCTTCCCACCGGCCCGCGTGTGTGGCCGGTTCGCGGCGCGGACGGCAGTATTGCAGCACCGCCCGCATGGGCCGGCGGCAAAGGGGGGGCCGGGTCCGATCGCTGGGCCTGCCGGTGATCCGGCGGCCCTATGTCGGCGTGAGCGTCGGCGGCTCGCCCTACCAGGCGGACATGACCGCCCAGCTCCGCTTCGGCAGCTACCGTGACCGTGAGGCGTGGGGCCGGTTGGTCAGCGGCTCAGCGATGGCCCTCGGGATGAGCGAGTATCTCAAGGAACGCGAACGGCAGTTGCGCGAAGGGATCGGTGTGGAGGAGGAGGTGATGGCGGCCGCCCTGCAGCGGGTGGCGGCGGGGGCGATCAATCCGCTGCTCGACACGCTGCCGCTCGGCGAGCGCCCACGGTGGACGTTCTTCCTGATGGTCGGCAGCGCCAACGAGAACTACCGGAGCATGTTGATGGACGGCGAGGCGATGGTGCTCGTGTCCGGCTGGACCAGCCTCTACGCCGTCCCGGACCTCATTCTGCTCTCGGGCATGGCGACGTGGATCGATGACCAAGCCGAGCTGGACCGTCGGCTGCCGCGTCCCGGCGGACTGGCCCGGTTCGCGGGACGCGTGTTCCGCATGGGGTTGTGACGGGCGCTACGCCGCGAGTGACGGCGACGCGGTGCGGCGGTGCGCCATGACGCGCAGGTCGTTCGCGACGCGCCGGCGCTCGACCTCGGACCCGCCCGTGAGCAGGGCCCAGCGTCCCGCGTCCAGCGGGATCACCCGGGACCCCTCGTCCGGATCGCGCGGGTACTCGGGCAGCAGCGTGACCGTGACCATATGCACCTCCTCCTGCGAATCGGGGGTGGACTGTGAGACCCCGCGCTCCCCGCGCGGCTCGCCACCCGTGAGCTCCGGCAGCCAGCCGGCGTACACGGTCGGGCGCAGTCGCGCGTAGCGCGGGTCCAGGGACATCTCGGTGGCGCTCGTGGTCTGTTTCATCTGCCTGTACGCTAGGACCCGGAGTCCACAAGCCGGTCACGGCCATGTCACGGGTCCGTCACCGGGGCCGGGCGCAGAACCGCCGGTCAGCGTGGCAGTTGCAGGATTGGAGCGGATACCGGCCGGCCCGGAGCCCCGGGCCGGCGCGGCGGATTCAGCGGCCCGCCGGCTCGTCTTCGAGTGAGTCGAGGGCGTAGCGGAGGCGGAAGATGGCGGCGTCGAAGCGGCGGCGATCCTCGTCGGTCAGGCGCTCGGGGCTGACCCGGAAGAGCAGCTCGATCACCGTGCGCAGCTGGCCGGTGAGCGGCAGGGCGAGGCGCCGCTCGACGCCGGCGCGGCGGTCGGCCCGGCGCCGCTCGGAACGGCGGCGCCGTTCGCTCGCCGCGGGGGTCCGGGGCGCGGCGCCGTCGCGGCGCTCGGACCCGGACCGGCGCTCGACGCGTCGCCGCCGGTCCGCCGGGGCGCGGCGGTCGTCGTCCGAAGGTTCGCTCATGGGCCCCAATCTGACACGCGCCGCGCCGGTTGACGAGGGTGGCCCCGGAAGCCGTTCACCCGGCGCGGATGCGGCGGGTGAGGGCCGGCTCGCGGCCCAGCAGTCGCGCGTACAGGGCCAGCTGGCCGCGATGGTACTCTTCGTGGGCGATGCCGTGGTTCCACCACGCGAGCTTCGTGCCCCGCCTTCCGTCGAACCGCCTGATCAACTGCAGCAGCTCGAGCTCGCCGGCGCGCCGGAACCGCCGCTCGGCGTCGCGCAGCTGGGTACGCAGCTGCCGGAGCAGCGCGGGCTTGGTGCGCGCCCGCCATGCGGGGCGCGCGTAACGCGCGAGCAGGCGGGGCCAGGACGCGCGGCGGAAGTCCGTGTCGGGGCGCGTCAACTCGCCCGTCATCATCATCGCGACCTCGAGGATGTGCTGCACCAGCTCGCGCACCGAGCGGCTGTGCGGGGTGGGGCGGAAGTCGAAACGGCCCGCCGGGATGTTGCGTACCTCGTCGATCAGGCCCAGCCGCACCCCCTGCCAGGCCTCGAGTGTCTCCTCCAGCAGGTCGGCGAAGGTCACGTCACCCCCTGTTCGGGAGGATCGAGGTGCGCCAGCGCGAAGCGCAGTCGCAGGATCGCGCCGTCGAGGGCGCGCCGGTCCTCGTCCGCGAGGTCGGACGACTCGGCGACGTAGGCGACGAGGTCGAGGGCACGGCTGATCTGGTCGCGGGGCGACCGGGAGTCCCGGCGATCGAGCCCGCTGCGGCGATCGCGCTCGTGCCGCCGGTCGGTACCGGAGCGCCGTTCGGGGCCGACGTAGAGGAGTGGCTCGTCCTCGGGGCGCGGCTCGGACGCACGGCGGTCGCGCCCGGTGCGGCGGTCGTGCCCGGTGCGGCGGTCGGCGGCGCGGCGGCGGTCGAGGTCGTCGGAATCCACGCCTGCAATCTCGGGCCCGGGCGTCGGTGCGTCAAAGCGGCGATTTGCCGAAACCCCGCCCGGCGTTCAGAATACCGCACCCCGTCCCCATCCGGAGCGCCGTGCACCGACGCGAGGGTCTGGCCAAGCTCACCGGCCGCGAACGCTACGTCGACGACCTCCCGCTCGAAGACTTCCTGTGGGGCGCCACGGTGCGCAGTCCCGCGCCCCGCGGGCGCATCACCGGCGTCCGCTTCGGCCCGTCGGTGGATTGGCGCGAGTTCGAGGTGGTGGACCATCGCGACGTTCCGGGGCCGAACTGTGTCGCGCTGATCGAGAACGACCAGCCGGTGCTCGCCGCGGATCGGGTGCGCCACGTGCACGAGCCCGTCGTCCTGCTGGCGCACCGGTCGCGATCCGCGCTGCGGCGCGCCGTCGCGGCCGTCGAGATCACCGTGGCCGCCGAGCCGCCGGTGCTCGATTTCCGCGTGGCGCCGCGACCCGAGCAGGTACAGTACGGCGCCGACAACGTGTTGAAGCACCTCCGCATCGAGAAGGGCGACGTGGGGCGCGCGCTCGCCGCCGCGCCGGTGGTGGTCGAGGGGACCTACGAGACCGGCGCGCAGGAGCACGTGTACATCGAGCCGCAGGGGATGGTCGCGCGGCTCGAGGGGGACGTGTTGGTGATCGAGGGGTCGATGCAGTGTCCCTACTACGTGCTCAAGGCGCTGATGCACGCGCTCGACCGCGACGCGACCCGCCTGCGCGTGATCCAGACGCCCACCGGCGGCGGGTTCGGGGGCAAGGAGGAGTACCCGTCGCACCTGGCGCTCCATGCCGCCCTGCTCGCGCTCAAGGCGCGGCGGAGCGTGAAGATCGTGTACGACCGTGCGGAGGACCTGGCGGCGACGACCAAGCGGCATCCCGCGCGCGTGCGTCATCGCACCGGCGTGACCCGTGACGGGCGCCTGCTGGCCCAGGACATCGAGGTGGTGATGGACGGCGGCGCGTACGTGACGCTGTCGCCCGTGGTGCTGTCGCGCGGCCTCATCCACGCCGCCGGACCCTACGCCTGCGACCACGTCTGCATCGACGGTCGCGCCGTGCTCACCAACGCCGTGCCGTTCGGCGCGTTCCGCGGGTTCGGCGCGCCCCAGACCCTGTTCGCGCTCGAGCGGCACATGGACGTCGTGGCGCGTACGCTGGGAATCGACCCGGTGGACCTGCGGCGGCGCAACCTGCTGCGCGACGGGCAGAGCACGGCGACCGGCCAGGTGATCCGCGACGGGGCCGACCGGGAGGCGGTGCTCGACCGCGCGCTCACGCTGGCGGCGTGGTCGGAGAAGCGCGCCGCGCACCGGGTCGGCAACGCCGCCGATCCGGTGCGGCGCCGCGGCATCGGCCTCGCCACCTTCTTTCACGGCGCCGGTTTCACCGGCGGTGGTGAGACGGCCCTCCGGTCCCGGGTGCACGTGGCTGGTCTCCCCGATGGCCGCGTCGAGGTGCGCACCGCGAACATCGAGATGGGTCAGGGTACCCTCACCGTGTTCACGCAGGTCGCCGCCGAGCGGCTGGGACTCGCCCCGGATGACGTGGTGATCGCGCCGGCGGACACCTCCCGGGTCCCGAACAGCGGACCCACCGTCGCCTCCCGGACAACGATGATCGTGGGTGGCCTGATCGAGCGGGCGTGCGACGACCTGCGACGCGTCGCAGGCCTCGCGCCCGACACCCGGGGCGATGCGCTCGGGGCGGGCCTCGTCCGGTGGCACGCCCGGCACCCGGGATCCGAGCCCGTGGGCGTCGCCGAGTACCAGCGGCCCCCCGGCGTGGCATGGGACGACGCGACGTATCGCGGCGACGCCTATGGCACCTTCGCATGGGGGGCCTACGTGGCCGAGGTGGAGGTGGACCTGCGCACCTGTGCCGTCCGGGTGCTGGACTTCGTCGCGGTGCAGGATGCCGGCCGCATCATCAACGAGACGCTCGCGCGGGGCCAGATTCAGGGTGGCGTGGTCCAGGGGATCGGCTGGGCCCTGCTCGAGGAGTGCCGCTGGGCGGACGGGGCGATGGCGAACGCGCAGCTCACCAACTACCTGATCCCCACCGCGGCCGACGTGCCGGCGATCCGGGTCGCGTTCCTCGAGACGCCCTACCCGCTCGGCGCGCAGGGCGCGAAGGGGCTGGGCGAGCTGCCGCTCGATGGGCCGGCGCCCGCGATCGTCAACGCGATCGCCGACGCGCTCGGTGTCGAGCCGACGGTGATCCCGGTGACGCCGGAGCGACTGTCCGCAATGCGGAGTGCGGAATGGGGAATGCGGAGTGCCATGCCGTGAGCGCTCCCAGTCCATTCCGTACTCCCCATTCCGCATTCCGCATTGGGTTCACCCTCAACGGCGCCCCCGTCTCCGTCTCCATCTCCGCCTCCGACCGCCTCCTCGACACGCTGCGTGAGGGGCTGGGGCTCACCGGCACCAAGGAGGGCTGCGGGGAGGGGGAGTGCGGGTCCTGCACGGTCCGGCTCGACGGGCTGCCCGTGTGCGCCTGCCTGGTGCCGTCCTATCAGGCGCGCGGCCGGCGCGTAGACACCGTCGAGGGGATCGATCCCGCGGCCCTCACGCCCTATCTCGAGAGCGGTGCGACGCAGTGCGGCGCGTGCACGCCTGGTGTGGTGATGGCGGCGGAGTGGATTCGGGCGCACCCCGACCTGCTGGCCACCCATTCGATCCGCGAGCTGATGGCCGGCAACCTGTGCCGCTGCACGGGATACGACGGCATCGTGGACGCGATCGAGCGCGCCCTGGCGGACGGCGGTCCACGCGGGTGAGCGTGTTCCTCCCCGCCTCCCGCGCCGAGGTCCTGGCGATCCTCGCGGACCACCCGCAGGCCGTCCCGGTCGCGGGTGGGACCGACCTGCTGGTGCACTGGCCGGCGCAGGTGGAGCGGCACGATCGCGGGTACGTGGACCTCTCGGGCGTGGCCGACCTCGGGGCACACCGCTGGAGCGACGACGCACTCGTCCTGGGCGCGCGCACCACCTACTGGGACGTGATCCGGGACCCGCGCGCGGCGGTGGACTTCCCGCTGCTGGTGGCCGCCGCCCGGGAAGTGGGCGCGGTGCAGATCCAGGCGCGCGGCACGTGGGCGGGGAACATCGTCAACGCCTCGCCCGCCGCGGACGGCGTGCCCGCCCTGATGGCGTACGACGCCGTCGTGGTGCTCGAGTCCCGGGCGGGCATCGAGGAGGTCCCGCTCGACCGGTTCTATTCGGGCTACAAGCAGATGCGTCGCCGTCCCGATCAGCTCGTCACCGCCATCCGGGTGCCGCGCGCCGCGCGCGACGTCCAGGCGTTCGAGAAGGTCGGTACGCGGCGCGCGCAGGCGATCGCCAAGGTCGGACTCGCGGTGACCCGGGGGCCCGGGGGCTGGCGGGTGGTGGCGTCGAGCGTGGCGCCGACCGTACGCCGGTGCCATGCGGTCGAACGGCTGCTCACCGATCGGGCGCCGGTCGCCGGGCCCGGGGACCTGCTCCCGGCGCTCGACCAGGACGTCACGCCGATCGACGACGTCCGCTCGACGAGCGAGTACCGGCGGCTCACATTGGCGCGCGTGCTGCACCACACGCTGCGCGATCACTGGGGGAGCGCGTGAGCGGCGAGCCGGTACTCGGGCCGGACGAGGTGGCCGCGCTGCTGGCCCGGCTGCGCGACACGGCCGCGCCGCCCGCGGTGCCGTACCCGGCCGACGCGGACAGGCGCCAGCCGGTGCACACCGTCTACGGCGGTGCCCATCTCTTCACGTCCGACACGGCGCCGCGGCTCGGCGCCCTGGCGCTCGAGGCGCTGGACGAGTTCGCGCCGGACGCCGAGACGTTCGCGCGCGCCATCCTGCTGACCCCGGGCGTCGATCCGGAGGCGGTGTACCAGCGGATGCGCGACAAGCTGCGGCGCGAGCCGGTCGAGGACTTCCGGCTCGACTTCGAGGACGGCTACGGCGTGCGGCCCGACGACGAGGAGGACGCGACGGCGATCGCGAGCGCGACGGCGGTCGCCCGGGGAGCCGCCGCGGGGACGCTGCCGCCGTTCATCGGGATCCGGGTCAAGTCGCTCTCGGGGGAGCTCGCGCGCCGCGCCGTGCGCACCCTCGATCTCTTCCTCGCGACCGTGCTCGAGCGCACCGGCGGGCTGTTGC
Organism: Gemmatimonadales bacterium; assembly: GCA_035620935.1. Taxonomy (GTDB): domain Bacteria; phylum Gemmatimonadota; class Gemmatimonadetes; order Gemmatimonadales; family GWC2-71-9; genus SZUA-544. Next base: position 8,740 of record DASPFU010000051.1, read on the forward strand.
CGCCGGCCTTCGCGGTGACGCTCCCGAAGATCACGGCGGCGGACCAGGTGGCCGCGCTGGCCGATACGTGCGACCGTCTCGAGGAGCGTCACGGGCTCGTCGCCGGAGCGCTGCGCGTCGAGTTGATGGTCGAGACTCCGCAGGCGATCCTCGATCCGGACGGGCGGTGTCCCCTGTTCGCGCTGGTGCGCGCGGCGCGGGGTCGCGCCGTCGGGGCGCACTTCGGCGTGTACGACTACACGGCGGCGCTCGGCATCACCGCCGCGCAGCAGCGGGTCCGGCACGTCGCGTGCGATCTCGCGCGGGGACTGATGCAGATCGCCCTCGCCGGGACCGGGATCCGGCTGTCCGACGGCGCCACCAACGTGATGCCCGTGGGTGAGCGCGACACGGTGTGGCGGGCATGGCGTACCCACGTCAAGGACGTCCGCCACGCGCTCGCGACGGGCTATTTCCAGGGATGGGACCTGCACCCGGCCCAGCTGCCCACGCGCTATGCCGCGGTTTTCGCGTTCTTCCTGTCGGGCCGCGATGCCGCGGCGGCGCGGCTGCGGGCGTTCGTCGAGCAGGCGGCCCGGGTGACGCTGGTGGGGGATGTGTTCGACGACGCCGCGACCGGGCAGGGCCTGCTCAATTTCTTCTTGCGGGGGCTGAGCTGTGGTGCGTTCACCGAGGCCGAGGTGCTCGCCGCCGGGCTCACGACGGAGGAGCTGCGCAGCCGGTCCTTCGCGACGATCCTGGAGGGGCGGCGTGCGGCCCGTGGTGGCGCCGGTTGGCCGCCGGGATGATCACGCCGTGCTCCCCGGTGAGCCCGCGCGCGCGGCACCCGTCACCGCCACGACCTGGCGGAGGGGCGTGCCCGCGATCGCGTCCGCACGGGCCGCGACTGCGCCCGCACGGCCTCGACGGCGACGAGGAGTGCCCGCTCCATGCCGCATGTCCTTCGCGATGGTCACGCCGTCGTTGCAGACCAGGGGTGTCCCCACTTCTTCTGGGTCAGGACCGACTTGGACTTCGGCCCCAGCGTGACGCGGACCGCGTCGGCGAGTGCCGTCGCGCCGTGCGGGACCTTTTCCCGGGCGGCGGTGCGGAACAACACGTGTTTGTGCGCATGGTGCACTCCTCCGGCGATCGCGAGGCGTCCGTGGCTGACGAGGGCCATCCCGACATCGTCGGGCAGACCCGCCACCATCTGCCTGAAGCGGTCCCACTCGGTGGCGGCCCACACCTCGGTGCTGGCGTGCCCGGCGATGCGGACC
>DASPFU010000052.1:0-22456 GCA_035620935.1 Gemmatimonadales bacterium
GCTCGTCCACCGCGTAGCGATGGAACCCGCCGCCGAGGTGGTCGTGGATGCCGCCGCGGGCCATGCCGGTCAGCGTCCGCTCCACCAGTTCACGCTGCCAGTCCAGCCGCGTGTCGTACCAGCGCGCGAGAACGAGCTCCACGGCCCCGGCGTGGGGGAACTTGGGTGCCGTGCCGAACCCGCCGTACCGTACGTCGAAGACGCGCGCCATCCGGTCCACCGCGTGGTCGATCGCCTCGAGCGTCACGGCCCCCGGCCGCGCCTCGTCGAGCGCGGCCCCGACGTGCTCGCGGATCGCCTGCGCGTTGCCCCGGATCTTGGCCGGGTCCTCGCGGTACAGGCGCGCCACGTGGCGTAGCACCGTCGCGAACCCCGGGCGGCCGGCCGGTCCGTCGTCGGGCGGGAAGTAGGTCCCGCCGAAGAACACGTCGCCGTCCGGCGTGAGGAACGCGGTGAGCGGCCAGCCGCCCTGGCCGCTGATGGCGGCCACCGCGCGCTGGTAGCGGGTGTCCACGTCGGGACGCTCGTCGCGATCCACCTTGACGCACACGAAGTCGCGGTTGAGTATCCCGGCCACGGCGGGATCCTCGTACGACTCGCCGTCCATCACGTGGCACCAGTGGCACCAGACGGCGCCGATGTCGAGCAGGATGGGCTTGTCTTCGGTGCGGGCACGGGCGAACGCCGCGTCCCCCCAGGGCAGCCAGTGGACCGGCTGGTGTGCCGCCGAGCGGAGGTACGCCGACGCTTCCCCGGCCAGGAGGTTCTCCATGCCGGGAATGTAGCCCCCGGGGGCGGGGGCTACGAGGCCGTGCCCGCTTCGATCGCGGCCAGCCGCGTGTAGTAGTCGGGTAGCTCGTTCAGGTGCGCCAGGGCGATCTTCCCGGTGAGGAGCGGGTCGTCGTGCGTCACGTCGGTCGCCGGATCGCGCTGTCCGTGCTCGAGCTCGACGTTGAGGCCGGTGGTGAACTCCTCCAGGTCCACGCGCCGCCAGTCGATCCCGAGCAGGGTCCCGATGTGCAGTGCGTCGGTGCGGGTGAAGCGGTCCATGGTGCGCCTCGTTGATGGGCTCGAATCACGATATGGGGGAGAGGGCGAGCTTCGCGTGAGATGGGGATGAAGGCGGGTTCACGGGGGATCGGACCGGGTGCGGTGGCGGCCGCGGCGGGCCTGGTCGTGGCCGGTGTGTTCCTGCTGGTGCCCCCGATCCACCAGGACCCCGCGTTCCATCAGTTCGCCGACCGGCGCACGCTGCTCGGCATCCCCAACGGCCTCGACGTCCTGTCCAACCTGCCGTTCGTGGCCGTCGGCCTGCTGGGGCTCGCCGCCGCGCACGACCCGCGACAGGACTTCGGCGACCGCTGGGAGCGCTGGCCGTGGATCGTGCTGTTCGGCGCGGTGATCGCGACGGCCGCCGGGTCGGGCCTCTACCACCTCGCCCCGTCGAACGACACCCTGTTCCTCGACCGTCTGCCGCAGACGCTGATCACGGCGGCGCTGTTCACCGCCGTCCTCGCCGAGCGGACGAGCATCGCGGCGGCGCGGCGGGCGTTCTGGCCGCTGCTGGTGACCGCCGCCGCCAGCGTGGCGGTGTGGCGGTGGACGGGGGACCTGCGGCTGTACGGCGTGGTGCAGTTCTTCCCGACGCTCGCCCTGCCCGTGCTCCTCGTGACGAACCCGCCGCGGTACACCCGCCAGGCCGGCTTCTGGGTGGCGGTGGCGTGGTACCTCGCGGCGCGCCTGTTCGAGTTCCTGGACTACGAGATCTACGCCGCAGTCGGCGTCGTGAGCGGGCACACCCTGAAACACCTGGCGGCCGCCCTGGCCGTGCGGAGTCTGGGGGCGATGGTGCGGACACGGGAAAGACAGGGATGAGGGATGCGGGACGGGGGACGGGGTCACCCCTCCCCGAAGTAACGCAGCGCCGTCCGCGTCAACAACTCCACACCGATGACCAGCGCCTCCTCGTCGATGTCGAAGGTCGGCGAGTGATGCGGGCCCGCCGGGCGGCCGTCCCGGGGCGCTGAGCCGACGAACGCGAAGCAGCCGGGCACCGCTTCGAGGAAGAACGCGAAGTCCTCGCCGCCCATCGTCCGCACGCCGCTCCGCACGTTCTCCGGGCCGACGACCTCCTCGGCCGCCGCGCGCATCACCGCGGTCATCCGCTCGTCGTTCACCACCGGCCGACTGAGTCGCTCGTAGCGCAGCTCCACACCGGCCCCCAGCGCCTCGGCGATGCCACGCGCCGTGCGCTCCACCATCGAGGGGACCTGCTCGTAGAACCGGCCGCCGAACGAGCGCGCGGTGCCGCGCAGCACCGCCCGCGCCGGGATCACGTTGTACGCATCGCCGGCCTGCACCTGCGTCACCGAGATGACGCCCTCCTCGAGCGGGTCCCGGCGGCGGCTGACGATGCCCTGCAACGCCGTGACGATGTGCGCCGCGACCACGACCGGATCCACGGTGAGGTGCGGGGCCGCCGCGTGCCCCCCTTGGCCGACGACGGTGATGTCGAACAGGTCGACCGCGGCCATCACCGGGCCCGGCATCACCCCGATCGTGCCGAGGGGCAGGTAGTTCCAGAGGTGCACGCCGAACGCGGCATCGACGCGCGGTGCGGCCAGGACTCCCGCCTCGATCATCGCCGCCGCGCCGTTGTTCATCTCCTCCGCGGGCTGGAAGGCGAACTTGACCGTCCCCGGCAGCGCCGTGGCTGCCAGCCGCCGCCCGACTTCGAGGCCCATGGCGACGTGGCCGTCGTGCCCGCAGGCGTGCATCCGTCCCGCGTGCCGCGAGCGGTAGGGAACGTCGTTGGCTTCCTCGACCGGCAGGGCATCCATGTCGGCGCGCAGCAGCACGCACGCGTCGCCCGCCGCCCGGGTCGCCACCACCCCGGTCCCGGCGACGCCGGTCGTCACCGCATAGCCCAGGCGGCGCATCCGCTCGGCCACGATGCCAGCGGTGCGGTGCTCCTGAAAGGCCAGCTCGGGGTGCTGATGCAAATCGCGCCGATCCGCGATCAGCTGGGCACGGTCGATGGGAGGGAGCGTCATCTGTGGTTCCCAGCGTGCAGTGGGACAGGCGCCAGGGGAGTTCCCAGACGCCAAGGGAGAAGTGGTCGCCAGTCGGCAGTGAGCCGTGAGCCCTCCGGCAACTGGACGCTTGACGCCACTTCACCCTTGGCGTCTGGGAACTTCACTGGTCCCTGCATGCCTGTCTCTTCAGACCAAGGAGGAGGGGCACAGCTCGTTGAGCCGACACTCGGCACAACGGGGTCGGCGGGCAATGCACGTCTTCCGGCCGTGCAGGATCAGGAGGTGCGAGAACACGGTCCATTTGGCGCGCGGGACGATCGCCATCAGGTCGCGCTCGATCTTCTCCGGTGTCCGCTCCCGCGTCAGGCCGAGCAGGCCGCTGATGCGCTGGACGTGCGTGTCCACCACGACGCCTTCGTTCTTCTCGAAGGCGTTGCCGAGCACCACGTTGGCGGTTTTGCGGCCGACGCCCGGCAGCGCCACGAGCGCGTCCATCGTGTCGGGGACGCGACCGTCGTGTCGTTCCACCAATGCCTGGGCCATGCCGAGAATCGACTTCGTCTTGTTGCGGAAGAACCCGGTGGACTGGATCTCGCGCTCGAGCACCCGGGGATCGGCGGCGGCATAGGCGCCCGCACTGCGGTACTTCGCGAACAGTGCCGGGGTGACGAGGTTGACCCGGGCGTCGGTGCACTGGGCCGAGAGGATGGTCGCGACGAGCAGCTCGAGGGGAGAGCCGTGGTCGAGCGCGCAGTGCGCCGCGGGGAACTCGCGCTCGAGCCGCGCGATGATGCGCCGCAGGCGCGCCCGCCGTTCGGCGGGCGTCTCGGCCGTCCGGCGCCGGCGGGCGCGGGGCCCCTTCGGGTGGGTGCGGGAGGACGCCATCGGTCACCACAACCTACAGGTCGACGAATCTCTCCGCTGTGCCCGCCTCCCCCGCCCCCCGTCCCTCGTCCCCCTCCGGCAGGCGCGCCAGTAACCGGCCCGTGAGCAGGAGCAGTTCCCCCGCGTTGGCGACCGAATACAGCCCCGCCTCGCGGCCCCCCGGCAGGAGCGGTGCGAAGGGCGGCGATCCGTCGTCTCGCCGGGCCTGGACGAGCAGCTCCTCACCCGTCGGGTCATCGGCGTCCGCGTGTCCCTCGACCGCGACCGCGCTGAACCCCGGCCGGTGCCGGTGCATCCCCGAGATGCCGAGCACCGCGACCGTCCCGGGGGCCGCGGTCTCCGTGACGAACATCCCGTCGAGCGGCTCGGCGGTCTCGCCAGGACCCGGCACGCGCCAGACACGGTGCTCGGGGAGCTGGAGGTACAGCGCCTGGCGCGCGAGGTGCGTGCTGAGGGGGCCGCCGCTCGCGGCGCGGGCGAGCACGACGTCGCTCACCCGGTACACCCAGCGCCCGGCCGTCCAGTGCCGGTAGGCATGGTGCAGCAGGCGCACGTACGCGTCGATCGCCTCCGGGGGCGCGTCGGGCGCGATGAGGTCCTGCAACAGCGCCCCCGCGGGCTGGACCAGCACGAACGCGTCGCGGTCGGCGGACGAGGTCGGGCCGCGCGCCAGTGCCGCGGCGATCTCCGGGAAGCGCTCTCCGGCGAGCGCGCCGAACGCGAGGCCGAAGGGCGTCGGGCGGTCCGTCACGCGCGTGGCAGGACACCGTCGAGGGCGGTCACGAACGCGTCGGTGGCCTCGACGTGGGGGCAGTGGCCGACGGGAAGCTCGACCAGCTCGGCGCCGAGCAGGCCGGCGAGCTCGTGGGAGGCGGCGATGGGGATCGGGTCGAAGGAGCCGTGCACGATCAGGGACGGGGGACGGGGGACGGGTGAGGCGTGCAGGCGGGCCCGCAGATCCTCTCCCCGCAGGCTCTCCCACACCGCGTGCTGGGTGCGCGCGGTGACGCGGAACGGGGTGAGATGGCGGGCGTCGCGCCAGTCGCGGAAGTATCCCGCGACCGACAGTTCGAACCCGCGCTTCTGGTATGCCGCCGGGTCGCGCTCACGCAGCCCGCTTGCACGCAGGGCCTCGCGCGCGGCCACGATGTCCGGCCCCGCCATCCGTGCGGCGAACTCGCGGTCGAACGCCGCCCGGTACTCGGGTGCGATCGCGGCGGGCGCGACGAGGGCGAGCCGGGCGACATGGTCCGGGTGCTCCAGGTAGTACAGCACCGCGAGCAGGCCGCCCCAGGAGTACCCGAGCAGCGTCAGGGGGCCGCCGACCAGGACCTGCCGCAGGGCCTCGAGGTCGGCGACGTGCTCACGCCAGCCGACGGCGGTCTCACGGTCCACCGGCGACTGCCCGCCGCCGCGCTGATCGTAGTAGACGAGCTCGCGGCCGATCGCGAGACGGTCGTACTGGGGAAGCAGGTAGTCGTGGTGGGCGCCTGGTCCGCCGTGCAGCACCACCACCTGTGGCCCGGCGCCCACGCGCCGCGTGAACAGCCGGACGCCATCGATTGCGACGTGCACGCCGGAAGATAGCGGTCCCGGAAACGGCGAGGGCGGCCCGATCGGACCGCCCTCGCGCTGCGGGCGTCGCCGGTGCTCAGAACAGCAGTCCGCCCGTGAGCACGAACTGCTCGCCCGCCCCCAGCTCGACGCGCGCCTCGATGAACGGCGTCAGGCTGCCCCCGGTTCTGAACTTGAGGCCGCCACCGAGGTTGACCCCGAGGTCGCTGTTCGAGTTGCCGTTGGCAGAGGCGTATCCCAGCACCAGACCGCCGCCGGCGTAGGGGGTGAGCGCATCGGCCCGGAACTGGTAGAACACGTTGTAGTTGATCTCCCAGTACGTCACGTTGTTGTCAGGAAAGAAGTAGTCGAACGACGCCGCCGCCCGCAGCGGCACGTCCGGGAACAGCTTCGTGAGCCCATGGTCGAGCCGCGCGCCGATCCCGAAGTCGCTGTTGTCGCCCCAGCTGGCCTGGGCGCCGAACCGCACCTGCGCGTGCAGCGACGCCCCGGCTCCCGTGCAGAGAGCCAGCAGGGCGATCAGGGTGAGCATCCGATGCTTCATTCCGTATCCTCCGGGTTGGGATGAGTGCTACAGCAGCACGGCGAGGGCGTCCGCCACTGCCTTGACGGCGGCGTGCTCCGCGGGGCCGAAGCCCTCCGGCACATCGGAGTCGATGTCGATCTGGCCGAGGATCGTCGCGCCGCGCCGGATCAGCACGACCAGCTCGGAGCGGGTGAATGTGTTGCAGGCGAGGTAGTTGCCCACCGCGCTCACGTCGGGGACGTTCTGGTCGGCGCCCGCGGCGACGGCGGTGCCGCACACCCCGGTGCCCACCGCGATGCGCGTGTGCGGGGTATCGCGGCCGGCGTGGGCCTCCAGTACGAGGTCGTCGCCGTGCAGCATGTAGGCGTACGCCGAGGTGAACGGCCCGCCCCAGGACCGGATCCGCTCGCACGCCATCCGGAGCAGCGCGTCCCGGCCGACGTCGTGGAGGTGGGCGGCCCGCAACGCGCGGACCGCGCCGTGCGCGTCCAGTTCGCTCACGATCCTCGGCGGCCGAGGACGGCCGTGACCTTGATCTCCTCGGTCCCGCGGCGGACGGTGACGACGACGGTATCGCCCGGCTGGTGCGCGTTCAGGGCGTTGGTCATGTCGTAGAGGTTCGCGACCGTGTGCGTGCCGATGCCCACGATGATGTCCCCGGCGCGGATACCCGCGAGGTCGCCGGGTCCGCCGGTCCGCACGCCCGTGAGCCGCACGCCGCCCGGCGACTCGCTCATGTCCGGGATCGTGCCGAGGGACGCGCTCGTGCGGCCGCTCGCCAGCTGCGGGCGCGGAACGTCGACGAAGGTCAGCGTGCCCGCGCGGTCCGCCAGGGCGAGCCCGAGGTCGGCCGCGAACGCCGCGACCTGCACGATGCCCTCGACGTTGATCTTGTCCCAGTCGTCGGTGGCCCGGTGGTAGTCCTCGTGCAGGTCCGTGAAGAAATGGACGACGGGGCGCTTCGCCGCGTAGAACGACGCGTGGTCCGACGGGCCCCAGCCATCGCCGGACGCACGCAGGTCGAACCGGCGCGCGCCGTTCGAGGCCGTCGGGCCGCCGTTGAGCGAGTCGAGCAGGGCCCGCAGCTCGCTCGCGGTCTCGGCACCCAGCGCGAGCAGCTTGCCCTCGCGCAGGCGGCCCACCATGTCGAGGTTGACCATCGCGTAGACCGAGTCCATCGGGAACGGCGTCGGATTCTTCGCGTAGTACGCGGAGCCGAGCACGCCCAGCTCTTCGCCCGAGAAGGCGACGAAGACGATGGTGCGGGCGGGGCGAGCCGCCGCCAGCCGCCGCGCGATCTCGAGCAGCGCGACCGTGCCTGATCCGTTGTCGTCGGCGCCGTTGTGGACGGCCCCGGTGCTGTCGGGGTCGAGCGCGTTCGGGCCGCCCAGGCCGAGGTGGTCGTAGTGGGCGCCGATGATCACCACCTGGCCGGAGAGGGCGGGGGATCGCCCCGGCAGCACCGCCACGATGTTGCGCGTCGCCGTCGCCGGCAGCCCGAGGTGGGCGACCGCTGGCGCGTCGGGTGAGACGGTGAAGTCCTGGAACCAGGTGCCGTTGGCGGCGCCGGGTCGGAGGCCGAGCCGCTCGAACTGCGCGGCGATGTAGGCTCCCGCTTCCTCGAGGCCCCGGGTGCCGAGACCGCGGCCCTGGCGTGCGTCGTCGGCCAGGTAACGCAGGTCCGCCAGCACGCGCCGGGCTTCGGGGGAGAGGGTGTCGCCCGGCGCGAGCGCGGCCAGGGCGGCGAGCAGTAGGCTGGTCGTGATCATGGGCTGATATCTATCTTTTCGCGCACCTACACGGTAGTCATCGCGGTGCCCCTGCGCCACATCGCACTGGTCCCCCTCGCCGTCGCCATCAACCTGGCGCTCTCTGCGCTGGTAGACCCCACGGGCCTGCCCCTGTTCCTCGACACCACCGGGACCGTGCTCGCCACGGCGCTCGCGGGCCCGGCCGTCGGTGTGGCCACCGGAGTGGTGACGACCGTCACCAACGGCCTGCGTAACCCGACCTTCCTGCCGTTCGTCGCGGTGCAGGTGATCGTGGCGCTGTACGCGTGGGGGGCGGCGCGGCTGGGTCTGTTCCGCCGCCTCGCGACGACCGTCCCGGCGGGCATCGGCCTCGGGGTGCTGGCGGCGGCGGTCTCGACTCCGATCTCGTACGTCGTCTTCGGGTGCGCGACGTCGGGGGGAGTCACCCTGCTCACCCTGCTCGGCCGCCGCCTCGGCATGTCGGACCTCGCCGCCTGCGCCTTCGGCAGTTTCGTATCCGACTTCGGCGACAAGACCCTGACGTTCGTGCTCGTCGCGGCGGTCCTCCACGCGTTGCCACGACGCACCGCGGCGCGGTTTCCGCTCGCCCTGCGCGCGGCGGGCCGCACGTGAGCGGACTGCATCCCTACACCCAGCTGGCGCTCGCGGCGCTGCTGCCGGCGCTGGCGTGGCTCGTGCCCGGTGCTCCCGCGCCGGCGATCACGCTCGGCACGGCCGTCAGCCTCGTCCTCGGGACCCCGCGCGCGCCGCGCCGTCTCGCCGCGGTCGCGGCCGCCGCCGCACCCTTCTGGGTGTTCCTGCTGCTCCTGCATCCGCCGGCCCGCGCCGCCCTGCTGGGGCTGCGACTGACGACGCTACTGTGCACCGCGGCGTGGCTCGGCGCGGTGCTCGCCTCCGGCCGGCTGGTCGAGGCATTGGTGGCCCGCGGCTGGTCCGCGCGCGTCGCGTACCTGTTCGGCGGGACGCTCGCCGCCGTCCCGCTCGTCCGCGCCCACGCGCGCCGCGTCAGCGAGGCCCAGCGCTGTCGGGGGCTCGCGTCGCGCGGAGGGCTCGTCGCTCGACTGCGCGCGGTGCACGCCCTGGTACTGCCGGTCGTGCTCTCGGTGCTGCACCAGCTGGACGAACGCGTCCTCGCGCTCGAGACCCGCGGTCTCGGTGCCGCCGTGCACCGGACTCCGCTCGATCCGCCCGGGGATTCGGGCGCTCAGGCGCTGGTCCGTTGGGGCGCCGTCGCGGCGTGCGTCGCGGCGCTGGCGGCGCGAGTCGCGTGACGCTCCTCGGGCTCGAGCGGGTGTCGTTCTGGTACCCGGCGTCGGATCGGCCCGCCCTGCGCGACGTGTCGCTGCGCGTCGGTCGTGGGGAGATCGTGGCGCTCGTCGGCAACGTCGGCGCGGGGTGCTCGACCCTGCTCAGCGTGGCGGCGGGGCTCGCGCCCCGCGTGACCGGGGGGCGGCTCGAGGGAACGGTCACGTTCCCGGGACCGGGGACGACCGGCGAGGGCCGGGCGCTGCTGCTGCCCGTCCCCTGGACCCAGCTCTCCGGGATGGGGGCCTCCGTCCGGGACGAGGTCGCGTTCGGGCCGGCCAACCTCGGCTGGCCGCTCGCGCGCATCCGCGCCGCCGCCGAGCGCGCGATGGCCGGCGCGGCGGTGGCGCATCTCGCGGACCGCGATCCGCTGACCCTGTCGGGTGGCGAGCTGCAACGCGTGATGCTCGCGGGTGTGCTCGCCATGGAGCCGGCCCTGCTGCTGCTCGACGAGCCGACCGCCGAGCTCGACGGTGATGGCGCGGCGGCGTTGTGGGCGCTGGTCCGGGACGAAGCCGGGAGGGGAGCCGCGGTGATCGTGGCGACGACCGACCTCGACGCGGTGCCCGTTGTGGCGCACCGCGTCGTGTGGCTCGCGGACGGCCGCGTTCGGGCCGACGCCACGCCGACGACGGTGTTCGGAGACGACGCCATCTGGCGTGACGGGCCGGGCGGCCCGACGGTGGCGGAAGTCTGGCGGACGGCGGGCCTCGCGCCCCCGTGGCCCGTGTCGGTGACGATGGCGGCCCGGGCCCGATGACGCCGGTGCTGTCGTGCGACCGCGTGTCGTTCGCCTACGGCGGGCGTCCGGTGCTGCGCGACGTCTCGTGCGTGGTGGCGCCGGGCGAAGCCGTCGCGGTGATCGGTCGCAACGGCGCCGGCAAGACCACCCTGACCCGGCTCATCGCCGGGCTCGAACGCGCGGGGACCGGTACGGTCTGGGTCGGTGGCCGGGACGCGGCGCGGCACCGCGCCGACGAGTTGGCGCGGCGCGTCGCCGTCGTGTTCCAGCACGCGGATCAGCAGCTCTTCGCCCGCACGGTGCGCGAGGACGTCGCGTTCGGCCCGCGGGCGCTGGGCGTGCCCCACCGGGAATCGGCGATCCGCGTCGCGGCGGCGCTCGCCGAGCTGCGGCTCGACGACGTGGCGCACGAGCACCCCTACGATCTGCCGGCCCCGATGCGGAAGCTCGCCGCCCTCGCGGGCGCGCTCGCGCTGGCGCCCGTGCTCCTCGTGCTGGACGAGCCAACCGCCGGCCTCGACCGGGCCCTGCGCGCCCGCGTGGCGAGTGTGATCCGAACCCGGCGGGCGGCGGGGTGCGCCGTGCTCGTCGTGACGCACGACATCGCCTTCGCGGCCGAGACGCTGGATCGGGCCCTGGTGCTCGACGGCGGGGCCGTGGCCTTCGACGGGGCGATCGCGGAGTTGTGCCGGGACCCGGTCCGGCTGCGGGCCCTGGGTCTGCGTGAGCCGCCGGTGGCGGCCCTGTCCCGGACCCTCGACCTCCCCGGTCGGCCGGTCCGCATCGACGACGCAGCCCCAATAGTGGCAGCATGTTGCGCCTCGGGCGGCCTCCCGTACATTGGTGAGTCTCATGGCCAAACCTGAGGACTTCGTCGGCCACCTCGCCCAGGCCGTCGAGCTGTTTCGCGACCCCACCGCCAAGAAGGCGCAGAAGCAGGAGTTCCGCGCCATCGTTGCGATCGTGGACGCGGAGGCCGTGGCGGTGCGCGTGGACGGGGCTCGACTGATCGTCAACGGGGCCCCGGTATCCGGCCCCGCGGCCGAAGGTCTGACTCGGCGCCTCGCCGACCACGGCGTGAACGAGATCGTCCTGCCGCAACGCACGCCGGTGTCGCACGTCTTCGAGCTGATCAAGGCGCTGGCGGACGCACCCGGCGGGCCGGAGGATGTCTCCACGCGGTTGCGCGGGTCCGGGGCGCACCGGCCGTCGGTCACGATGCACCGGCCGCCGCGGCTGCTCGAGATCCCCGCCGGCGAGGACGCGCTCGGCACCGGCGGCCTGCTGCGCGGCGAGCCGATGGCCGAGTTCCAGTCGGTCCCCGTGCCCGGGGCTGGCGGGGTCACGCACGAGCCCACCGCCGACGCCGATGCCGACAAGGCCCTGCCGGGAGCGGGCCACGCGGAGGTCGGCGCCAGTGACTACGATCCACTGGGGGTGAAGCCGGCGGCCGAGGCCGCGCCGGCCGTTCCGCCGGCGCCCAGGCCCGCCCCGGTGCCGCCGCCCCCCCCGCCGCCCCCGCCCCCGCCACCCCCTCCGCCACAGACGCCGCTCCTCGTGGTGGACGGTGCGGAGCCCGAGCCCGAGTTGGCGCCGCCCCCCCCGCCGCCGACACCGCCTCCACCACCACGGCCCGTGCTGGAGGTGGTGCCGCCACCCCCCGTCGTGCCGCCGCCGGCTCCAGTGCCACCCGCTCTGCCCGTCCCGGCTCCACCCGCGGCGGTCGCCCCGGTGCCGCCTCCGCCGCCCGCGCCCCCAGCGCCGCCCCCGCCGCCCGCGCCCGCCGCCCCGTCGGTGACCGCGCCGCGGGTGGATGCGCCGAACTTCGTGCCCGGTCTGACCCCGGAGGAGGCGCCGGACCTCGAGGTGCCGGCGGAGGTGCAGTCGATCACGCAGGACACGTCCGCCACCTTCGCGCCCGCCCTCGCTCGTTCGAAGGAGGCGGCGGAGATCCTGAGCCAGCTTGCGGCGGATCCGCAGGCGGCGCAGGCGGCCGATCTCCTGTCGGCACTGGCGCGGCAGGTCGAGGCCGAGAGTCGCAACGAGCGGTGGGAGGTCGTGCTCGCCATCATGGCGGGCATCGGGAGGATCGAGCAGACGCTGCCCGACAGCAGCGCCCGGCGCGCCTTCGGGATCGCGCTGAAACGCATGTCCGCGCGGTCGGTGCTGCGCCAGATCGGGGCGCTCGCGCTGGTTCCCATGCACCATGCGGATGCAGCGGCGGTCCTGCAGCGCGCCGGCCCCGACGGCGTCGAGGTCCTGATGGACCTGCTCGTCGATTCGCGCACCGTGACCGACCGCCATTCGCTGTTCAACGCCCTCTCTCAAATGAAAGAGGGGTCGGAGCAGCTGGTCCGCCTGCTCAACGACTCCCGCTGGTACGTCGTGCGGAACGCGGCGGAGCTGATCGGCGAGATGCAGGTCGAGGCGGCCGTGCCCGTGTTGACGCAGCTGATCGAGCATGAGGACGAGCGTGCTCGGCGGGCGGTGGTCCTGGCGCTCGCGCGGATCGGATCGGCGCAGACGGTGGAGCCACTCCGGCGCGCGCTGCGCGACCGGCTCCCCGGCGTGCGACTGCAGGTCGCGCAGGGGATCGGTGGCAGGCGGGCCAGCCCGTTGGCCATGTCGGTGGTGCTCGCGATGGAGGAGGAGCAGGACCCGGAGGTCGAGCGCGAGCTGACCCTGGCGCTGGGCCGCATCGGCAGCCCGGATGCGGTGCAGGCGCTGATCAAGCTCGCCCAGCCGGCCGGCCGCCTCTTCGGTCGCAAGCCGGTGGCGAAGCGACTCGCGGCGGTGGATGCCCTGCGGCTCGCCGGGACCCCTGCCGCCATCGGGACCCTGCAGGGCCTCGCCAACGACGGAGACAAGCAGGTCAGGGCCGCCGCGGTGACGGCACTCAACAGCCTGCGGTCGCGGGAAGCCCCCTCCGCCTAGTCTCCCTGCTTCAGCCGCAGCGCGAGGATTCCCGGCCCGCCGATGGCGATGGCGAGTGACGCGACCAGCAGCGTGAGGCTGTACTCGTAGCCGCGGGCGTCGGGACTGCCGTAGCGGAACACATCGAAGCCATGCGGCAGGTGGACCTTGACGATCGCCACCGCCATGCCGATCGCGAGGAGCAGGCCCGTGATCGCGGTGCCGGCGCCGAGGATGAGGGCGAGTCCGCCCAGCGTTTCGATCGCGACCCACAACCAGGCCAGCGCGACGGGCGACGGCAGGCCGATCTGCGTCGCGAACCCGATCCATCCCTCCATGCCGCCTCCGGCGAACGGCGGACCGATCAGCTTCCCCAGGCCGTGGTTCAGGAACACGAAGCCGACGATGAGGCGCAGGAGCAGCAGCGCGATGCCGGGATTGTTCCCTTTCATGGGTCCCCTCCGTCGATCAGCGGGGAATGAAGTCCGTCTCGGGCGTGAGGCGCCGGGCGAACGCGGCCACCAGGCGCGCCGCGCGGTCGAGGTCCTCGAGCGCCACCATCTCGTTGGGGCTGTGCATGTAGCGGTTGGGGACGCTGATCAGACCCGTCGGGATGCCGCGGTGGGCGCCCGCGACGGCGTCGGCGTCGGTGCCGGTGTCGTGCGGCGCGGCCTGCAGGGTGTAGGGGATCCCCTCGGCCTCCGCGCACTCCACCAGGAGGTCGAACACCACCGGGTGGACCGCCGAGCCGCGCGAGAACACCGGCCCGCCGCCGACGCGGTGGTCCCCCTGGAGCTTCTTCTCCGCGCCCGGGTGATCGGTGGCGTGCGTCACGTCCACCACGAGGGCGACCTGCGGCTCGAGGCCGGTCGCGCTGGTACGGGCGCCGCCCCCGGTCCAGGCGATCTCCTCCTGGGTGCTGGCGACGGCCAGTACGGCGGCGTGTGGGGGCCGCGCCGCCGCCAGCAGCCGCAGCGCCTCGGCGACCACGTACGCGCCGATACGGTTGTCGATGCTGCGCGAAACGATGCGGCCGTTCGGCAGGAGTAGCGCCCGTGCGTCGAGCACGGCCGCGTCCCCCACCCGGACCATGCCCTCCGCCTCCTTGCGGTTCGCCGCGCCGACGTCGATCCACAGGTCCGTGATCCGGGACACCTTGTCACGCTCGTCCGCCTTCATCGTGTGGATGGCCTTCTTGCCGATCACTCCCGGCACCGGCCCGCGGCGGGTGGCGATCACCACGCGCTGGCCCACCAGGACCTGTGAATCCCAGCCACCGATCCCGGCGAAGTACAGGAAGCCATCGTCGTCGATGTGCGTGATCTGGAGCCCGATCTCGTCGATGTGCCCGACGCACATCAGGCGGGGGGCCCCCGCCGGGTTGAGCACCGCGACCGTATTGCCGCGCGTGTCGGTATGGACGGCGTCCGCCACGCGGCCCATCTCCTCACGCCAGATCCGCGCGGGGGCGGTCTCGAACCCGGAGGGTCCCGGTGTGTCGAGCAGTCGGTGCAGGAACTCGAGGGGTTGGTGGACCATGGGGGGCGAAAATTGACCCGATTCGGCCACTTCCGCCACGGCTCCGGCTCCGTAGCTTCGCTCGCTGATGGCACGGACGCACCTCCCGGACAGCCCTGACCGGCTGTACCTGGACTTCCAGGCCGCCCTTGCCGGGCGGTACTCGCTCGAGCGCGAGCTCGGCCGCGGCGGGATGGGAGTGGTGTACCTCGCGCGGGAGGTCAGCCTCGACCGGCCGGTGGCGATCAAGCTCCTGCCGCCGGAGCTGGCCGCGCACCAGGCGCTGCGCCAGCGTTTCCAGCGCGAGGCCCGCATGGCAGCCAGGCTCGCGCACCCGCACATCGTGCCGATTCACTCGGTCGACGAGGTCGGACGGTTCACGTTTTACGTGATGGCCTACGTCCGCGGCGAGACCCTGGCGCACCGCATCGCGGCGCGCGGCGCCCTCCCGCCGGCGGAGGCGGTGCGGGTCCTGCGGGAGGTCGCGTGGGCGCTGGCGCACGCGCACGCGCAGGGGGTGGTGCACCGCGATGTGAAGCCGGAGAACATCCTGCTCGAGGACGGCTCCGGCCGGGCGCTCGTCACGGACTTCGGCATCGCGCGGCAGGTGCAATCGAGCGGGCCGACCGGCGTCGGCGAAGCGCTGGGGACGCCCGACTTCATGAGCCCCGAGCAGGCGAGCGGCGAGCGGGTCGACCAACGGAGCGACGTCTACTCGCTCGGCGTGGTGGCGTTCTACGCGCTCGCCGGACGCCTCCCCTTCACGGGCACGACGGTCGCGGCGCGCATGTCGCAGCACATCACGCAGGCGCCACCGCCGCTCCCCACGGTGGCGCCGGGCGTGCCGCGCACGCTCGCGGGGGTGGTCGGTCGCTGCCTGGCGAAGGACCCCGCCCTGCGCTACGGCGACGGGTCGGTGCTGGCGGAGGCGCTGTCACTGGCCCTCGATCGACGGCGCGAGCTGCCGAGCGCCCTCCGGATGTACCTGGCCGAAGCCGACAGCATCTCGGTGCACCGGCTCTTCCCGTCGTTCCTCCTCGGGGGGCTGGCGATCTGGCTGGTCGAGTCGCTCACGCTGTCCCCGATCCTCGCCCCGGGGCCCGTGTGGGTGGAGATCCTGCTCGACGTGGTGGCGTTCGGCGTGATGGGGGTCTCCGTGCTCGGTCCCGGCGGCATCGCGCTGCACCGCCTGCGCCGCGTCGCCCGCGCGGGGCACGACCACGACGACCTGGTGCGCGCGCTCGCGACCGACGCGGCGCGGTTGCGCGAGGACTACACCGCGGTCACCGGCCGCGCGCCGGGGCGCCACCAGGGACTGGTCCACGGGATCTGGCTCGGTGCCACCACCACGCTCGCCGTGTTCCTGTTCTCCGCGCTGCTCGACTACGACTGGGTCTTCCCCGAATTGATGGGAGCGGTCGCGGGACTCGCCGGGGTGGTGTCGCTGTTCGGCGCCGGGGTCGCGTGGCGGGCCAGCGTGTTCAGCGGACTGCGCCAGCGCTTCTGGGCGTCGGCACCCGGACGCTGGCTGTATCGGCTCGCCGGACTCGGCCTGCGGCGTGGGGACCTGCCCGCCGTCGCGGGCAACCGACCCACCGAGATCGTGGTGGGGCTCGCGGCGGAGGCGCTGTACGACGCGCTGCCGCGCGAGGTCCGCCGCGCGTTGCCCGACCTGCCGGACGTCGTCCGGCGCCTCCGCGAGGACGCCCAGCGCATCCGCCGGCGCTGCGACGACCTCGCCGAGGCGCTCGGCGGCGCGGAGTCGGTGGCCGCGCAGGGATTCTCCGGGGCGGGCGGGGCGGGGCTCGAGGCGCGGCGGGTCGCGGTGGTCACCGACCTGCGGGCCGCGCAAGCCTCGGCCCAGCGTCGTCTCGCGGACACCGTCGCCGCACTCGAGGCGATCCGCCTCGACCTGCTGCGACTCCGGGTGGGGGCCGGATCGGTCGAGAGCATCACCGCCGACCTGTCGGCGGCCCGGGAGCTGAGCGAGGCGGCAGAGCGGCTGCTGGAGGCCGCCGAGGAAGTGGACGGGATGCTGCCCGGGCGGACGGAGGCGGACCGAGACGGTCAGGGGCGGACGGGGTAGTACGCTCACATGTCCTCCGACCGTCCCGGACCGTCTCTGACCGTCCCTGACCGTCTCTTCGTTGATTTCCAGCAGGCTCTCGCCGGCCGCTACTCGCTCGAGCGCGAGCTGGGCCGCGGCGGCATGGGGGTGGTGTACCTGGCCCGCGAAGTCCGGCTCGACCGGCCGGTGGCGATCAAGCTCCTTCCGCCGTGGCTTGCGGCGGAGCCGTCCCTGCGGGAGCGGTTCCTGCGCGAGGCGCGCACCGCAGCCAAGCTCTCCCACCCGAACATCGTGCCGATCTACACGGTGGACGAGATCGCCGAATACGTGTTCTACGCCATGGCGTACGTCGATGGCGAGACGCTCACCGAGCGGGTGCGCCGGCGCGGGCCGGTGGCACCGTCCGACGCGACCCGCATCCTGCGCGACGTTGCCTGGGCGCTGGGGTACGCGCACGCGCAGGGGGTCGTGCACCGCGACGTGAAGCCGGACAACATCCTGCTCGAGGCCGGCACCGATCGCGCCCTCGTGGCCGATTTCGGGATCGCCGCGGTGGTGCGCGACGCGACTGGCGTGGACGGAGGCGCCGTGACGGGCACCCCGGAGTTCATGAGCCCCGAGCAGGCGCTGGGCGAGCCGGTGGACGGCCGCAGCGACCTCTACGCGCTCGGGGTGCTGGCCTACTTCGCCATCTCGGGCCGCCTGCCGTTCCAGGCGGACACCGCGACGGAAGTGCTCGCCAAGCAGGTGACCGAGCCCCCCCGGCCCCTGGTGGAGATCGCCGACGGCGTTCCGCGGCGGCTGGTCCAGCTCGTGGAGCAGTGCCTCGCCAAGGACCGTGAAGCGCGCCCGGCGGACGCCGGCGCCGTGGCGGACCGCCTGCGCGCCGCGCTGGAGCAGCGGCGCGAGCTGCCGGTGCCCCTGCGGGTGTTCGTGAAGCGCGGCGCCCGGTTCTCGGCGGTCGGCAGCGTCGTGTACGTGATGATGCTGCCGGTCGTGATCTCGATCGCCGCAAGACTGGCCCCGAGCGGCTCGCGCGACCTCGCCGGCTTCGCCGCCTTGATCGGGGCCGTCACCGTCGTCCCGCTCGCCGTCCTCGTGACGCGGGCCCGGCGCCTGCTGTCATCGGGATTCGATCAGCAGGACCTCGGCGCGGCGTTCCGGCGTGAGATCGAGGAGGGGCGCGAGGAACGGGCCTACGAGTTCGGGCGCGAGGCCACGCTCTATGAGCGGGTGACCCGGCTGCTCGCGGCGGGGGCCCTCGCGGTGGCGTCGCTCAGCGGGATCATCCTCGCTTCGACGCCGTGGTACATCGCCCGCGAGCTGTACGGAGGTGCGCTCGGCGGCATCTTCGGCCTGTCGCTCTTCTCGGGTACGACGGCGAGCCTGATGTGGCTCAACCGGATCAACCGCCGGATCGACCTCGACACCCGGATCTGGTCCTGGCTGTGGACCGGTCGTGTGGGGAAGTGGCTCTTCCGGCTCGCACGCCCGTTCCTGAGTGCCCGGTCCTTGCCGACGCCGGCGACCCACCGCGCGACGGAGCTGGCGCTCGGGCTCGCCGCCGAGAAGCTGTACGAGCAGCTGCCGCGCGAGACGCGGAGCCGCCTGCGCGAGCTCCCGGCCGCGATCCGGCGCCTGGAGCAGGACGCCCAGCGGATGCGGGCCCGGCTCGAGGACCTGAACGACGTGATCGGGACCGACGGACCGGTGGACGCGGGGTCCCCGCCCGATGAACTTGGTGATCGGCGGGCGGCCGTCGTGGCCGACCTGCACGCCGAGCGCGACGCCGCCCTGCGGCGCCTCGGCGACGTCGTGGCCGCGCTCGAGACGATCCGGCTCAACCTGCTCAAGCTGCACGCCGGCGCGGCATCGGTGCAGACGCTCACGACCGATCTCGGCCTGGCCCGCGAGGTCTCGGCGGAGATCGATCGCCTGCTGGCCGGTCAGCGGGAGGCCGAAGAGGCCCTCGGCCCAACGGCGGGCCGGCCGAGCGCGTAGGAAGGACGGACGAGACGTGCGGGATGCCGAGGACGGGTGCCGATGCGGGCGATGACACGACCATTCCACCTGCTGCCGCTATTGCTGACCGCCGTCGCCGGCGTCGGTGCATGCCGGGACGGGGAAGCGGCGCGTGGCGAGCCACCCCGTGGGGCGGAGGCGGACACCCGGGTGCCCGTCGCAGTCGAGCGGGTGGCGCGCCGCGACCTCTCCCGGACGGTGGTGGTCGCGGGCCCCGTGCAGCCGGTGCGGACCATCGGGGTCAACAGCCAGACTGCCGGGACCGTGCTGGAGGTGCGGGTCCAGGAAGGCGACCGGGTTGCGACGGGGTCCTTGCTGGCCCGGCTCGACGCTCGGGAGGCCGAGGCTCAGCTGGCCCGGGCCCAGGCCACACTGGAGGGAGCGCGCGCCGCGTTCCGGCGCGACTCGGCCCTGCACGCCGGCACCATCGTGACCGACGCCGAGTTCGAGCGCAGCCGGGCGGCCTACCAGGTCGCGCAGAGCGAGGCCACGCTGTGGGAGACCCGGCGCGCCTTCACCCGCATCACCGCGCCCTCGGCTGGCGTGGTGACCACGAAGCTGGTCGAGGCGGGCAGCGCCGTCACGCCCAACCAGCGGCTGTTCGACCTCGCCGACGTGTCGCTGCTGGTCGTGCGCGTGCAGCTGTCCGAGCTTGACGTGGTCCACCTGGCGGCGGGCGCCACGGCGGCGGTGCGCCTCGACGCGTTCCCGGCCGCCCGTCTCGACGGGTGGGTGCGGCGCATCTTCCCGAGCGCCGACCCGGAGAGCCGGCTCGTGCCCGTGGAGGTCGCACTCCGCACGCGGGCCAACGGAGTGGCAGTCCGGCCCGGCTTCCTCGCGCGCGTCGAGTTCGGTCTGGAAACGCGCCGCGGCTCCCTCGCCGTGCCGGCGAGCGCCGTGGGAGTGAGCGCCACCGGGCCCTTCGTGTACGTTGTCCAGGACGATACGATCGCATTCAACCCGGTGACTGTCGGGGTGACCGCGGAGGGCTGGGTCGAGGTGACCGACGGGCTCGCTGAGGGCGCCCGCGTCGTCGTCTCGGGGCACACCAATCTCCGCCCCGGCGCGCTGGTGCGCGTGAGTCCGACGGACCTCACCGAGCTGGGGACGCCGACACCGTGAGCGACGCCCCGGCCGGAGCCGCCCGGCACCGCGGGCTGCCCAGCCTCTCGATCCGGCGGCCGGTCGGGACACTCGCCGTCGCGTCCGTGGTGGTCGTGCTCGGCGCGTTCTGGCTCGATCGGCTGCCGCTCGACCTGCTGCCGCAGATCGTCTATCCCCAGATCCGCGCGTCGGTCACGTACCCCGGGGTCGCGCCCGAGGTGATGGAGGAGCAGGTCACCAAGATCCTCGAGACGAGCCTCGCCACCACCGAGAACCTGATCCGGCTCGAAAGCGAGACGTCCGAGGGCCGCTCGAGCGTGGACTTGCACTTCCGTTACGGGACGGACGTCAACTTCGCGCTGCAGGACGCGTCGAAGAACCTCGACCGAGCCCGGGCGCGCCTGCCGCGGGATGCCGACCCGCCCACCATCTTCAAGTTCGACCCCTCCCAGATCCCCGTGTTCGAAGTGGCGTTCTCGTCGCCGACGCGGGACCTCGTGGACCTGCGGAACTGGGTCGATCTGCGCCTGCGTCCCCAGCTCCTGACGATCGAGGGCGTGGCCTCGATCGACGTCGCCGGCGGGCTGGTGCGCGAGATCCGCGTGACGCTCGACCAGGAGCGGCTTCGCTCCTATGGGCTCGCGGTGGCCGACGTGCTCGGCGCCCTGCGCGACGAGAACCAGGACGTCGCGGTGGGCAACGTCACCTCGCCGGCGTACGAGATCACCGGAAAGGCGGAGGGGAAGTTCCGCACCGTCGAGGACGTGCGCGGCGTACTGTTGCAGGCGCGCGGGTCGAGCCGCCGTATCCCGCTCTCCGAGGTCGCAGCGGTGGCGGATACGAGCCGCGAGCAGCGGCTCTGGGCCCGTCTCGACGGCGTGTCGGCGGTTCGCCTCGCGGTGCGCAAACAGCCGGACGCGAACACCGTCCTCGTGGCGGGGGCCGTGGGTCATCGACTCGATCAGCTGGCCGAGTCACGGTTCATCCCCGGTGACTTCACGTACCGGGTGATGGCGGATCAGTCGTATTTCATCAACAGCGCGGTGCGCGGGGTGCGGGACGCCGCCCTGGTCGGTGCAACGCTCGCGATGCTCGTCGTGCTGCTGTTCCTCGGCAGCCTGCGGAAGACGTTCGTCATCGGGCTCTCCATCCCGCTCGCCATCCTCGCCACCTTCGTGATGATGGGCCTCGGGGGCCTGACCCTCAACATCATGACGCTGGGTGGTCTGGCGCTCGGCGTCGGCATGCTGATCGACAACGCGATCGTGATGCTGGAGAACATCTTCCGGCATCGCGCGCTGGGTACCGCGGACCCGGAGGAGGCGGCCCACGCGGGCGCGGGGGAAGTCACCTCAGCCGTCACGGCCTCGACGCTCACCAGCCTCGCGGCGGTAGTGCCGTTCCTGCTCATCAGCGGGCTCGCGGCACTCATCTTCCGTGAGTTGGTCATGACCATCTCCTTCGCGATCGTCGCCTCGCTCGGAGTGGCGCTCACACTGGTGCCGATGCTGTCGGCGCAATTCGCCAAGGTCCGGCGATCGAGCGGCCTCGAGCGCACCCGGCCCATCCGGGCCTTCAACCGGCGGCTCGCGGCGCTGACCGCTCGTTACCGCCACTGGGCCGCGGGTGCGGTGCGGCGCCCGTGGCGCGTCCTGGGGACCGCCGCCGCGACCCTCGCGGCCGTGCTGCTGCTCATGCGGGGGCAGGGAAGCGAGTTCCTGCCGGCGGTGGACGACGGGGCGCTGAGCGTGAACCTGTCGCTCGCGCCGGGCACCTCGGCCGAGCGGACCAACGAGGTCGCGAACCGCGTCGAGCGGCTGGTCCGGGAGATGCCGTACGTCACCCACATCTTCACGACCGCGGGGGGCTTCTTCTTCGGGAGCGGGACGTCCGAGCGGTCGGGTCGCGGGTCCGTGGACGTGCGGCTCGTCGCCGCGACCGAACGCCCGCGCATGCCGGCGTCACGCTGGGTCGCTCAGCTCCAGGCCAAGATCGACTCGGCGGCGATCCCGGGCGCTCGCATCTTCGTGCGCCCCCCGCGGATCCGCGGTCTGCGCACCAACCTCTCGGGATCCGACGTGGCCGTGAGCATCCAGGGCGAGGACCTGGACACCCTCCAGCGCCTGGGGCGCGATGCGATCGCGCGCCTGCAGGGGATTCCCGGGCTCGAGTCGCTGCAGCCCTCGACCGAGGAGGCGAGCCCGCAACTGGTGATCGCGATCGACCGTCAGCGCGCGTCCGACCTCGGGTTGTCCGTGGCGGCCGTGGGCCAGACCGTGCGGACCGCTCTCGATGGGGCCATCGCCACGCGGTTCACCGACGGGACCAACGAGTACGACGTGCGCGTGCGCCTCCCGCGCGAGCGGTTCCGCAGCGCCGAGGACGTGGGCGCGGTCGCGTTGTTTGCGGGACCGGATCGCCCCGTGTATCTGCGGGACGTGGCGACCGTGCGGCTCGGCATGGGGCCGACGTCGATCCTCCGGGCGCAGCAGAATCGGCAGTTGCGCATCACGGGGGATGTGAATGACGACGTCGCCTCGGTCGGCGAAGCGACGCGCCAGGCGCGCGCCCGTCTCGCCGGGCTCGACCTGCCGGAAGGGTATGCGCTGATCTACGGTGGCGAGGAGGAGGCCATCCGCGAGAACCAGCGCAACCTCACCATCGTGATCCTGCTGGCGATCTTCCTGGTGTTCGTGGTGATGGCGGTGCAGTACGAGAGTGTGACGGACCCCCTCGTCATCCTGGTGTCGATCCCGCTGGCGTTGATCGGTGTCGGACTCGCGCTCAAGCTGACCGCGACGCCGCTCAGCGCTCCGGTGCTGCTCGGCGTGATCCTGCTCGCCGGGATCGTCGTGAACAACGCGATCCTGCTCGTGGAGTACGTGAAGCTGGGGCGCCGGCGGGGACTGTCCATGCACGAGGCGGTGGTGGACGCCGGCGCCGTCCGGCTCCGCCCGATCCTGATGACGACTCTCACGACCGTGCTGGGGA
>DASPFU010000053.1:0-3919 GCA_035620935.1 Gemmatimonadales bacterium
TGGTTCCGTCGTCGGGTCGCCGGCGGTCACCAACGCGAGCGGCATCGCCACCATCACCAGTTGGACCCTGGGGAATACGGCGGGCGCCAACTCGCTCCAGGCCAGTGCGACCGGGCTCACTGCCGTCAACTTCACCGCGACCGGCACGGCGGGCCCCGCCACCCAGATGGCGGTCAACGCGGGCGACGGCCAGTCCGCCACCGTCGGGACCGCGGTCGCCGTCGATCCGGCGGTGCTGGTGCGCGACGCGTTCAACAACCCGGTGGCCGGCGTCTCGGTCACCTTCGCGGTGACGGGCGGCGGCGGCGCGGTCGTGGGCTCGCCCGCGGTCACCAACGCGAGCGGCATCGCCACCATCACCAGTTGGACCCTGGGGAATACGGCGGGCGCCAACTCGCTCCAGGCCAGTGCGACCGGGCTCACCGCCGTCAACTTCACCGCGACCGGCACGGCGGGCGCCGCGACCCAGCTCGCCTTCACCGTGCAGCCGAGCAACACGGTCGCCGGCGCGGCGATCACCCCCGCGATCCAGGTGACGGCCCGTGACGCGTTCGGCAATACCGCGACGGGTTTCGCCCAGAACGTGCAGCTGACGATCGGGGACAACCCGCCGGGCAACGGCGCGCTGGACGGCACCACGACCGTGGCCCCCGTCGCCGGCGTCGCGACCTTCAGCGCGGTCGATATCGACGAGGCGGGGACCGGCTACACACTGGTGGCCGACCGGCAGGGCGGCCCGCCGATCACGACCGCCACCAGCGCGCCCTTCAACATCACCGTGGGCGCCGCGACGCAGATGACGATCAGTGCTGGGGACGGCCAGTCCGCGACGGTCGGCACCGCCGTCGCGACCGATCCTTCGGTCCTCGTGCGCGACGGCGCCAACAACCCCGTCGCGGGCGTTTCGGTGACGTTCGCGGTCACGGGCGGCGGCGGCGCGGTCGTGCCGACGACGGCGATCCTCACCAACGCGAGCGGCATCGCGACCGTCACGAGCTGGACCCTGGGCGCCGCTCCCGGGGCCAACACCCTCCAGGCGACGAGCGGTGCCATCACACCGGTGAACTTCACTGCCACCGGGACGGTGGGCCCGGCGACCCAGATGACGATCAGCGCGGGCGACGGCCAGATGGCCGCCGCCGGCAGCGTCGTCACCGCCCCAGCCGTGCTCGTCCGCGACGCGCTCAACAACCCTATAGAGGGCGTCTCGGTCACGTTCACCGTTACGGCCGGGGACGGCAGCATCAGCCCGGCCTCGCCCGCGATCGTCCAGACCAACGCCAGCGGGGTCGCGTCGCTCACCACCTGGACCCTGGGCATCACGCCAGGACCGAACACCGTCCGGGCCACGAGCGCCGGGCTGTCGGCGGTGGACATCACGGCGACCGGTACCTGATCATGGCCGGCTGCTGCCCGGCAGCGCCCGCCAGCCGTTGCGCCATCCGTGCGGGCGTCCGGTTCGACATCACGCCGTAAGTCCCGGTACCGTCCGGGTTTCGCCATTGTATCTTTGTACGCCATGATCTGCCCGCGCTGCACGGTCGCCGAGATCTCCGCGGAAACGCACACGTGCGTGCTGTGCGGCTATTCCCCCGGCGGCGTCCAGCTGCAGGTCGAGGTGCGCGACGCGCTGGACGAGGCCGCGCACGAGGAGCTGGCGGGCCAGTTCGAGATCGATACCGTCATCTCCCAGGAGCCGCAGTCGATCCTGTACGCCGCGCGCGAGACGACCACCGACCGGCGCGTCACCCTGTGGGTGCTGTCGCGGCGCCTCTTCCGGGAGGCCCAGCTCGAGGAGCGGTTCCAGAAGGAGATGAACGCGGCGACGGTGCTCGACCATCCGCACGTCGTGCCCGTGCTGCGCTTCGGCTCGACGGCGAGCCTGCTGTGGTCGATCACCAAGCGCGTGGGACAGCGGTCGCTCGCGGCCCTGCTCCAGGAACGCGGCCCCCTCGACCTCCAGGCCTGCCTGCGGATCGCCGAGCAGATCGCGAGCGCGCTGCAGTACGCGCACCGGCGCGGCATCGTGCACGGCGACCTGCGCCCCGGCACCATCTTCATGGACGAGGCCGGCTGGGCGTTCCTCACCGGCTTCGCCGCCGCCCGGCTCACCCGCGAGGCCACCGCGCAGGGCGGCGACGCGCCGGGCGCGCCGTACGGCGCCCCCGAGGACGCGCCGCAGCGCCAGCCGACGCCCGCGACCGACCAGTATGCCCTCGCGGTCATCATCCACGAGTGCCTCACGGGGACCCGCCCGATCCCGAACGACACGTCCGTTCCCGCCGAGCTCCCCGCGCACGTGGCCGCCGCGCTGCGCCGGGCCCTCAGCCCCGCGCCGATCGACCGCTACCCGTCCGTCTCCGATTTCGTGTCGGCTCTCAGCCTCACGGCGGCGGTCGCGCCACCGGTGGTCCCGGGACGGCCGGCCCTCGCGCAACCGCAGGGCCGCGAGGGGGGCCAGCGCCTGTTGCGCGTCGATCGCTACCAGGGCCCGCGCAACCCGCGCCGCGTCGGGCTGAGCATCGCGGTCGTGCTCGGGCTGATCCTCATCTACCAGGTCTGGACCCCGAAGGCCAGTGCGCCCGCCGCGCGGACCGTCGTCATCCCCGGCCCGCGCCGGGTGGACACCGCGGTGGCGCCGTCCGGCACTCCGATCAACCCGTCCGGCGCGCCGGTGCGTCCCGGCCCGCGGCGGCCGAGCCCGGTCCTGTCCGCCTCGGAGCCCGGCGTGCTGTTCATCAATTCGACGCCGTGGGGCGAGGTCTACGTCGACGACCAGCTCGTCGGCACCACGCCGCTGGCCAATCTCTCCGTCCCGCCCGGCGAACACCGACTGCGGGTCGTGCGGGAGGGCTTCGAGTCGTACCAGGAGACCGTCTCGGTCGCCCCCGGACAGCGGCTGCGGCGGACCAGCATCACGCTCCGAGGGGCGCCGTGAGGCGCGCCCTGACCATCGCCGCGGCGCTGTGGCTGCCCGCCGCGGCCCGCGCGCTCCCGGCCCAGACCGCCGAGGAGCTCGTGACGCAGGGCATCGCGGCCTACAACGCGCTCGAGTACGACGCCGCCGCCGCGCTGCTGCGCCGCGGTCTCGGCCTCGCGGGTCCCGACGCCCTGCCCTACGACACCCGCGCCCCCATCCTGGTGTACCTCGGCGCGACCGAGGTCTTCCGGGGCCAGCGCGACTCCGCGGCGAGCGCCTTCCGCCAGGCCCTCCGCACCGATCCGCGCCACCGCCCCGACCCGCTCGTCTTCCCGCCGGCCGTCGCCAACGCCTTCGACGCGGTCCGGCGCACCACGGCGTACGTGCGGGTGAGCGTGCCCCCCGACACGAGCATCGTGCTCGGCTCGGAGCTCTACGCCGCGCGGCTCGACGCCAGCGCCCTGCACAACATCACGGTCGACCTCATCCGCTGGGACTCGGCCCTCGTGCGCCGGCTGTACTCGGGCCCGATCGCCGACAGCCTCACGGTCCGCTGGGAAGGCCTCAACGAAGCCGGACGCGCGGCGGTCGAGGGACAGCTGATCCTGCAGGTGGCGTCCCAGAACCAGGCCGGCGGCGGACGCCGCATCCAGATCCCGCTCACCACCGTCCAGCGCCCACGCGATGCGTTGCCGCTGCCGCCGCCGCCCGCGGACTCGCTGTTCCTGCCGGAGCGCGAGCCCAAGGGGCCGGCCCAGCTGGCCCTCGGGGCCGGGATCATCACCGGCCTCGCAGCGATCCTGCTGCCCGCCATCCTGACCGACGAGGGCGGGTCGGCCTCGAGCCGCTATCTCGTGGCCGCGGCCGCGACCACGGCCGGGGTCCTCGGGTTCGTCGCGGCGCGGCCGGGACGGCCGATCCCCGACAACATCCTGGCGAACCAGCTGATCCGCGACGCCTGGCGCCGCGAGTACGATGCCACCGTCGCCGAGAACGAAC
>DASPFU010000054.1:0-12523 GCA_035620935.1 Gemmatimonadales bacterium
GATGCCCGAGTCGACCATGGCCTGCTCGACGCCCGGCGCCATCTCGAGGAACCGCTCGGTCTGCTCCGGGGTGCAGAACCCCATCACTCGCTCGACGCCGGCGCGGTTGTACCAGCTTCGGTCGAAGATCACGACCTCGCCGGCTGCGGGGAAGTGCGCCATGTAGCGCTGGACGTACATCTGGGACTTCTCGCGCTCGGTCGGCGCCGGCAGCGCGATCACGCGGAAGACGCGCGGGCTGACGCGCTCGGTGATCGCCTTGATGGTGCCACCCTTGCCGGCGCCGTCGCGCCCTTCGAAGACGACGCACACCTTGAGCCCCTTGTACTTCACCCACTCCTGGAGCTTGACCAGCTCGACGTGCAGCCGCTCGAGTTCCTCTTCGTACTGCTTGCGCTTGAGCCCGCCGTTCGACGGGGCGCCGTCCCGCTTCGCGTTCATGATCGCGCGTCCTCCGGCTCGGGGTGTACTCGCGTCGTCGCGCTCGCAGGTAGCGCCGCGACACTCGCCCATAAGCTACCTTGACCGCTCCGCCGTCGGCCCGTATCCTGAGCCCGGGCGCGCAGGGCGCCTCCCGTCCGCGGGCAGGACCGAGTCCACCTGGCTGGCTTGCACCACACGGTTCCCACGAACCTCCTTGCGCCCGACGCGAGCGGACCGGGCATTCTCCAGGGAGGCTCGTCATGCCCGCTCGTCGCTTGCCCGTCCGGCCCGACCTCGATCAGCTCAAGCACCAGGCCAAGGACCTCCTCCGTGCCATCCGCGCGGGGGACCCCCCCGCGCTCGCGGAGCTGCGCACCCATCACCCCGACCGCATCGATCCGGCGGCCGCGCGGCTCTCCGACGCCCAGCTCGTCCTGGCGCGCAGCTACGAGGCGCCGAGCTGGCCCCGCCTGGTGCAGGCCTGCCGGCTGATCGACGCCATCTGGCGCGACGACCTCGAGGCCGTCCGGGCGCTCGTTCGTCGGTCCCCTCGGCTGCTCCACGAGCACGCGACCATCCGCGATTCGGACTGGGGGCCGCCGCTGACCTACGCGGCGAACCTCGGCCGCGATCGCATCATCAGGATGCTGCGCGATCTCGGCGCCACCGACTTCGCATCGGCCATCGACCGGGCCGCGCTCCAGGGTCAGATCCCCACCGCGCGGATGCTGCACGGGTGGATGGGCTCGCCCCATCCGCCCGACGGCGCCCTGGGCGGGCCCGCCTACACGCTGAGCGTGTCGGGGACCGCCCTGCTGCTCGAGCTCGGCGCCCCGGTCCGCGACCCCGCCGGCGGACGCCTGGCCCCGGTCGATGTGGTGCTCGAGACCGACAGCCGCAACCCGGCCGCCAAGCACGAGATCTTCGAGCTGTACGTCCGGCACGGTCTCACTCTGCCGAACACGCCGACCATGGCGCTGCATCGCGGGCGGATCGACCTGCTGGAAGAACACCTGCGGCGCGATGCGGGACTGCTGCGGCGCACGTTCCGCCACGAGGAGATCTATCCCCCCGAGCTGGGATGCCACGACGAGGTCCTCGCCACCCATGGAACGCCGCTCGCGGGGGCAACGCTGCTCCACATGTGCGTCGACTACGACGAGCGGGAGATCGCGCGCTGGCTGCTCGACCGCGGGATGGCGGTCGACGCCCCGGCCGCCGTCGATGCCGACGGTTTCGGCGGCCACACCGCGCTTTTCGCCACCGTCGTCTCGCAGCCCGCTTTCTGGATGAACTACCGTCGCGGACCCCAGGTCGCCCCGTTCGCCGAGCTGCTGCTGGACCACGGGGCGGACCCGAACGCCCGGGCGTCCCTGCGCAAACAGCTGCACCCGGGGTACGGGGAGGACACCCTGCACGAGTACCGCGATGTCACGCCACTCGCCTGGGGCGAGCGGTTCCACAACCGGATCTTCGTCAGCGTGCCCGCGCTGCGGCTCATCGCGGAGCGGGGCGGGCATGCCTGAGCCTGGCCGCCCTCACGCGCGCTTCATCCGCACTTCACTGTGGTGGACCCATGCTATCGGGTGGTGCCGATCCCGGCGCTCACGACCAGGAGGGTCACATGCCCCCACAGGAACCTCGGGGACCGTTCTGCCAGAGCTGCGCCATGCCCCTCACCAAGCCGGAGGATTTCGGGACGGACCGGGTGGGGTACCGCGTGAACGACTACTGTCGGCACTGTTTCGCGGACGGGGCGTTCACCGACCCGGACGTCTCGATGGGGGCGATGCTCGACCGGTGCGTCACCATCATGGCCGAGCAGGGGATCATGCCCGCGCCGCAGGCTCGCGCATTGCTGGCGGACGTGCTGCCGCGGCTGAAGCGATGGCGGACTCCCGCCGAGCGCGCCGTATAGAACGGCGCCCTTGACGCCGCGGGAGGACGCTGCAGGATTGCTGTCCCGTGACGACCGCTCCGTCCTCCCCCCAGCCCAGCGCTGACTCCGCCTGGGCGCGCGCCACGGCGGTGGCGGGGATCGCCGCGCTCGCCTCCTACGGACTGCTGCTCGGCCTTCCGGCCCCCCTTCCGGCCCAGGTCCTGCTCGTCTTCGGTTTCGCCTTCGGCCTCACCGTCGCGAGCCTGGGCCTGTACCACGCGGTGGCCGCGCCGGTGGCGCCGCGCCTCGCACTCGTCGCCACGGTGGCCAACGTGGTGGCGGCGGGACAGCTGACGGCGATGCTGCTCGTCCAGCTGGCCGTCCGCGAGTACGAGCCCGCGCCCGGCCGCGCCTTCGTCGCGATCTGGCTCGGACTCGACGTGGCCTGGGACCTCTACGTCGGCGTCGGCACGCTGGCATTCGCGTGGTGCATGCTCCGCCATCCCGCGTTCCGGTACTGGATCGCCCTCCCCGGCATCGCCATCGCCCTGGTGCTGCTGGGCCTCAACGTGCTGACCTTCCCCTTGCCGCCGGGTGAGGCCGGCGCGTTCGACGCGGGTCCGCTGGTCGGCCTCTGGTATCTTGTGGTGACGGTCCGCGTGGCGTGGCTGGCCTGGCGGAGCCGCTCGATCGTGCCGCCCGGCCCTCCTGGCACTCACGACGACGGCTTCCGTAGTGCGGCGTAGTACGCACCGGTAACCCGCGGGAGCCCATGGACAAGCAAGTCGTCGCGCTGCTCATCCCGATCCTCGCCCTGGCCATCCCGGTCTCGGCCATCGTCCTGCATGGCCTGCAGCGGATCGCCCGGATCCGGTTGGAGGAGGCGCGCCTGCGGGCCGGTGCCGGGGGAGGCGAGGGCGAGGTCGCCGCGCTCCGCGATGAAGTCGCGGAGCTGCGGCGCGAGCTGGGCGAGGTGCACGAGCGGCTCGACTTCGCCGAACGCCTGCTGGGTCAGGCGCGACCCGAGCGGACCCCTGGCAGGCGCGAGACCGGCCCCTCCTCATGACCGATATGACGGCCCTCCACGGCGCGCTGAGTACGCTCCTGCGCGAGCTGCTCGACGGTTCGGCCGCCGAGGCATGCTGGGTCCTCAACCCCGGGGACGCCGGACTGCTCCGGTCCCTCGACCGACTCTCGGCCGACGCCGCCTCGGCACCGGCGGCGGGCGGGGGGGCCTCCATCGCCGCGCACGTGGACCACTTGCGCTATGGCCTCGAGCTGATGAACCGCTGGAGCGACGGGCAGGACCCCTGGGGCGATGCGGACTGGGGTGCGAGCTGGCGGCGGCAGCGGGTTTCCGACGGGGAATGGGCGGCCCTGCGGGAGCGGCTCAGCGCCGAAGCGCACCGGTGGCTCGAGACCGTACGGCAGCCACGACCGCTCACTGAGGCCGAGCTCACGGGGATGCTCGCCAGCGTCGTGCACCTGGCGTATCACCTCGGCGCCGTGCGCCAGATCGACCGCTCGACCAGGGGCCCCGCGGCGCGCGACTGAGTCCCGCCCGCCGGCGGCGGCGACCCGACCATCACGACGGAAGGACCACGATGACCGACACCCCATCACGCTCCGGCGACGCCGCCAAGGTCGGCGTCGGGTTCGGCTCCGCCCTCGCGATCACCATCTCGTGGAGCGCCAACAAGTCGATCCTGTGGGCGATGCTCCACGGGGTCCTCGGCTGGGTCTACGTGATCTACTACGCGGTCAAGTACCAGTAGTGCGCCATCTCCCTCCTGTGGCCGTGCTGCCATTCGTGCTCGGCGGCACGCGCGGTGCCGAAATGAGCGATGAACGCCGGCCGCCAGACGCGGAGGCCAAATGAAGCCCGGCGTTTTCCTCGCCATCCTGCTGCTCGCCAGCGTCGCCCTCGCGCACGCCGTCCGTCTGGCCCTCGGGATCGAGGTGGCCGTGAACGGGGGCGCCGTACCGGTGTGGGTCAGCGCCGTCGGCGTGGCGGTTCCGACCTTCATCGCCGGACTGCTGTGGCGCGAGACGCGAGCGCCGCGGGGGGATCCCGTGAATGGGGCGCGGAACCGCGCGACGATCGACGCGCTCGTGACCGCGATCAACGGACGTGATTTGCCGGCGCTCGACAGGGTGTTCACCGAGAACGTCGTCATGGAATGGCCGCAGTCGGGTGAGCGGATCCGCGGTGGAGCGAACCGCCGCGAGGTCTACCGCCGGTTCCCGTCGCTGCCCCGCGTCACACCGCGGCGGCTGACGGGCAGCGGCGACACGTGGGTCCTCGAGGCGACCCTGGACTACGGCGACGGCGATCCCTACCAGTGCGTGTTCGTCTTCACGATGCGGGACGGCCTGATCGCCCGGGAGGTCGCCTATTGGGCGAAGCGGTTCCCGGCCCCCGAGTGGCGCGCGGCCTGGGTCGAGCGGATGTGAGGGGCAGCTCCTCGATGGCGCGGCGAGATCGGCGGCTCTAGGTTCCGGGGCACGACGAGCCGACCGTCCCTTCTCCCTTGATTCCATGGAGCCCCGATGCAGAAGGCAGATCTGATCGCGCGCCTCAACGACGACCTGGCCGGCGAGCTGGGCGCCGTCATCCAATACACCACATACGCCGCCAAGGCGACCGGACCGTATCGGCCGCAGCTGGCGCAGTTCTTTCTCGCTGAAGTGGCCGACGAGCAGCTGCACGCCCAGTTCCTGGCGAACAAGATCGTGGCGCTCGGCGGCGAGCCGGTCACGGTGCCGCGGCCCGTCCCGCCAGCCGCGACCAACCGGAAGATGCTCGAGGCCGTGCTGGAAGCCGAGCGTCGCGCGACCCGCGACTACACTCAGCGCGCCCAGGACGCCGAGGCCTTCGGCGACAAGGGCCTGGTGGTCCAGCTCGAGGACATGGTGCGTGACGAGAGCGGGCACGCCGAAGAGACCGAGCGCATCCTGCGCGACTGGCCGCTCTGACACCCTCGGGCTACTTCCTCGCCACGGCCCGGCTCGGGTTCCGCACGTGGTCGGGCGCGGACCGCGACTTCGCCGTGGCGCTGTGGGGCGATCCGGCGGTCACCCGCTTCATCGACCGGCGCGGGGCCCTGACTGCGGAGCAGGTCGCGGCGCGTCTCGCTGACGAGATCGCCGCGGAGACGGCGCACGGAGTGCAATACTGGCCCGTGTTTCTGCTGGACGATGGCGGGTTCGTGGGGTGCTGCGGCCTGCGGCCGTACGATCCGGCCGAGCGGGTGCTCGAGCTGGGGGTTCACATCCGCTCAGCGTGTTGGGGCCGCGGGTACGCTGCCGAGGCGGCCACGGCGGTGATCGCCCACGCATTCGGGCCGCTCGGGGCGGCGCGCCTCATCGCGGGGCACCACCCGGACAACGCGGCATCCCGGCGGCTGCTGGCGAGGCTGGGGTTCCGATACACCCACGACGAGCCGTATCCGCCGACGGGACTCCGGCACCCATCCTACCTCCTCGACCGACCGGGGGGGTGAGGTCCGGAGCCGGACCTGCTACAATACGGCAGCAGCGCGACCCCGACCGGCGCCCGCAGGCGCCAGGAGCCACCGGATGTCGAAGAGCGAAGAAGAGCGTCTCGCCAAACTCGTGCGCAAGACCGCCGCGAAGGCGGCCGCCGCCAAGAAGAAGTCCCCGCGCCGGTACGATCCGACGCTCGGGCCGGACCTCACCGACGAGGACATCGAGCGGCGCGACTTCTTTTCGGAGATGAAGAAGCGCGAGTTCTGATCACGAAACGCCCGGACGGCGGCGCCGTCCTGCGATGCCAGCGCGCCGATGGCTCGGTGACCTGGCAGCGCCAGGAGGGCCGCCAGGCGGCGTTCTTTCCACTCCACGATCTGACCCACTACGCCGTCGAGCACGAGCTCGGCTTGCGCGACGGGTTCTACGGCCTCATCGCCGCCGGCTGGGACATCGCCGCGACGCAAGGGAAGGGCGCGCGGGGCCCGCTGCCCGCCGAGACGCTCGTGGTGGAGCACCTCGTCGGCATGCTCGACACCGAGCGGGCCAGCGGGACCGAGTGGACGGCGGCCGACATCAACCGCCAGGCGGCGCTGTTCGCCAACGCGGGCGGGCGCCCCGCACCGCGCGCCCTGACCGACGCCGAGCTCGCGCGGGTGCGCGCGCGGGTGCGCGAACTGTTGGGCCGCTGGGCCGGGCTCGCGCCGGGCGGGACCATCGAACTGGACTTCGACCGACCCTCCCCGCCCGTGTGACGGCCCTGACACCGAGCCCCACCCCCGCTTGCCGAACCCCGGGGGCCACCCCCATTCTCTTGCCCTGATGCTCGCCTACGTGTTCTGGCACTGGGCCCGCTCCGGTGTCGGGCGGCCCGACTACGAGGCCACGCAGCGCGCCTTCCACGACGCGCTGGCGGACGATCCTCCGCGCGGCTACCTCCGCTCGCTGTCGCTGGCACTCACCGGCGCGCCCTGGGCGAACGCCGGGTGGGATGCGTACGAGGACTGGTACCTGCTGCACGATTCCGGCGCGCTCGACCGCCTCAACGACGCCGCTATTTCCGCCGGCCGCCAGCTGCCGCACGACGCCGCAGCCGCGGCCGCCGCCGGGGGCACCGCGGCGCTGTACGCGCTGCGACTCGGCACGGCGCTCGACCGGCCCACGCACGCGTACTGGTTCGCCAAACCCGACGCGGTCCGTTACGACGAGCTGTGGAACGCCCTCGGCCCGCTGGTCCGGGACGGGCACGGCGCCTTGTGGATGCGCCGCATGGTGCTGGGTCCGAGCCCGGAGTTTTGCCTCCACGCTGCCGGGGCCGTCACCCTGCCATCCGGGTACGCCCCCCTCCACATCGCCCTCCGGCCGGTGTGGCCGGGAGGCAGGGCGTGAGGTGACCGCCGCGCCCCCAGACCCGCAGGTGGCGCGGCTCCGGCGTCTCGTCCGCGTGTGGGACGAGGCGGTCCGCGTGCCGGGCACGCGGTTCGCCGTCGGCCTGGACGCGCTCGTGGGACTCGTGCCGGGGTTCGGTGACGCCCTGGGCGCCCTGGTCGCCGGCTCCGTGCTCCTCGCCGCCCTGCGCGCCGGGGTGCCGTCGCCGGTGGCGGCGCGCATGCTGCTCAACATCGCGCTGGACGCTTCCGCCGGCGCCATCCCCATCGCGGGTGACCTGTTCGACGCCGGGTTTCGCGCCAATGCGCGCAACGTCAGCCTGCTCGAGCAGTGGCTGGCCGATCCGGCGCGCACCGCGCGGGGCAGCCGCGTCGCGCTGGGGGCGGTCGCCATCGGCGCGCTCGCCCTCGTCGCGGTGGTCGCGGTCGCGGCGGTGTGGATCGCCCGCGCGGCCTGGCGCGTCGTGGCCCCCTGAGGATGAACTGGCTGCTGCTGGCCCTGCTGGGCTATCTGGTGGCCCAGCTCGCCATCGGCGTGTGGGTGGCGCCTCGCATCCGCACCGAGGACGACTACCTCATCGCCGGCCGGCGGCTGGGGTATCCGCTCACGATCTTCACGATCTTCGCCACGTGGTTCGGCGCGGAGACCTGCATCGCGTCCGCCGGGCGCGTCTACCGCGAAGGCGTATCGCTCACCACCGCCGAGCCGTTCGGCTACGGCCTGTGCCTCGTGCTGATGGGGCTCGTGTTCGCCGTGCCGTTGTGGCGGCGCCGGCTCACCACGCTCGCCGACCTGTTCCGCACCCGGTACTCCGTCCCCGTGGAGCGGGCCGCCGCCGTCATCCTCATCCCCAGCTCCCTGCTGTGGGCGGCCGCACAGCTGCGCGGCTTCGCCCACGTGCTCACCACCGTCACCGCCATCGACTTGACGACCGCGATCGCCGTCGCAGCGGGGTTCTGCGTGCTCTACACGACGTTCGGCGGTCTGCTGGCGGATGCCATCACCGATCTCGTCCAGGGCATCCTCCTCGTGGTCGGACTCGTGGTGGTGACGGTGGCCGCCGTAATGCGGCAGGGCGGGGTGCCCGAGGCGATCGCCGCCATCGACCCGTCGCGCCTCGCGCTGGTGGGCGCAGGCGCCGATGTCTCCTTCTTCGCCGTTGCCGAGGAATGGGCCATCCCGGTGTGCGGATCGGTCGTGGCCACGGAACTGGTGTCGCGCGTGATCGCGGCCCGGACGCCGCACCTGGCCCGGAACGCCGCGGTGCTTGCCGGCGGGATGTACGTGATCTGCGGGCTGCTCCCCGTATTCGTGGGCCTCAGCGCCGGCGGCCTGGTGCCGGCGATGGCGGACTCGGAGCAGTTCCTGCCCGCCGTCGCGCGGGCGATCCTCCCGCCGGCCCTGTACATCGTCTTCGCGGGAGGCCTCGTCTCGGCGATCCTGTCCACGGTGGACACGACGCTGCTCGTCTCCGCGGGGCTCGCGTCGCACAACCTGGTGGCGCCGCTGCTGGGGATCACCGAGGACGCACGACGCCTCCGTCTGGCGCGCGCCGGGGTTGTCGTGTTCGGCCTGGTCGCCTACGTCCTGGCGGTGCGCGCGGAGGGGGTGTTCGCGCTGGTGGAACAAGCCTCGGCCTTCGGCAGCGCCGGCAGCCTCGTGGTGGTCTGCTTCGGCCTGTTCACGTCGTGGGGCGGGCCCCGGACGGCGATGGTCACCCTGCTGGGTGGACTCGCCGTCTACCTGGGGGCGAGCTACGGCGGCGCACCGTACCCGTTCATCACGTCGCTCGGCACGGCGCTTGCTCTCTATCTCGGCGGCGCCGCCATCGAGGCGCTCACCACTCGACCCGAGCCATCCATCGCCGATGCCTGAGCCCACGCCGCTGCGCCCCGACACGGTGCTCGACCTCCCGCGCTCCTTCACGAGCCGATTCGGCGTCCCGGTGATCCGGGCGGTCGAGGCCGGCATCTTCACCCGCCGGTACTTCACGCACTGTCTCGACTGCACGTTCTGCCACGACTGGTGCTGCCAGTTCGGGGTGGACGTGGACCTCGTCCATCACCGGCGCATCCTCGAGCACGCAGCGGGCATCGAAGCGCTCACCGGCGTGCCGCGCGACGAGTGGTTCGATCCCGATCCCGACCCCGATCCCGAGATGCCGGGCGGGGGGTCCCGCCGCGCCCGGGTGCGGGATGGCGCCTGCGTGTTCCTCGACCGGCGGGGGCGGGGATGCCACATCCACACCTACGCCGCCGCCCGCGGCATCGACTACCACGACCTCAAGTCGATCATCGATTGTCTGTTCCCCCTCACCTTCGGCGATGGGCTGCTCTGCGTGACGGAGGAGGTGGATGACGGTGACCTCGTCTGCCTCGATCAGGGGCCGACGCTGTACCGCGGACTGCGGGAAGAAGTGCGTTACTACTTCGGGGACGACTGCGTCGCGGCCCTGGACGCCGTCGAAGCCGCCGTTTTGACGGGCGGGCTCAGCGCTCGGTCGACAGGTCCGGCGGCAGCGGCAGCGCCACGGCCGCCGGCTGCGGCGTGAAGACCGGCCGCGCCGTGGTGATTTCGGCCAGGAACCAGCCCGACCGGCGACGGTAGCGCTCGACGGCGGTGCGCGCCGCGCCGACGCCCGACACGACTTTGCGCACGAACTCGACCGGCAGCTCGGCCTCCTGGCGCGACAGCGTCACGGAGGCGACGTAGTCGTTGAGGTAGCAGCGGTTCTCGGACGGCTCGCCACCCCGGCCCGCGAACACGCGGTTGTGCTCGATCGCCAGATCCACCCGCAGATCGCCGCGGTAGCGGAACACACCCACCACCACCGTGCCGCGCCCCACGCCATCCGGGAAGAGCAGGTCGCCCGACACGCGCGCGTGGGACGGACCCAGACGGACCGCGCGGGCACCTCCGCCGGTGATCCGCCGTACCAGGTCGGACACAGCCGGCACGAACCGGCCCACCACCTCATCGAGCGCTGCCGGATCGACCGGCTTGGTCTGTAGCGAAGTCATGATCTCCTCTGCGCACGTTCCCGCTCCCGCCAGCACATGAAGCGAAACCCGTGCCGCCGCGCCCCGGCCCCGGTTGCGCGGTTCGCAACACTTTGTCATGAATGCAGATGGCCCGCCCCGAGCCGGTGCCCCCGGCGCCCGGACAAGGCCCCCTGTGTCCCTCCGGGCCGCGGTGGGCCGGCCACAGCCGTCCGGAAAACGCGACGGGCGACCCGGACCGGGGGCCGCCCGTCACCGACCGCTGGTGCGCGACGTTACATCCGGGTGGCGAGGAAGATGCGAAGCTGCGGGTTCTCCTTCCGCGTATCAGGCACCGACACGTAGTACGACTTGCGGTCGTACAACGCGGCGGTCGCGCCGAGCCCCAGCTCGCCGAACACGGGGAACATCGCGTTGACCTCCACCAGCCGCGCCACGTGGTCGCCTTCGGAGCCGTTGGCGGTGTGGATCCACGTCAGCCCGTTCTGGACCTGCAGGACGGGCCAGTCGCGGTAGCGGAGGATGAGCTCGGCCTTGTACCCGAACCCGGGGCCGTAGTCATAGGACCGCCCCAGGGCACCGGGGATGTCGGTGGAGGTGGCGCCGAGGACCACGACGTTGGTGTACAGACCGGCAGCGAGACGCCATCGCTCGCTCAGATTGGTCCGGTACAGGAACCCCGCGCCGAACGCCTGCCCGCCGTACTCGAACCCGATGCTGTCCGTGCCGGCGGCGGTGTTCATGTAATCGAAGTGGTGGAAGCCGCCGACCACGAGTGCGCTCTTGTCCGACCGGTGGAGGTCCCCGGCGGCGAGTATGCCCTTGGTCTGCAGGCGCGACATCGGCTTCACGTTGTTCGAGCTCAGCTGGAGGTAGAGATCGAACGCGTCGAACGGCTTGCGGATCGCGGGGTCGAACGGGTCGCCGTAGATCATCCCGAGCTCGAGAAACCCCTGGCCCTCGGTCTGGTCGAGGCCCCGGTCTCCGACCCAGCGCGCCCCCGCGGAGAACCGCCCCGTGAGGCGGCTCGGCATCCGGTCCGGCGGATTCGGGCCGACCTTGCCCCAGTCCCCGGTGACCAGGCGCGTGAACCCCCGCACCGGGTTGAGCAGGGCGCTGGTGATCTCCTTCCAGGTCCGGCCGCTCCCGGTCGCCGTGTTGTCGAGCACCATGGACGATGCCCGGTACAGCATCTCGCCCAGCGCGATGCCGCCGAGGCTGGTGTTGAGCCAGTCGTTGTAGGCGGGCCGGTAGGTCTCGCCGAAGTACTCCCAGGTCCAGCTGCCGAGGAAGGCGAACGGCCACGCCTCCCAGTACCCGAAGCCGTTCGAGCGGGCGGCGTTGAAGTACAGCGACCCGTGGTAGGGGTGGGCGATCTGGTTGTTCGAGAACTGGTTGTCGTCCCAGTCGAACCCCTCCTCCAGGTTCTGTCGCCACGAATCGGGTGTCACCCGGGCCCAGTAGATCGTGTCCCCGCCGGGGTAGGCGTCGTACGCGTCCGCTACGTAGCGGTTGAACGACCAGACCAGCAGGTTCACCGCCATCACCTCGCTGGCGCCCAGCAACAGGCGTTTCGGGGGCGCGGGCACCGCCGCGCCCTGCGGGCGCAGCTCGGCGAGCGCGGCGTCCCGCTCCGCGGGCGTGAGCGAGGACCCCGTCCCGGGGATGGGCGCGGGCAGCTGCTGGCCCGATAGCGGGCCCGCACCGAGGAGGGCGACGGCAGCGGCGATGGCGAACGAGCGGTGACGCATGGCGACTCCCATCATCTCAGTTGCCGAAGAGGCGGAACCCGTACCGCGCTCCGACCGTCACGGTGCTGCGATCGCGCAGCTGCGGCCCGTAGAGGGACACGTACATCGGCAGCGTGGCCTCGACGCCGATGCGGGTGCCGCCGAGGAACCCGCCGGGGATGCGGACGTTGGTCCCGATCATCCCGTCGACCTGCGTCCCGCCATGGTTGAGGCGGTCATTCTCCGGCGTGACCGCCGGGTCGAGACCCGCATCCTCGCCCTGGATGCGCGCGAAGCGGCGGAACTCGACCCGCATCGACGACGAGATCCAGTCCGTCCACCGGCGGGCGAGCCAGGTGGTGAACAGCCCCCCGTTCCCCCAGTGGTAACCGCGGTCGTTGTCGCCCAGGCGCAGCGTCATCTGGAACTGCGCGCCCCACGAGACCGAGTTGTTCTGCCCGAGGTAGGTGATCCCCGGGCGCAGGTCGGCGCTGCCCGCGCCGAGCTGCATCGGATACGGCAGCAGCGTGGCCGCCCCGCCCGCGGGCGTGGCGTCCGTCGCGTCGATCGCCCCCGTGGGGAGGGTCGCGCGCGCGAGCACCAGCAGCTGCTGG
>DASPFU010000055.1:0-27083 GCA_035620935.1 Gemmatimonadales bacterium
GGCAGCACCGAACCGCAGGCACTGATCCAGGCGGGCGGCTGCCTCGGCTGTCACGCGCTGGACGGTCAGGGGGGCACGATCGCGCCGGACCTTTCCCGCGTGGGCGCGCGCCGCTCGGCGGAATTCCTGCGCCGCAAGATCCTCGATCCGGCCGCGTCGATCACCAAAGGGTACGAACAGCTGGCCGGCGTCATGCCGAAGACGTACGGCGCCCAGATGAGCGCCGCGCAGCTCGAGGCCCTCGTGGCCTACCTGGGGGCGCGCAAGTGAGCGGCGATTCCCCCCGCGGCGTGGGCGCGATGCTGCGCCACCCGTTCTGGCAGGCGGTCGCGATCCTCGCGTTGGCCTACGGCGCGATCCGATTCCTCGTCCCGCTGCTCCCCGGCAGCGCGCCCGTGCCCCGCAGCGTGGTGTTCCAGTACATGGCGACGGTGCTCGTCGGCGTGCTGATCTGGGTGAGCGACAGCGAGGCGCGCTGGGCGCGCTTCCGCGAGCCGATCCACGCGGCCCTGGTGGAGCGCCACCTCCGACCGGTGCGCGGCGCCCTGCTCGCGGTGGCACCATTGCTCGCCGGGTGGCTCACGTTCGGGCAGGTGCGCCAGGCCGTCGAAGCGCCGCCCAGCCTGCGCTCGATCCATCCGGCGCCTCCCACCGAGATCACCTTTCGCGGGCGCCCGATGACCCTTGCCGGGCTCGAGAACCCGCTCCGCCACGAGGGGGAGCTCGCCCCGCACGTGGCCGAGGGGCGCCGTGTGTACTACCAGAACTGCCTGCCGTGCCACGGTGACCACCTCGACGGGCAGGGGCATTTCGCGCGGGGCCTCAACCCGCTTCCCGCGGACTTCCAGGACAACGGGACGATCGCGCAGCTCACTGAGAGCTTCGTGTTCTGGCGGGTCGCCAAGGGCGGGCCGGGGCTGCCGCGGGAGGGCGCGCCGTGGAATTCCGCGATGCCCGCGTGGGAGGACATCCTCTCGGAGCGGGAGATCTGGTCGGTCATCATCTACCTGTACGAACAGACGGGATGGAAGCCACGCACCTGGGAACATGCCGGGGAAGGGGGAAGCGGGAAGGGGGAAGGGTCATGACGCGACGGACCGCGGTCGTCGCTCTCTTGGGGAGCGTCCTGCTCCCCGCTCCCCGCTCCCTGCTCCTGGCGCAGGACACCACCGCGGGGAAGGTCGTCTACGAGAAGTGGTGCGCCGGCTGCCACGGGGAAGGGGGGGCGGGGGACGGTCCGGGGGCGGCGGCGATGCTGCCGCGGCCGCGCGACTTCACCTTCGGCATCTACCAGATCCGCACGACGGCGACGGGCCAGCTGCCGACGGACGCCGACATCCAGCGGGCGATCGACGAGGGCATCCCGGGTACCGCGATGCCCGGTTGGCGGGCTCAGCTGTCGGACGCCGAACGGCGCGATCTCGTGGCGCACCTCAAGACCCTCTCCACGTTCTTCGCCGACACGACCATGCGGCCCGTGCCGGTCGAGTTCGGCGATCCGCCCGGCGGCGGCGACGAGGCGGTGCGCCTGGGGCGCCTGTTCTACGACTCCATCGGCTGCCGCAAGTGCCACGGCGACGCGGGCCGGGGCGACGGA
Organism: Gemmatimonadales bacterium; assembly: GCA_035620935.1. Lineage (GTDB taxonomy): Bacteria > Gemmatimonadota > Gemmatimonadetes > Gemmatimonadales > GWC2-71-9 > SZUA-544. The sequence continues at coordinate 1,598 of DASPFU010000055.1, forward strand.
CCCTCGGCGCCCACGCTCGAGGACGACGCGGGGCTGCCGACCTTCGCCGCCGACCTCACGCAGGGATGGCTGTTCAACGGCGGCGCCTCGGTCGCGGAGATCTACCGGCGGCTCCGCACCGGGCTCGACGGCACACCGATGCCGACCTTCTCGGATCTGCTCGACCAGCAGTTCCTCACCGACGAGGAATTGTGGCGGGTGGCCCAGTACGTGCACAGCCTCTCCCCCGCGCGAATGCCCGAGGTGCGCGACGTCGTCCACGCGCCCGCGTGGAGCGGCCCGCTGCCCGCCGACCCGGAGGACTCCGCCTGGGCCGGCGTCGAGGCCTACTGGTTCCCGCTGGTGGGACAGATCGTGCGCCGGCCCCGCTGGTTCACGCCCGCCGTGCAGGGCATCTGGGTGCAGGCAGTGCACACCGCCGACTCCCTCGCGCTGCGTCTCGTATGGAACGACCGCTCCCGCAGTCCCGACACGTCGTGGCTCGCCTTCACCGGCAAGGTGCTCGCGGCGGTGCCGGGCGACGACTCGGTCCCGCCCGTGGCGGAGCCCTGGCCGGACCAGGTCGCGGTGCAGTTCCCCGCGCGGACGACCACCGGGATGGAGCGCCCGTATTTCCTGATGGGTGCGGCGAACGACCCTGTCTACCAGTGGCGCTGGGTGAGCAGCGAGGGCGGGCGCACGGTCGCGGGGCTGGCGCGCGGCCTGGAGCGGTTCGACACGCTCCCGGGGTCTCCCGTCGGGCGGGCGCTCTACGACGAGGGTCAATGGCGCGTCGTGTTCACCCGTTCGCTTGCGACCGCGGATTCCGCGAATCCGCTTCAGTTCGGGGTCGAGCGCGCGATCCCGATGGCGGTGTTCGCGTGGGACGGCTCGAACGGGGAACACGGCGGCCGCATGGCGCTCAGTACCTGGTACTTTCTGGCCCTGGACACGCCCACGCCGCCCGGTGCCCTCGCGGTCCCGGTCCTGGCGATGGGGCTCACACTCGGGCTGGGGCTGGTGGTGGTGCGACGGGCGCAACGGCGGGCCCGGAACACGGGGTGAGCCCCGGGTAGGAACCTGAGAACACACTTCGGACGACGGACGTCGGACCTGTAACCGCGAGAGAGGACTCATGAGCAAGCTACGCGTGGCAGCGGGGTTCGCGGGAGCCCTGGTGGTGCTCGGTACGGCCGGGCGATGGGGTGAGGCGGCCCAGGCGGGCGCAACGGTGACCGGTCGGGTCAAGTTCACGGGCGCGAAGCCCACGATGCGGCGCATCGACATGAGCGAGGAGTCGGCGTGCGCCGCGAAGTACACGACCCCCCCGACCGAGGAGAGCGTGATCGTGAACACAAACGGCACGCTCGCCAACGTGTTCGTGTACGTGAAGAGCGGCCTGCCGGCCGGCTACAAGCCCCCGGCGGCGACGACCCCGGTGGTGATCGATCAGGACGGCTGCCACTACAAGCCCCACGTCTTCGGGATCATGGTCGGCCAGCCGCTGCATATCAAGAACAGCGATCCGTTGCTGCACAACATCAAGTCCAAGGGGCGGGCGAACCGGCCGTTCAACATCAGCCAGCCCAACGTGACCCGCACCCCTACGGTGCGCACGTTCAGCGCGGCGGAGGTGATGGTCTCCCTCGAATGCAACGTGCACGGGTGGATGCAGGCCTACGCCGGCGTCGTGGCGCATCCGTTCTTTGCGGTCACGGGCGCCGACGGCACGTTCTCGCTCAAGGGTCTGCCACCCGGCACCTACACCATCGAGGCGTGGCACGAGCGGTACGGTGTCCAGACCGCGACAGTCACCGTCGCCGGCACCGAGACCAAGACGACCGAGTTCACCTTCGCGGCCAAGTAGGGAGGCGTCATGGACTGGTGGCTGCCCCTCAAGGGCTCGACTTTCGCGGGCCCGATCGACGGCCTGTTCCTCGCCATCCTGATCATCACCGGCATTGCGTTCGTGGTGGTCGAGGCGGGCGTCCTCTGGTTCTCGGTGCGCTACCGCCACCGGGAGGGGCGCAAGGCGCGCCACGTCCACGGCAGCACCAAGGCCGAGGTGGTCTGGACGGCGGTCCCCGCGGTCACCGTTGTGGCGCTGGGCATCGTCAGCAATCAGCACTGGGAGCGGATCAAGGGCCGCGAGAGCGTGCCCGCGGATGCCTACCCCATCGCGATCCACGCCGAGCAGTTCGAGTGGAACGTGACCTACCCGGGGCCCGACGGGGAGCTGGGGAACGGGGACGACTTCACGGTGCGCAACCAGCTGCACGTGCCGGTGGGCCGCAACGTCCTGCTGGTGCTCACGGCCGAGGACGTGATCCACTCGTTCTGGGTGCCGGTGTTCCGCCTCAAGCAGGATGCCGTGCCCGGGATGACGATCCGGGCGTGGGTGCAGCCGACCGTCGCCGGCGAGTACGAGCTCGCCTGCGCCGAGCTCTGCGGGATGGGGCACTACAAGATGCGGGCCCGGGTGTTCGTACACCCGCAGCCGGACTTCGAGACCTGGATGCAGCAACAGATCCTGGAGGGAGCGCAGTCATGACGAGCCACGCCACGACCGCGCCCGCGGGGCACGCGCATCACGACGACCGGTCGTTCCTCGCGAAGTACGTCTTCTCGACCGACCACAAGATCATCGGCATCCAGTTCCTGTTCCTCAGCCTGTTCTTCCTGCTGGTCGGCGGGGTGCTGGCGATGCAGATGCGCTGGCAGCTCGGGTTCCCCAACCAGCCGATGCCGGGGGGCGGGATCCTGCCCGAGACCTGGGCGACCGACGGCGTGCTGCTGCCGGAGTACTACATCCAGCTGGTGACGATGCACGGCACGTTCATGGTGTTCTTCGCCATCATGCCGCTGCTCGTCGGCGTGTACGCCAACTTCCTGATCCCGCTGAAGATCGGGACGCACGACATGGCGTTCCCCCGCATCAACATGGCGTCCTTCTGGGTGGCGTTCCTGGCGGGCGCGGTGATGCTGTCGAGCATGTTCGTGCCGGAGGGTCCGTCGCGCGCGGGGTGGACGATGTACGCACCGCTGTCGGCGCGGGCCGACCTCTCGGGCGTGCTGCTGGGCCAGCAGCTGTGGTGCGTCGCCATCATCCTGCTCGGCCTGTCCTCGATCCTCGGCTCGCTCAATTACATCACCACCGTCATCAACAACCGCGCGCCCGGCATGACGTGGTTCCGGCTGCCCCTCTCGGTATGGTCGCTATTCATCACGGCGATTCTCGGCCTGCTGGCTCTCCCGGTGCTGTCGGGGGCGGGGATCATGTTGCTGTTCGACCAGACCCTCGGCACGCACTTCTTCGACACGACCGCGGGCGGGCAGGCGCTGTTGTGGCAGCACCTGTTCTGGTTCTTCGGGCATCCCGAGGTCTACATCCTGATCCTGCCGGCGATGGGCATGGTGTCGGACATCATCGCCAACGGGTCGCGCAAGCCCATCTTCGGCTACCACTCGATGGTATTCGCCATCGTCGGCATCGGGTTCCTGAGTTGGATCGTGTGGGGTCACCACATGTTCATGAGCGGGATGAACCCGACGCTGGGCTCGACCTTCATGGTGACCACGATGATCATCGCGGTCCCATCGGCCATCAAGGTGTTCAACTGGCTGGGCACGATGTGGGAGGGCAACCTGCACTTCCACGTGCCGATGCTGAACGCCGTCGGGTTCGTGGCGATGTTCGTGATCGGGGGCCTGTCGGGCGTGTTCATGGCCGCCACGCCGGTGGACATGCCGATCCACGACACCTATTTCATCGTGGCCCACATCCACTACGTGCTGTTCGGCGGCAGCCTGTTCGCGCTCTTCGGCGCGATCACCTACTGGTACCCCAAGATGTTCGGGCGAATGATGAACGAGCGGTGGGGCAAGATCCACTTCTGGCTCACGATGCTGTTTTTCAACCTCGTCTTCTTCCCGATGCACAACCTCGGCATGGGCGGCCACATGCGCCGGATCTACGATCCGACCGTGTACAACTTCCTCGACCCGATGCAGGGCGTGAATCGCTTCATTTCCCTGTCCGCGTTCGCGCTGTTCGTGGTGCAGGGCATCTTCGCGGTCAACTTCGTGTGGAGCCTGTTCCGCGGCAAAAAGGCGGACGCGAACCCCTGGCGCGACAATGGCCTCGAGTGGTCGCTCCCCAACCCCGCGCCGCACGGCAACTGGGAGCGGGTGCCGAGCGTGTACCGTGGCCCCTATGAGTTCAGCCATCCCCAGGCGAGCGAGGACTTCCTGCCGCAGCACGTCAAACTGCCCGGCGACCAGGAACCGGCCAGCGCGAAGGGAGCCGCCCGATGACACACGCGACAATGGACATGATGCACCCGCCGGTACCGGCCGAGCCGGGGGTGCAGGCCTACAACCTGAAGCTCGGCATGTGGGTGTTCCTCGCCTCGGAGGTGATGTTCTTCACCGGGCTGATCGGGTCCTACGTTGTGCTGCGGTTCGGCGTCACCGAGTGGGCCCGGCCGGGTGTAGTGCTGAACATCCCGATCACCGCTCTCAACACGTTCCTGCTGATCTGCTCGAGCGTGTCGATGGTGAAGGCGTACGCGGCCATCGCCGACGGAGACCAGAAGGGGCTGCGACTGTGGTTCCTGCTGACGATCCTCGGCGGTGCCGCGTTCGTGGGCGTACAGGTGTACGAGTACCTCCATCTGGTGCACATCGGGTTCGTGCCCAGCGGCGTGCGGGAGGGAAGCGAGCTGGCGGAGCGCGTGGCCGGCGGGGCGGCCCCCGCGGCCACGATGGGCCTGTACGGCTCCACGTTCTACACGATGACGGGGTTCCATGGGTTCCACGTCACGTGCGGCGTGGTCTCCATGATCTACCTGTACATCAGGAAGGTGCTTCCCGGCAAGTACACTCAGCAGGATTACCGCGGGGTCGAAGTGGTCGGGCTGTACTGGCACTTCGTGGACCTGGTGTGGATCATCCTGTTCACCATCGTCTACCTGATCTGAGGAGCGTCATGGAGACCGCGCACCGGAAACATCCGCCGTATCTGCTGATCTGGCTGTATCTGGCGCTTCTCACGGTGGCCGAGGTGGTGCTCGCGTTCGAGCTGCCGATCTCGCAGAACGTGAAACTGATCTTGCTGCTGGCGCTGGCGTTGTGGAAAGCCGCCCTCGTGGGCATGTTCTTCATGCATCTCAAGTTCGAGCGCTGGAATCTGCGCGTGCTCGCCCTCGTGCCCCTCCCATTGGCGGCGATCTTCATTCTCGCCGCGCTGTCGGAGAAGATCTGGTAGGCGTGATCAGCTTTCACCGCCTGCTGATCGCCACCGCGATCGTGTTCTGCCTCGGGTTCGCCGCGTGGGCGCTGGGGAGCTACCTGGGCTCGCAGCGCCCGACGATGCTCGCGTTGAGCCTCGTGTTCGCCGCGTTCGCCGCCGGCCTCGGGTACTATCTGGCGCATCTCAAGCGGTTCCTGGGCCGATGATCCCGACCCTGCTCGTCCTTCACGGCGGGGATGGCCACATCGACCTGGTCTACTTCTGGAGCGCCGTCCTCATGGCCGGCATCCCCGTGGGGGTCTTCGTCGTGATCGGCTTCCTCGCGGTGCGGGCCTACTTCCGGCGGCGCGAGGCCGACGGCGGTGGCGAGGTCGAGTCGCGCGACCGGGACAGCCTTCACGCGGGCTTCCGGGGATCTTCAGGGACCTGACCGTAGAGTGGTGCCCGGCGCCCACCCGGAGCAGCCGGACCCCCTGCCATGAATCCGACGCTCGCCGTGCTGCTCTACTCCGGCCTCGCCGCGAGCGCCGCCAGCCTGGGCGCGCTCCCGCTCGCGCTGCGAGGGCGGCTCCCGCTCGCCTGGATCGGGTGGGCGAATGCGGCCGCCGCGGGCCTGATGCTGGGTGTCGCGCACGCGCTGGTCTCGGTCGGATTGGAGCGCGATGCGGTCCGCGTCGCCATCGGCGCGGCGCTCGGCATCGCGTTCATCGCGTTCACCCATCGCGCCACCGGCACGGGCGACCTCGATCTCAACCGGCTCGACGAGCAGCGCCCCGAGTACGGGTATCAGGTGCTGCTGGTGAGCACACTCCACGCGGGGGCGGAGGGCGTGGCCATCGGCACGGCCATGGCCCTGTCGCTCCCGTTCGGCGCGTTCACCGCCGTCGCGATCGCCGTGCACAACGTGCCCGAAGCGACGGTGCTGTCGGCGATCCTGACGAGTCGGGGGGTCCGCCGGCGCGACGCCGCGGCGCTCGCGGTGGCGGCCGATGTGAACCAGGTGTTGCTCGCCGTGGTGACGTACGCACTGATCACCGCGGCTCCGTCACTCCTGCCCTGGGCCGTGGGCTTCGCGGTCGGCGCCCTCGTGTACCTCGTGATGGCCGAGCTGCTCCCCGAGGCGTACCGGCAGGCCGGCCGCACCAGCATCGCACTGGCGACCATCCTGGCGATGGCGATCGTGGTGCTGCTCGACACGCTGAGGCCCGCGTGAGCGGCCTCCCCATGACCGTCACCGTCTTCTCGTACGCGCTGCTCACCGCGGTCGCGACGGGACTCGGCGCCCTGCCGTTCGCGCTGGTGCGCGAGGTGTCGCCCCGCCTCGTCGCGCTGGCCAACGCCGTCGCCGCCGGCCTGATGCTCGGCGCGAGCTTCGCGCTCGTGGTGGAAGGGACCCGCTACGGCGGCGGCCCGACGGAGATCGGCGTGTTCCTGGGCGTCGGCTTCGTGCTCGCGGCCGAGCGGCTGATGCGGGACCGCGAGGTGCGATTTGCCGGCGCCGCCGGCGCCGGCGCCAAGCGCATGCTCCTCATGGTCGCGGTGATGACCGTCCACTCCGCGGCGGAAGGCGTGGCGGTGGGAGTGTCGTTCGGCGGGACCGGGGCACTGGCGGCCGCGATCACGATCGCCATCGCGGTGCACAACGTGCCCGAGGGCCTGGCGATCACCGCCGTGATGCGGCCCCACGGGGTCTCGCTGGTCCGGTGCGCCGGGTGGAGCGTGTTCTCATCGCTGCCCCAACCGCTGCTCGCGGTCCCGGCATTCCTGTTCGTGCAGGCCTTCGGCGCCGCCCTGCCGTACGGACTGGGGTTCGCGGCCGGGGCGATGATGTTCATGGTGTTCGAAGAACTGCTGCCGGAGGCCTACGGCGAGGCTCCCCGTGCCGCAGTGGCGGCGCTGGCGAGCCTGTTCCTCGTGGCGATGGTGGTGTTCCAACGATACCTGTAAGCGACGACGCCGCAGCAATTTACGCACACCCGCCGCCCTTCACCCTCCCTTAATCGCCGCGCTGCTAGCTTGTACGTCCAGGTTTCGGGGGGAATCGATGAAGGCCACACTGGTCCTGGGATTGGGGGACGTCCGTCGCGGCGACGACGCGTTCGGGCCCCAGTTGCTGCGGGAGCTCCAGCAGCGGTACGTGCTCGACCCCCAGGTCCTCACCGTCGAGGCGGCTGGCGTCGGCATGCGGACGCTGCCGTTGCTGTCGTCGGTGGGACAGGTGCTGCTGGTGACCGCCGTGCGCGTGGGCGGCACGCCGGGCGCCCTGCACCGTCTCGAGTGGCACGGCCGCCCCGAGGACCTGGGTCCGCGACTGCCGGCGATCCGCCGGAGCGGGATCGAGGTGCTGCGGAGCCTGCACTTCTGGGTCGACCCGGTTCCCGAGCTCGTGGTGCTGGGCGTCGAAGCCGAGACGTCGACCGGGGGGTCCTTGAGTCCGCTGGTCGCGCTGGCGGTGCACCCGACGATTGACGCCTGCGTCGCGGAGCTGCGGCGTTGGGGCCACGAGGTCACGCCGCGCGCCGCGCCGGAGCGTGTGAGGGCCTGAGACCAAATCGCTAGCCGGTTCCGTCGAACCCGGGGGCTCGCTTGCCGAAGAAGGCAGCGAGCCCTTCTGCGAAGTCGGCGCCGTCGGCGATCCGGGCCAGGTGGCGGAGTTCCTCGTCGAGGTGGTAATCGAGCTGGTCCACCCCGGCCGCTTGGTTGATCAGGCTCTTGGCGACGGCGTAGGCCCTGGTGGGGCCAGCCGCGAGTCGTCGCGCGACCGCCAGCACTTCCTCCTCGAACCGGTCGTCCGGGAACACACCGGTGATCAGCCCCGCCGCGCGCGCCTCGGCGGCCGAGAGGCGCGGATTGAGGAACACCAGCTCCATGGCGCGGCGCAGGCCGACCAGGCGGGGCAGGAAGAACGTCGAGCTCTCCGCGCCGGTGAGGCCGGTCTTGTGGTAGGCCCACTCGAAGCGGGCACTCTCGGCGGCGAACACGAGATCGCATGCCATCGCGATGCCGAACCCGCCCGCCGCGGCGACGCCCTCCACTGCCGCGATGAACGGCTTGGGCGCGCGCTTGATCTCCGAGATAGTGCTGTGGAGGTACTCGAGGATCTGCTTGAAGCTCTCGCCGTATCCCTGGTCGGGCCCCACCCCCTCGGGGTGCAGGTAGCCGAAGTCCCCGCGATCGCCCCGGTCGCGGATGTACTTGAGATCGGCGCCCGAGCAGAAGACGCCGCCCGCGCCCCGCACCACGACGCACCGCACGTCCTCCGCCCGCGCGAACTGCAGGCCGGCTTTGCGGAACTCCTGGGCGGTCGTGACGTCCATCGCGTTGAAGCGTTCACGCCGGTCGATGGTGATGATGCCGACGGCCCCGTCCCGCGTCATCCGGATATGGTCCATGGTCACGCTCCGGTGGCCGCGCCGGCGAGCGGCGGTGCCGCACGGTCGCCCACGGGGGGCTCGAGCGGGCCCAGGACGCCGCCGATCACCGCCCGGCCGCCCAGAGTCCGCACGGCGCCGGCCGCGAAGAGCCGTACCGTCTCACGGAGCAGGGGCCCCCAGGCCGCGCGCAGCATCCACTCGCGCTGGGCGTAGGCGTAGGCGCGCACGATGTCCGTCGCGCCCCAGCGGCGAGCGTCGGCGACGAGCGGGTGCACCGGGAAGGCGGCGGTGCGCAGCACCAGCGGTCCGACATCCAGCTCCTCCGTCACCAGGTGTACGGTCGACCGCGTTTCCGGCTCCCCGGCCGCGACGGCATCGCGCGTGGCGTGGAGGCCGCGGTAGCGGGGGCGCCCGTCCGGGGCGGTGAGCGAGAGGTCGGCATCGTGGAGATTCACGATGCGCCCCGGGTACCGCTCCAGAAGCGGCGCCGTCACGATGTTGAGGTAACCGCACAGCACGATCAGCTCGGGCCGCCAGGGTCGGAGCAGCTCCGCGGCCTGCGCGTCGTAGACCGCCCGCGCGGCGAGATCGCGCCGCGGCGTGCCGCGCCGGGCGCAGAACGCGGCCAGGTCGTGCACCGCGACCGGCACACTCGCGGTGGCGGCGGCCGCGTGGTCCTTCCACGCCGGATCGCTCGCCAGGCAACCCACCACCTCGAACACGCGGCCCCGGTCCGGATCGGCGAGCAGACTGCTGAGCCCGGGCGCCCGGGCGGTCGAGAGGACCGCGACGCGGAACGGGGCGGGGGTCAGCATATGCGGGGCAGCGGCTCGCCCTCGACCTCGCCGACCAGACGGCGGCCGAGCCCGGTGTCGAGTATGACTCGGCCCACATGCTCGGTGATGCACTCGCCCACGATCGCCGCCTCCCGTCCCAGGGGATGCGCGCGCAGGGCGGCGAGCACGGCGTCCGCGGCATCCGGCCGGACGCCGAGGACGGCCTTGCCCTCGTTGGCGATGTGCAGCGGGTCGAGGCCGAGCATCTCGGCCACCGAGCGGATGACGGAGCGCACGGGGAGCGCGGGCTCGTGCAGCACGACACCCACGCGGCTCTTCTCGGCCATCTCGTGCAGGGCGCTCGACAGACCGCCCCGGGTCGGGTCCTTCATGGCCGTCACCGCGCCCGGTGCGGCGGCGAGCGCGGCGGCCACCAGGCGGTTGATCGGCGCGACGTCGGACCGAAGGTCGCCCTCGAGCTGGAGGGCGTGCCGCCGGGCCATCAGCGCGAGCCCGTGGTCGCCGATGGTGCCAGTGACCAGCAGGCGATCACCGGGCCGGAGCCCGGCATCCGGGATGACGGCATCGGCGAACGCCACGCCCGTGGTGTTGATCACGATGCCGTCCAGCTCGCCGCGACCCATCACCTTGGTGTCCCCGGTGACGATGGTGGCGCCCGCCTCGCGACACGTCTCGTGCATCGAACGATGGATGCGCTCAAGCTCGGCCCGCCGGAACCCCTCCTCGACGATCACGGCGCAGGTGAGCCCCAGGGGCTCGACCGCGCCCATCATCGCGAGGTCGTTGACCGTGCCGGCCACGGCCAGGCGGCCGATGTCCCCGCCCGGGAAGAAGATCGGGTGGACCACGTGCGAATCGGTCGTGACGACCAGCCAGCGGTCGCCGACGCGCAGGGCCGCGCCGTCATCCATGGCGGCGAGGCCGATCCCCTCGGGCTGGTCCGCGGCGAACCCCTCCGCCAGCGTCTCCACGATGAGGCGGCGCATCGCACGGCCACCCGCCCCGTGCTTCAGGGTGACCAGCTCGTCGCGGACGTCCGCCGGGCTCTTCAGGCCGGTCGCGCTCATAGGTCGGGATGCCCCCCGTACTGGTGCCAGATACGGCACGTGCCCTCGCTCGACACCATGCAGGCGCCCACCGGCGTTTCGGGCACGCATTCCTTGCCGAACAGCGGGCAGTGCTCCGGCGCGGACAGGCCCGCCATGATCTCCCCGCAGATGCACACCTGGGTGAGGGCGGAGGGCGCGTGGTTCCACAGGCGACGCACGTCGATCTCGTAGCGGCGTCGCGCGTCCACGTGCGCGAACTCGTCGCGCAGCCGCAGGTTCCCGTTGGGGACGTGGGCGATGCCGCGCCACCGTCCGCCCTGGGTCCGGAACACGCGCCACAGCTGCCGCTGGGCGTTGCGGTTGCCCTCCGGGGTGACGCAGCGCGGGAACATGTTCTCGACGCGCGGGGTGCGGTCCCGCACCAGTTCGACCAGCCGGACGAGCCCCGCCAGGATGTCGAGCGGCTCGAAGCCGGCGACGACCACCGGGACGCGGTGCTTCTCCACGAACCGCTCGAAGATGCGCCAACCGGTGATGGCGGCGGCATGACCGGCCGCGAGGAACCCCTCCACCCGGCTGTCGGGCATCTCCGCGACGATCTCCATCACCGGCGGGATGTACTTGTGCGCCGACAGGATCGAGAAGTTGGGCGGGAGATCGCCCAGCGCCACCGCGGCCGTCGCGACGGCCGTCGTCTCGAACCCGCTCGCGAAGAACACGACGTCGTCGGTGGTGTCGCGCGCCAGTTCGACGGCCTGCGCGGCGCTGTACACCACGGCGATGCGCCCGCCTTCGGCCTGGACGTCCGCCAGAGACTTCGCGGTCCCGGGCACCTTCAGCATGTCGCCGTAACTGGCGACGATCCTGCCGTCCTGGGCCAGCACCACGGCCTCGTCGACCTCGGGCAGGTCGGTCACGCAGACCGGGCAGCCCGGGCCCATGATGACGTTGAGCCCTTTGGGCAGGATCGTGCGCAAACCGAACTTCGCGATCGACTGTTCGTGGCTGCCGCAGACGTGCATCACCGAGACGGGCGCGTGATCGACCTCGCGCGTCACCGTATCGAGCGCGGCGGCGAGCGCGTGGGCCTTCGCCGGGTCGCGGAACCGCAGCTCCGCCGGCCCCTGGGCGAGCAGGGCCTCAGACATCAGGGGGGCCCTCCACGGCTGGGGTGGCGCCGATCTCGCCGCGCACGTCCGCCGCCATGATGTCGTGCTCCGCCTCGCGCAACAGCAGCTCGTAGAGCGCGAGCGTCTCGGCGATCTCGTGCTCGGGGATCTTGCGGATCGCGAACCCGACGTGGTTCAGGATGTAGTCCCCCGGTCCCACCGGCTCGTCCACCACGTCGAGGCGGGTCTCGCGGCGCACGCCGAAGAAGTCCACGACCGCCGTCTGCCCGCGCACCTCGACGACCCTGCCCGGCACTCCGAGACACATGGTCCGTCCTCCTATGCCAGTCCGGTCCGGAGCCGGGCGGCGGCCACGGCCGCCTGCCCAAAGCTCACGGCACCGTCATTGGGACTCAACGCTCGCGGCACCAGGACGCCCAGGCCCAGGGCCTCGAGCCGCCGCGCCAGGGACACGAGCAGCCGGGCGTTCTGGAACACACCACCCCCGAGGACGACGCGGTCGAGGCCCGCCCACTCCGCCGCGCGCGCCGCCAGACCGGCCGCCGCCGCGGCAACGCTTTCATGGAACGCGGCCGCGAGCTCCGTCACCGGAAGACCCATGCGACGGCCCTCGCCCAGTGCGGCGAGCAATGGCACCGGCTCGAGCACCCAGCGGCCCGCCTCGCCGGTGACGGGGAAGGGCAGCGGCTCGGCCGGCAGGTCACCGGCCAGCGCCTCGAGCTCCATTGCCGCTTGCGCTTCGTAGCGGGCAACCCGCCGCACGCCCAACACCGCCGCAGCGGCATCGAACAGGCGGCCCATCGACGACGCGAGCGGGGCATTGAGCCCCTGGCGGACCTGCTGCGCCGCCAGCGCGCGCTCGCGCTCGTCCACGCCCTCGAATGCCGCGGCGAACGCCGGCGCGGCCGCGGGGTCGAGCGCCAGGTACCCGAGCGCCACCCGCCAGGGCGCCCGCGCCGCCCGGTCGCCGCCCGGCAGGGCGGCGTATCGCAGTTGGCCCGCGCGCCGGAAGGTCGCGAGATCGGCGATCAGCACCTCGGCACCCCACACCTGGCCGTCGTCACCGTAGCCGGTGCCGTCGAACGCGAGCCCCACGGCCGGACCGGTCTCGCCGTGCTCGGCCAGTACGGCGGCCACGTGGGCGTGGTGGTGCTGGACGGCGATGACCCGTGGCAAGCCGAGCGACTCCGCCAACTGGGTCGAGAGATACCAGGGATGCAGGTCGCGCACGGCGACCTCCGGCGTGATGCGGAACAGCCGCCGGTAGGCGTCCAGCGTGGCCTGGAAGTGCTCCAGGGTCTCCAGGTTCTCGAGGTCGCCGATGTGCTGGCTGACGTAGGCGCGCCGGCCGTGCACCAGGGCGAAGGTGTTCTTGAGGTGGGGGCCGACGGCGACCAGCGGCTGCGGACTGTCGATCGGCAGGTCCACGGGGAGCGGGGCGTAGCCGCGCGCCCGGCGCAGGAACACGGGGCTCCCGGCGGCGAGGCGCAGCACGGAGTCGTCGTAGCGGGAGACGATCTCCCGATCGTGCAGCAGCAGCGCGTCGGCGATCCCGTGCAGCCGCTGCCGGGCATCCGCGTTGGCGATCGCGATCGGTTCATCGGAGCGGTTGCCGCTGGTCATCACGAGCGGGCGGCCGACCGCACGGAGCAGCAGGTGGTGCAGCGGCGTGTAGGCGAGCATCACGCCGACGGTGTCCAGCCCGGGGCTCACGGCCGGAGCGACCGCGCCGTCCGGGCGGCGCCGGAGCAGTACGATCGGGCGCTCGGGTGACGCGAGGAGGTCCGCCGCCGCCGCCGGCACCTCCGCCACGGCGGCCGCGTCCGCCAGCGTACGGACCATCACCGCGAGGGGCTTCGCCTCCCGGTGCTTGCGCTCGCGCAGGCGCCGGACCGCGGCGTCATCGGTGGCGTCGGTCGCCAGGTGGAATCCGCCGAGGCCCTTCACCGCAACGATACGGCCGGCGCGAAGCAGGGCCGCCGCTTCGTCCAGCGCAGCGGCGCCGGTCGGCGTGCCGGCGACGCCGTCGAGGCACAGGCGGGGTCCGCAGGCGGGGCAGCTGTTCGTCTCCGAATGGTGGCGGCGGTCGCCCGGGGCCGCGTACTCGGCGAGGCACGCCGGGCACTGCGCGAACGCCGCCATGCTGGTGCGCTCGCGATCATAGGGCATTGCCCCGATCACGGTGAACCGCGGCCCGCAGTCGGTGCACGTGATGAACGGGTAGCGGTACCGCCGGTCGGCGGGGTCGTGCAGCTCGGCCTCGCACGCGGCACAGGTGGCGACGTCGGGGGAGACGGGCTGGCGCCGCTCCGGGTCGTCGTGGCTCGGCGCGATGTGGAACCCGGAGAGCCCGGCTGGCGGGTGCGGCGCTTCGTCCAGGCGTTCGATGCGAGCGAGCGGCGGGGCCTCCTCGCGCAACGCGCGGACGAAGTCGCGGATGGCTCCCTGGTCGCCCTCGAGCGCGATCTCGACGTCGCCGGCCTGGTTGCGCACCCACCCCGCGAGGCCGAGCCGCAGGGCCACGCGGTGCACGAACGGGCGGAAGCCGACGCCCTGCACGACGCCGGTGACGTGCAGGCGGACGGCGATGGCGGGGGCGGTCAGGCCGCGCGGCGGCGGCGCAGACGGGCCCGCAAGAACCCGTACCACTCCTCGAGCCCCTCCGGGAGGATCGTGGAAGTGAAGAGCACCTGGAGATCGGGGTTGACGGCGAGCGCGTAGCGCACCGCGCGCTCCACGCTGAACGGCACGTAGGGGATGAGATCCAGCTTGGTCAGGACGAGGACCGAGGCCTGCCGGAAGGCCTTGGGATACTTCACCGGCTTGTCCTCACCTTCGGTGACCGACAACAGCGCGATCTTCTCGTCCTCGCCCAGGTCCCAGGAGGCCGGGCAGACGAGGTTGCCCACGTTCTCGATGAACAGCAGGTCCGTCGCGTCGAGATCGACGGCGTCGAGCGCGGTGGAGACCTGGAGGGCGTCCAGATGGCAGGCCCCGTTGGTCACCACCGCCTGCACCAGGCGGTCGGTATGCCGCGCCAGGCGGTCCGCGTCGTTCTGGGTCTGCACATCGCCGGTGACGACCGCGAGGCGCAGGGTCCGTCCCAGGTCGGCGAGGGTGCGCTCGAGCAGCGCGGTCTTTCCGGCCCCGGGCGAGGAGATGAGGTTGAACGCCGGGACGCCCGCCCGCGCGAGCCGCGTCCGGACCCCGGCCGCGAGCTCGTCGTTGCGCGCCATGACGCGCTCGCGGACCTCAATCGTCCGGACGGCCATCGTCGATCTCCAGGTAACTGACCCGCAGCACGTCCCCGGCCCGCCGCTCGATCAGCGGCGTGGCGCCCGCGAACGGCGGCACGCCGAGCAGCGTCTCGAGGCAGAAGGACAGGCTGCTCAGCTCGATTCCCGCGTCATCGCCGACCTCGAGGCCCACCGCGCGGAGGGACGGCAGCGCCTCACGGCCCAGGCGCTCCTCCGCGATGCGGCAGACCTCGAGGGCGACGCTCATCTCATGCATGGGCGGGCTCCGCCAGGCGCACCACGTCATGGCCCCACGCCACGAGCCGGGCAACCGCCGCCTCGACCACGTCGTCCAGCCGCACGCGCAGCACGTCGCTGAGCGCGTTGGACAGCTCGACCCGGTCCGGCTCGAGCCCGACCGCCACCGTGTCCGGGGGGAGGGTGTCGCGCAGCTCGGCCAGCGCGAGCACGTCGCGGAGGTCCACCTGGTGGGGGGACAGCTTGGTGGAGAGGTAGCGCGGCAGGTCGTCCCGCTCCATCACGTGGAGCGTGCCGGGTGCGTCGCCCGTGCGGATCGCGTCGAGCAGGAGCACGCGGCCGGCGTCCTCGATCGTCGGCAGCAGGCTCATGCCCCAGGTGCCGCCGTCCACGAGGTCGACGTCGGGGGGCACGCGCCATTCGGCCCGCAGCCGCTCCAGGGCCGCGAGGCCGAGGCCGTCATCGGCCATCAGGGGGTTCCCGAGGCCGATGACGACCGTCCGGTGGGGCTCAGACGATGTCCGAGTCCACATAATGCACGTCCGTACTGACGAACCGGCCGCCCGAGATGACGGACGAGATCGTGCCGGTGCGCTCCAGGTGGTCCGCCCGGATCGCGAGGTAGACATGGATCGGAACGAAGATGATGAACGCCCAGGTCAGCACGTGGTGCACGAAGTGCACCGGCTGGATGCCGCCGAACAGGCCCACGATCCAGCCCGTCGTCGAATAGAAGAACCCGCCCGGGTTGGCCTGGCCATACATCGCGAACCCCGTCAGCACCTGGACCAGCGCCACGCCGTACAGCGCGGTGTAGCTCATCTGCTGGAGCGGGTTGTGCCCGAGGTAGTGCGGCGCCCGCTCCGGCTGGATCATCAGGTAGAACTTGATCTGCTTCACCAGGTTGACCCAGTCGCGCGGTCGCACCGGGAACAGCGCCGCCAGCCGCTCGTACTGGTTGCCCATGAAGAGCCAGTACGTGCGGATCACCGCGGTGGCGACGAGCAGGCCCGCCGCGGCGAAGTGAATGAACCGCACCCACCCCATCAGGTAGTGCGCGCTGGGCTCCCCACTGGTCATGAAGTACGGCCGGCCGATGTAGAACCCGGTGACCACGAGCGCCACGATGCACAGGACGGCGATCCAGTGCATCGCGCGGATCGGCCACTCCCACAGATACACCCAGCGGTAGTTCCCCTTGGGCGGGGGTACCTTGTGTGCCAGCGAGATCCGCTTACGCTGGTCGAGGGTCTTGGCGCTCATACGGCCTTCACCGACGTCACGAGGTTTCCCGACGCGTCGAGCACGTGCACCCCGCAGGCGATACACGGGTCGAACGAGTGGATCGTGCGCAGGATCTCGATCGGCCGCTCCGGGTCCACGAGCGGGTGGTTGTCCATCAGCGCCGCCTCATAAGGCCCCGGCTGCCCCTGGGCGTCGCGCGGGGACGCGTTCCAGGTGCTCGGCACGACGCACTGATACCGGGTGATCGCGCCGTTCTGGATGTTCACCCAGTGGCCGAGGGCGCCGCGCGGCGCGTCGAGCCAGCCGTACCCCTGCGCCTCGGCGGGCCAGGTCGACGGGTCCCACTTGTCCTTCGTGAACGTCTGGGTGTCACCGCCCTTGATGCGGGCCACCAGATCGTCGTACCAGCGCGACAGGCGGCGAGCGATCATCACCGTCTCGATCCCGCGCGCCCCGGTGCGGCCGAGCGTCGAGAACAGCGCCGCGGGTCCGACGTTGAGGCGTCGCAGCACCTCACCGACCAGCTCGCGTGCCTCCTCGTTGCCCGCCGCGTAGGCCACCAGCATCCGCGCGAGCGGCCCCACCTCCATCGGCTTGCCGTCGTAGCGTGGCGACTTCATCCACGTGTACTTGGGCTCGTCCTGGAGGTACGTCCACGGCGTCGCGGGGCCGGTGTACTTCGGGGTGGTCTCGCCTTCGTAGGGGTGCAGACCGGCATCGTCGCCCTTGGTGTATTCGTACCAGGAACTCGTGATGAACTCGGCGACCTTCGTGTGGTCGTACGGGTGAACCGTGGACAGGTCCTTGCCGAGGATGATGCCGGGCGGCAGGAAGTACTTGTCGAAGTCCCGGATGCCAGCCTCCGGGAATTCGCCCACGGTGAGGTAGTTGCCCGTGCCGCCGCCGATCGCGCCCCAGTCCTTGTAGAACGACGCGATCGCCACGAGGTCGGGCCAGTACACCTGCTCCACGAAGCGCTGGGCGCGCTTGATCATGTCGTGGATGTCGGTGAGCCGCTCGGCGTTGATGGTGGCGGTGTCCTCGAGATTGATCGCCGAGGCCATCCCGCCCACCAGGAAGTTGGGGTGCGGGTTCTTGCCGCCGAACACGGTATGCAGGCGGATCACGTCCCGCTGCCAGTCGAGCGCTTCGAGGTAGTGGGCGACGGCCATCAGGTTCGCCTCGGGCGGCAGCTTGTAGGCCGGATGGCCCCAATACCCGTTGGTGAAGATCCCCAGCTGGCCGCTGCCGACGAACGTCTTCACGCGGTTCTGCACCTCGGCGAAGTAGGTCGCCGAGTTGTTGGGCCACGGGGAAAGCGAGGCCGCGAGCCGCGAGGTGGCGGCCGGATCGGCCGAGAGCGCGCTCACCACGTCCACCCAGTCGAGCGCGTGCAGGTGGTAGAAGTGGATCACGTGGTCCTGCACGAACTGCATCCCGTGGATCAGGTTGCGGATCGTGTTCGCGTTCGGCGGGATGGTGATCTGGAGCGCATCCTCGACCGCCCGGCAGGACGCGACCGCGTGCACCACGGTGCACACGCCGCAGATGCGCTGGGTATAGGCCCAGGCATCGCGGGGGTCGCGGCCCTGCAGCACAATCTCGATGCCGCGGAACTGCGTGGCGCTCGCCCACGCCTTCGCGATGCGGCCGTTCTCGGCCTGCGTCTCGATCCGGAGGTGCCCCTCGATCCGGCTGATCGGATCGACGACGACTTTAGTCCTGGCCATGGCCGCTCTCCTCCTTCTGGGTCTCTACCACGGGGAGCTTGCGCCGCTCGCGCGCCTGGTGGACGCCCGTGGCGATCGCATGCGCCGCAACACCCGCCGCCGCCCCCACCGCCAGGCCGAGCCCGATGGTGTCCGCGGTGCGCTCGACAGGGAACCCGCCCACGTCGGGCAGGCGGCCGTAGAATGGGGCCATCGTGTCCCAGAACCCGCGCTCGGTGCAGCCGATGCACGGGTGCCCCGCGCCGATGGGCCAGCTGGTGCGCGTGTTCCACTGGAAGATCGGGCAGGGCGAGAACGTCGCCGGACCCTTGCACCCCACGTGATACAGGCACCAGCCCTTGCGGGCACCCTCATCATCGAACACCTCGACGTACTGTCCGGCGTCGAAGTGCGCCCGCCGCGGGCACTGGTCGTGGATCCGGGCGCCGTAGGCGAACAGCGGCCGCCCGTCGGCGTCGAGATCGGGGATCCGGCCGAACGTGAGGAAGTGCACGATCGTCGCGGTCACCACGTCGCCGATCGGTGGGCAGCCGGCGATGTTCACCACCGGCTTGTCCGTGATGATCTCGGAGACTCCGACCGCGCCAGTCGGGTTGGGTCGCGCCGCCTGGACGCTGCCGAAGTGCGCGCAGGCACCGATGGCGATCACCGCCGCCGCGTCGCGCGCCGCCTCCTCGAGGATGTCCTGCGCCGTGCGGCCGGCGATCGTGCAGTAGATCCCGTTCTCCTTGGTCGGGATCGACCCGGTCACGAGCAGCACGTAGGCGCCCTTGTTCGCCGCGATCGTGTCCGCCAGTGCCTTCTCCACCGCGTGGCCGGCCCCCGCCATCAGCGTGTGCTGGTAGTCGAGCGAGACCACGTCGAGCACGAGATCACCGATCGTCGGCTCGGCTGTCCGCAGCACACTCTCGACGCAGCCCGTGCACTCCTGCAGCTGGAGCCAGATCACCGACGGGCGCTTCACCGCGGCGAGCGCCGCCGCGACCTTCGGCGTGAGCGCGCTGCTCAGCCCGAGGATCGCGGTCATCTCGCCGCAGTAGGCCACGAAGTCGCGACGACTGACCCCGCGCTTGGTGAGGTAGGAGCCGAGCGTGTCGCCTTCGGCCCAGGGATGAGAGGTCGGCATGAACATGGCGAACGCTCCGGATGCTGAAAGGAACTGGGGCCGTCGGTGTGCGTTGCGCCCGCCGGCGACCGGAACTCTCGCGTGTGTGAACGGGAGGGTACCGCTCCCCGCATGTGAAGCGTCGCGAAAAAAAGATGAAGAGACCTTTACACCGCCTTCACTTCCCACGCACCGGCCGCATGCGAGACTCCCGTGGGTATCCCCGAGGAGGGGCGTTGGCCGAACGAGCCGTCATCACCCGGCCGCCCGAGGCGGGGCACCTGGAGCGCCTGCTCGAGACCGAGCGGCGGCTCGAGGTGCTCGTCGCGCGCGCGCGGGAGGAGGCCGCCGTCCTGATGGCGCGCGCGCGCGAGGAGGCCAGCCGGCGCGAGGCGGCAGCGGAGACCGACTTCCAGGCCGCCGCCGCCGGGCTCGAGGCCAGCCTCGCGCGAGAGACCGCGGCGGCCGCGGCGGCCCTCCAGGCGGAGGCGACGCGGCAGGTCGCCGAGTGGGGGGCCATCGCCCCGCCGCGCATCGCCGCGCTGGCCGACGGGCTGACGGCGCGGGTCCTCGCACTGACGCGGGAGGGACTGGGATGATCATCGAGATGGCGCGATTGCGCATCCTCGGTCCCCGGGATCGGCTCGGTGACGTGTTCGACGCGCTCCAGGACCTGGGTGTGATGCACCTCGCCGAGCCGGGGGCGCCGGCACCGGGTGTGTCGCCGGTCGAGCTGACGGCGGCACAGCGGCGCGAGCAGCGCCAGCTGCGGCGGGCGCTGGATCACGTCGACCGTGCCCTGGCGGGCCTCGGATTACGCGCGGGTCCGGCGTCGCGCGCGGCCCCGCGCGCGACGCGCAACGACTTCGCGCGGTGGGCGCGGCTCGGCTGGCGGATGCGCCGGGCCGTCGACAGACTCGCGACGCGCGAAGCGGCCCTCCAGGAAGAGCGCGCCCTGATCCTCAAGTACCAGCAGTTCTTCGGCGCCTTCCGCGCCCTGCTCGAGTCCCAGTCCCGCTGGCCCAGCGCCACCGCGTACCACGTACTGCTGCGCGGCGGCGAGACCGAGGCGCTCATCCGCCTGCGCGGCAGCCTCCGCGAGCTGATCGGCGACGCGTTCGAGTTGTACTCCCAGCCCCTCCCCTCGGGCGAGATCGCCCTGCTGATCGTCGTGGCGGCGCCCGCGGCTCCGCAAGTCGAGCGCATCCTCGCCCAGGCGCGGGTGCAGGAGATCCCGGTCCCGGCGTCCTACGGCGGCGGGGCGCTCACCGAGGCGATCCCGCGGATGCTCGCCCGGCTGTCGGACCTCCCCGCGGAGCTCGAGGCCCTGCGGCGTGAGCGCGCGCGACTCGGCCAGGACCACGGCGCGGAGCTGCGCCGCGCCCGCGCCAGCCTCGCCGACCGGCTCGGCGAGCTCGAGGCGCTGCCGCTCTCGGCCGTCACTGCGCGGGCGTTCGTGATCGAGGGATGGGCGCCGGCGCGCACGCGACCCACGATCGAGCAGCGCCTCGCGGCCGGCTTCGGCGATGCGGTGGTCGTCACCGAAGTCGGCAAGGAGGACTGGGCGTCCGAGGACGCCCCGGTCGTCCTCTCGAACCCCCGGCTCTTCCGCCCGTTCGAGCTGCTGATCCGACTCCTGCCCCTGCCGCGCTACGGGACGATCGATCCCACGCCGTTCGTCGCCGTGTTCTTCCCGGCGTTCTTCGGCCTGATGGTGGGCGACATCGGGTACGGCCTGCTGCTCGGCGTGCTGGCGCTGGTACTGCGCCGGCGGTCACAGCCGGGCTCCACCCTGCGCTCGGCCGCGGAGATCGCGGGGGCGTGCGCGGTGTTCACCGTGCTGGCGGGCGCGCTCTTCGGCGAACTGTTCGGCGACCTGGGACGGCGGTGGCTGGGGCTGCGCCCCATCGCGTTCAACCGGGAGGAGGCCCTGATCCCGTTCCTGATCCTCGCGGTCTCGCTCGGCGCGGTGCACGTGGTGCTGGGGCTGGCGCTCGGCGTGGCGGCGAACATCCGCCACCACCCGCGCCACGCGCTGGGGCGGGGCATGTCGCTCGTGATGATCATCGCGATCATCCTCGCGCTGCTCGCCGCCGTGCACGTGCTCCCGGACGCGCTGCTGACCCCGGCGGTGATCGCCCTGCTCGCGGCCTTCCCGGTGCTGATCGTCGCGGAGGGCGTGGTCGCCCCGATCGAGCTGCTCTCGACGGTGGGGAACGTGCTGTCGTACGCACGCATCATGGCGCTGGGCGTGGCGTCGGTGATGCTCGCGGTGGTGGCGAACCGCATGGTCGGAGCCATCGGGAGCGTCGCCGTGGGCGTGGTCTTCGCCCTGCTGTTCCATCTGGTGAACTTCGCGATCGCGCTGTTCAGCCCGACGATCCACGCGCTGCGCCTCCATTACGTGGAGTTCTTCGGGAAGTTCTACAGCCCTGGTGGCGTGCGTTATCAGCCGTTCGGACACTGGACGCGCGAGGCGACCAGGTAGGGGAAGAAAGACGGGGGACGGGTGGTTCCACTTCGAGAAGGAGCATCGTGATGGAGGCGTTCGGAGTCGTGCTCGCGGCGGCCCTGGCGGTCGGCCTGCCGGCCCTCGCGACGGCGTGGGCGCAATCCCGTATCGGCCCGGCCATCGCGGCCAGCATGGCGGAGAAGCCCGAGCTCAGCACCACGGCGATCCTGATGATCGCGATCCCGGAGACGATGGTGATCCTCGGGTTCGTCGTGTCGGTGCTGATCCTGTTCCGCGGCGCCGCCTGAGGAGGCGGGATGTCGCTGGACCGCCTGCTCGAGACGCTCGAGCGCGATGCCCGCGCCGAGGCGGAACGCGTGCTGGCGGAGGCGCGCGCGGAGGCCGAGGCGACCCGGGGGGCCGCGGAGACGGTCGTGGCACGCCGGCGGGCCGAGGCGTTGAGCGCGCGGGAGCGCGCGCTCCGAGCGGACGCCGCCGTCCAGCTGGCCCTCGTCCGGCGCCAGGCCCGCGGGGCCGTGCTCGACGCCCGGGCCCAGCTGCTGGAGCGCGTCCGCGCGGCGGCCCGCGAGCGGATCGCTGCGGCGGAGGGCGAAGCCGGGTCGCTGGGCCTGCGCCTGCGCGCGGCGCTCGCGTGCCACGGCGACCAGCCGGTGGAGGTCCGCTGCGCGCCGGCGCTCGTGGACGCCGTCCGCGCCGGTGTCGGCGAACGCGCGGGGACCACGGTGATCCCCGACCCGTCCGCCCCCGACCCGCTCGTGGTCCGGGCCGCGGATGGCGCGATGGAGGTGGACGCCGGGCTCGGTGGCCTGTTCGAGCGGCACTGGCCGGAGCTCGCAGTGGAGCTGATGCGCGAGCTGGAGGCGGCCCGATGAGCCCGCGGTGGGACGACGTCAACGCCCGCGCGCGCGGTCTCTCGACGCACCTGCTGGAGCACGCGCAGCTGGCGGCGCTTTCCGCCGTGCCCGACCTGCCGACGCTTGCGGCCCGCCTGCGGGACCTCGGCCTCACGATCCCGGAGACGGCGGAGCCCACGGCCGCGGAGCTCGAGCTGGCCGTGCGGCGGCGCGCCGCCCGGGAGCTCGCCATCCTGGGGCGCTGGACCGCCCGCCGCCCGGAGCTCGTCGCCGTGCTGTTCGACGAGGAGGACCGGCGCAGCGTGCGCGCCCTCGTGCGGGGCGCGGTGGAGCGGGCGCCGGCCGAGCTGCGCATCGCCGGGCTCGTGCCCACCCCCGCGCTGCCCGAGCGCGCGCTCGAGGAGCTGGCGCGCGCTCCGACGCCCGCCGCGGTCGCCGCGCTGCTGGTCGCCTGGCAGCACCCGTACGGCCCGCCACTCGCGGCGCGGGCGCGGTCGCCCCAGCCCGATCTGTACGCGCTGGAGCAGGCCTTGGACCGCGCGGCTGCCGCGCGGCTCACGGCCGTCGCGCGCCGGGTGGGCGGGTTGCTCGCCGCGTTCGTCCACCAGACGATCGACCTCGAGAACGCGCTGGGCGCAGTGGCCCTGGCCTCGGTCCCGACCGAGGTGGCCGCCCGGGACGCGTTCCTCGCGGGCGGCCGCTCGCTGCTGCTCGAGGCGTTCGAGCGCGCCGTGGCCACGCGCGACCCGGCCGCCGCCGCGGACCGCCTGGCGAAGGCGTTCGACGGTGATCCGATGGCGGCCGTCCTGCGGCAGCACCGCGACGACGTGGCGGCGCTCGAGGATGCCGTGCTCCGGGCGCGCATCGCGACGCTCCAGCAGTTGGCGCGGCGCGAGCCGCTGGGCCCCGCCCCTCTGCTCGTGTTCGCCCTCGCCCTGCGGGCACAGACGGTCGACCTGCACCGCGTGATCTGGGGTGTCGCGCTCGGCGCGCCGCCCGCGCTCGTCGCGCGCGAGCTGGTGACGGCCGCGTGAAGACCCAGGTGCGGGTCCTGTGCCGGCCGGACGTCGCCGCCGGATTCGCGCTCGCCGGGATGCGTGCGGTGCCCGTCACCACGGCGGCGGCCGCCGAGCTCCGGCTGCGGGAGCTGGTGCGCGAGCCCGACACCGGCGTGCTGCTGGTGGAGGAGCGGCTGCACGAGGCGCTGCCGGTGGAGCTGCGGCGCCGCCTGGCCCGCCGGCCGCTCCCGATGGTCGTGCCGTTCCCCGGCCCGGCCTGGGCGGAGCGCCCGGAGGGGGCCGAGGCCTACGTCATCGAGCTGCTGCGGCAGGTCATCGGGTACCGCGTGAGGCTGCGGTGAGCGGCGCCCGCATCACGCGGCTGAGCGGCGCGCTGGCGGAGGCCACGCCGCTGCGCGGCGTCTCGCTGTACGAGCTGGTGCGCGTCGGCACGCGGGGACTGCTGGGCGAGGTGGTCCGGGTCGAGGGCGACCGCGGCGTCATCCAGGTCTACGAGGACACCGCGGGACTGTGCATCGGCGAGCCGGTCGCGCCGACCGGCGCGCCGCTCACGGTGACCCTGGGTCCGGGACTGCTCGGCTCGGTGGTGGACGGGGTCGGGCGCCCGCTCGAACGACTCGCCGCAGCGAGCGGGGACTTCATCCGACCGGGACTCGCCGCCGACACGCTGGACGCCGCGCGTCACTGGCGGTTCGCGCCGGTGGTGCACGCTGGTGACGCGGTGGCTGGAGGAGACGTGCTCGGTGAGGTGGAGGAGCGGCCCGGTTTCACGCACCGCATCCTGGTGCCGCCGCAGGTGGCCGGCACCGTCGGGGAGATCTCCGCGGGCGAGTTCACCGTGAAGGACCCCGTCGCGCGGTTCGCCGACGGGACGGAGTTGTTCCTGACCCAGCCGTGGGGGGTCCGCTCGCCCCGGCCGATCGGCCGCCGCATCCCGTCGCGTCGCCCGTTCATCACGGGTCAGCGGGTCTTCGACTTCCTCTTCCCCGTCGCCGAGGGCGGCAGCGTCGCGGTGCCCGGCGGGTTCGGGACGGGCAAGACCGTCATCGAGCAGTCGCTCGCGAAGTACGCCGCGGCCGACGTGGTGATCTACGTGGGGTGCGGTGAACGTGGTAACGAGATGGCCGAGGTGCTGCAGGAGTTCCCCCGCCTGATGGACCCCCGAACCGGCCGCTCGATCATGGACCGTACGGTGCTCGTCGTGAACACATCGAACATGCCGGTCGCCGCCCGCGAGGCCTCGGTGTACGTCGGGGTCACGATCGCGGAGTACTACCGCGACCAGGGGTACCGGGTCGCGCTGATGGCCGACAGCTTGTCGCGTTGGGCGGAGGCGTTGCGCGAGATCGCCGCGCGTCTGCAGGAGATGCCGGGCGAGGAGGGGTATCCCACCTACCTCGGGAACCGCCTCGGCAAGTTCTACGAGCGCGCGGGGTTCGTGGAGGCGCTGGGGCGCCCCACGCGGGAGGGCGCGGTGACGCTGATCTCCGCCATCTCGCCGCCGGGTGGCGACTTCTCGGAGCCGGTCACACAGGCGTCCCTGCGGGTCGTCGGCGCACTGTGGGCGCTCGATCCCGCGCTGGCGCACCAGCGCCAGTTCCCGGCCGTCGACTGGGACGTGAGCTACAGCCTCCAGGCGGAGGCCGTCGCGCCGTGGTTCGCCGAGCACGTCGGGGCGGACTGGGACGGCTGCCGGCGACGGACCCTCGACCTGTTGCAGCGCGAGCGCGAGCTGCGGGAGATCGCGGGGCTGGTGGGGCCCGAAGCGCTGCAGGACCGCGATCGGCTGTTGCTCGAAGCGGCGCGCATCGTGCGCGAGTCGGTGCTGGGCCAGAGCGCGTACGACCCGAACGACGCCGCGTCGTCCGTCGAGAAGACCTATCGTCTCGCGGTGCTGGCCGACGCCCTGTACCGGACGGCGCTCGACGCGCTCGGCGCGGGCGTCGCGTTCGAATCGCTCGACCTCACGGCGGTGGGGCGGGCGCT